>JBCBTE010000035.1:0-23282 GCA_039818805.1 Pseudomonadota bacterium
CGCAAAAGAAAAAGCCGCGCCAAGCGGCACGGCCTTTTGCGCGTCAATCTCGTTTACGCAGGTGCCAGACCTGTTCGGCCGGGTAATCTCGGGACCAGTCTGCCGTGATTCCAAATTGCTCGCCCGTGGCGCTTTCAGGGGCAAACAGTTCCTGGTAACGGATCACCGTAAATCCGGTCCTGTCGAAAAGCTGCATCCAACCTGAAAAGCTGAGGTTGAATTCGATTCCGCCAGGATCGTCGGGGTCTGTTGTCCAATCCTCTGCATGCATGTCCCGATATGGTCGATGTAAAACCCGATCGCACATCATGGCATTGCTGGGTGTGGTCAGGATGACAAACGGATGATGCCCCAGAAATACCAACGTGCCGCCGGGCCTTAAGAGGCGGTAGGCCTCGGGCAACCAGACGCGTGGGTCACACCATATGGCCGCGCCGTATTCGGACACGGCGAAGTCGAACGTTTCATCCGGTAGGCCGGTGGCCTCGGCGTTGCCTTCGATCAGCGTGATCTCGGTGGTGTGCTGGTCCGCCAGACGGCGCGCGGTGGCCAGTTGTTCGGTCGAGATGTCAATGCCTGTGACGGTTGCCCCGCGACGCGCCATCCAACCCGAAACATAACCCGTACCGCAGCCCAGCTCGATCGCCCGCTGGCCGGTCATGTCATCGGGAAGAAGGCGCAGGTCCGTCTCCGGCAATTCCCAAATACCCCAGAACGGCTCGGGTGAGGCCCAGGCCTCTTGTCCGGCCGCGACCCAGTCGTGCGCCTGGGCGTTCCAGTGGTTTCGATTGATGCTGGTATGGTCTGAGGGCATTCGCGTTTTCCAATGAGTCTTTGCACGAAGCTAACGAAACAATGGCGCGAATTGCACAAAAAAGGCCGGTCACAGGGACCGGCCTTGTCGTCGTTCATATGGGGCTGCGCTATTCGCGCTGACCCAGCAGGTTCAGCAACATCATGAACATGTTGATGAAGTCGAGGTAGAGACGCAGCGCACCCATGATTGCCGACTTGCCCAGCCACTCGCTGTCACCGTGATGGGCATGCGCCAGATACTCATTCTTGATCGACTGGGTGTCATAGGCGGTCAGACCTGCGAAGATCAACACACCGATGATCGAGATTGCGAACATGATCGCCGGCGAGCCCAGGAAGATATTGATGATCGACGCCACGATCAGGCCGATCAGGCCCATGATCAGGAAGCTGCCCCAGCCGGAAATGTCTTTCTTCGTGGTATAGCCCCACAGCGACAGGCCGGCGAATGCGATGGCTGTCACCAAAAAGATCTGTGCGATCGAGAAGTCTGTGAACACCACGAAGATGTACGAGATCGACACGCCCATAACGGCGGCGAACGCGTAAAAGAAAAGCTGGGCCGCAGCGGCCGAAAGTTTGTTGATCACGGCACCGAAGGCAAAGACCATGATCAGCGGCGCAAACATCACGATGTAGCGGGTGAACCCGGTGAACAGCGCGTTCATCATGGCAGCGTTGTTGCCAACCGCCCAAGCGGCGGCGAAGGTCAGCACCATGCCGATGGACATGGTCGCGTAAACCTTGTTCATATGGGCGCGCAAACCCTCGTCAATCGCCGCGGCGCGCGCGCCCGTCGCCGTCCGGATCGTTTCGAATTCAGCCATTAAAGCCTCCGATATGTGTCCCAATGGAAAGCCCACAACGGACTTTGGTTGTAATATCGGTAAGGATGGGCGTTATTTCAAGCAAATCCGGCTTGAAATTTGACAGAAACAATCAGTTTTCACGTTAGCGAACAAAGATGTCCCAGATCGGCCGGTTTGCTTCGGTCATGGCTTCTTCGCGGGTCAGGCCGATATCTGCCAGCGCTGCATCGTCCAACCGCGCCAAAGCTTTGCGTTCGCGGTACAGCGAAAGAATGTCGTTCAGGGGAACGCGGCGCGCGGACTTGCGCAGACCAGCGCGGGAATGTGTGAGGATTGTCATGGTCTGTTCCTTTCACGATCAGTGATGATTGATCGGTTTGTATTTTCTATGTTGATATATTTGGCATGCCGTATATGATTTTAAAAATGAATGTTTGTCCGGTTTATCATCAACAGGAGTGATGAATGAGAAATCTCGATATGACGACGCTCCGCTCGTTCCTGGCGGTGGCCGAACAAGGCGGCGTGACACGGGCGGCGCAAGTTCTGAATTTGACGCAATCTGCTGTTTCGATGCAGCTCAAGCGCCTCGAAGAGATGCTGGGTGCGGACCTTCTGGACCGCTCGAACCGTCGCATCGCCATGACCGCCTCTGGCGAGCAGTTGCTGACATATGCGCGGCGGATCGTTGATTTGAACGACGAAGCCGTGGGGCGCTTGTCGGATGAGATTTACGAGGGTGAACTGACCCTTGGTGTACCTCACGACATTGTCTACCCGGTGATCCCCCGGGTTTTGAAGACATTTAACAGTGTCTTCCCACGGGTGAACGTCGTGTTGAAATCCTCTAGCACCGTGAAACTGCATGAAAGCTTGAAGCGCGGTGAGGTTGATTTGATCCTGACCACTGAACAACAGTTGAGCCCGGGCGGCGAAACCCTGACCAAAATGCCGTTGAAATGGGTCGGTGCGCTTGGCGGGCAGGCTTGGCGTAAACGCCCGCTTCGGTTGGGGTTCTGCAAGTTCTGCATTTTCCGTCCTATCGTCCTGCGGCATCTGGATGCGGCAGGCATTGATTGGGAGTTGGCCATCGAGTCGGACGAGGACCGCTCGGTCGAGGCGTTGATCAGCGCCGATCTGGCAGTCGGTGCCCTGCTCGAGTCCAGCATCCCGCCCCACCAAGAAGCGATCAATGCCAGTAATGCGCTGCCAGACCTTGGGGTTCAGCAAATCAATCTTTACGGGGCGCAAGGCCGGGATGAGGTTGGTGCGCAACTCGCCGATTTGCTGCGCCAAGGGTACCGCGCGGCACCACCCGCACTGGTGCGCCAGGCTTAGGCCATGGTGATGACGACCTTTCCGGTCGATTTGCGAGACCGCAACAGGTCCAGGCCTTCGCTGGCCCGCGCCAGCGGCAAGCTGTGGCTGATATGCGGGCTTAACCGCCCGTCCACATACCACGCGAACAAGATCTCGAGACTCTGTGTGACCACGTCCGGACGGAACGCAAGGTAGCCGCCCCAGTAAAGGCCCATCACCGAGATGTTTTTGACCAGCAGGTGATTGGCGGGGATCTGCGGGACCTCGCCGCTGGCAAACCCAATGGTCAGGATGCGCGCTTCGGGGCGGCACGCACGGAAGGCGGCCTTGAACTGGTCACCGCCCACGGGGTCGTATACCACGTCGACGCCACCCAGTGTTCGGCACTTGTCCAGAATGTCGTCCGTCTTGGCATCTATAAGGTGATCGGCGCCTGCGGCCTTTGCCACTTCAAGTTTATCTGCCCCTCGCGCGCAGGCGATCACGCGCGCGCCCATCAGCTTGCCAATCTCCACGGCCGTCAGGCCAACGCCGCCGGCCGCGCCCAGAACCAACAACGTCTCACCTGCTTGCAAGCGCGCCTTGTGATCCAAAGCCACGTGGCTGGTGCCATAGGCAATCTGGAACGCGGCGGCGTCCTCAAATCCCATTGTGTCGGGCAGTTTGACAGCGCGGGAGGCCGGGAAACAGCCCATTTCGGCCAATCCACCCTGGCCACCGAAAACCGCGATGCGTGTGCCGATGTCGGGGCTAGTCACGCCCGGCCCAAGGGCCGTGACCGTGCCCGCCACCTCCATCCCCAGCGTGAAGGGCAGGGCGGGTGTGTCCTGGTACTCGCCTTTAAGCATAAGCAGGTCGGCAAAGTTCAGCCCACAGGCGCCAATCCGCACTGCGATCTCTCCCTGGCCCGGCTGTGGGGCGGGAATGTCTTGTAAACAAGCCTCTGAATCGTGCGAATCAATTCGGAACGCGCGCATGTGGGAAGGATCCTTTGTACTGAAAATTAAGGACGAATTCACATTTTCGGCTTAGACGATTTGTCAAAGAAGAGTCAAACTGCCAGCGTGGGTTGTATCGACTCTATCCCAAAGTAGTAGTTGCTCGTTTAGATTGTAGGTATAAGGGACCGATCCCTTATTCGGGGTGCGATAGTCCTTGAAATACCGGGGTGACCTGATACGTTTTTGTGAAGTGGCCGCAGGGATGCACGGCGACGTAAGTATAACCGCGACACCCGGCCAGCGTGACGTATCGGCCGGGACAACGCCATAGGAAAGGACCACCTCATGCCGCACCCCGTAGATGTGCATGTCGGTAAACGCATTCGGCACCGCCGTTGGCTGGTTGGGATGACCCAACAACAGCTGGCGGAAAGCGTAGGTATTAAATTTCAGCAAATTCAGAAGTATGAAACCGGGGCAAACCGGGTCAGTGCATCGCGTCTTTGGGACATTGCAGATTCCCTTGACGTCGACGTGAGCTTTTTCTTTGAAGGGCTTGACCAGGAAAGCGAAGAGAAAGAAGGGGCCGAAATGGTGCCATCCGATCTTCTGGGAGATAAAGAAGCCCTTGACCTGATCCGGTCTTATTATGCCATCCCGGAAAATCAGCGTCGTCGTCTGTTTGATCTGGCCCGCGTTCTTAGCGACGTGGCTTGAGGCGAGACGCCAACCGGTCTAACCATGTCGCGGAAACGCGGCATGTAGGCCAACGCGATGGACCGAACTGAAATTATGAAAACCGCGCACGCGATGGCCGATGCCGCGCGTGCGACCATATTGCCGTATTTTCGGGCCGCGGATCTTGGCGCCGAGAACAAGGCACTTGGCACGTCGGCTGACCTGCCAGGTGATGGGTTCGATCCTGTCACGGAAGCCGATCGTGCGGCTGAACGGGCGATGCGTGCCGTGCTGGCGCGGCAACGTCCACACGACGGCATTCTTGGTGAAGAATACGGCGCAAAGGCCGGCGACACCGGATTGACCTGGGTTCTTGACCCGATCGACGGCACACGAGGGTTCTTGTCGGGCACACCGACCTGGGGCGTCCTGATCTCGGTGGCGGACGACACCGGCCCGCTTTACGGCCTTATTGATCAGCCCTATATCGGTGAGCGTTTCGAAGGCGGATTTGACTTGGCCCGGATGACCGGACCGCAAGGCGTGCGCCCCTTGAAAACCCTCGGCAGTCGCGCCTTGGAAGACGCGATCGTGTTCACGACATTCCCCGAAGTCGGTACGCAGAGCGACGGGGCCGCGTTTCGCGCCGTATCGCAAAACGCCAAGCTGACACGTTATGGAATGGATTGCTACGCGTACGCGCTGGTCGCAAGCGGGCATGTCGACCTTGTGATCGAGGCGGGCCTGAACGCCTATGACATTCAGGCGCCGATTGCCGTCATCACAGCAGCTGGCGGTATTGTCACAGATTGGACCGGTGGCCCGGTGCATGAGGGTGGATGCGCCCTGGCGGCCGCAGGCACCGAACAGCACCAAGCAGCGCTGGCGCTTTTGGCGCCATTCACCTGACCGGCGATGCAACCGATCCGACATATCATAGCGATTTTTTGCCTGACCTTGGCCTTGCCTGTCGCGGCGCAGGACCTGCGGGATCAAGGCAACGCAGCAACTGGATGGTTGAATGACTTTCGCGTAGCCAAGGGCCGGGCACCTGTCTCAGTCTCGCCCAAGCTGACCGCAGCGGCCGCCGCACATGCGCGCGACATGGCCTCGCGTGGCTTTTTTAGCCACACGGGCTCTGACGGAAGTGGGATTGGAGACCGTATTCGTGCGCAGGGGTACCGGTTTTGCTTTGTGGCAGAAAACATTGCCAAGGGGCAGCGCAGTCTTGAGCAGGTTCTCGAGGCGTGGGCAAGGTCGGACGGGCACCGTCGGAACATGTTGGCCAAAGACGCAAGCGAATTTGGCCTCATTCAAGGCGCCGGCACAGTGTGGGTGATGGTCTTGGGACATCCCGGCTGCTAAGGCCCGACCGGTAAAGGCGGCGTCACGACCGCCCAAATACACCAAAACACAAAAGCGGGCGGCCGATCAGCCTGATATAACGAAGTAGAGCATCTTTGTGGCGGCTTTACGGGCAGGAGGCGGTCGGCTCTGGACGATATGGCGGCATCGTGTCATCAAACCAAAACACTTTGTTTCCAAAGGGGGAATGGATGCACTTTGGGTTGCGCCCGGATATTGAACACTTGCTTTTGCGTGTGCGCGCGATGGTTCAGGACGAGATTGTACCCCTTGAGGCCGAATACCACGCCGAGATTGAAAAAGGCGATCGCTGGGATTTCACGCCCCGGCAAGCGGAGATCCTAGAGGGGCTGAAGGCCAAGGCAAAATCGGAAGGTTTGTGGAATTTCTGGCTGACCGAGGGCGATCATGGCTTTCGCCTGACCACGGTGGAATACGCTTATCTTGCGGAAGAAATGGGAAAAACGCCGCTTGGCGCCGAAGTGTTCAACTGCAACGCGCCCGATACTGGAAACATGGAAGTGTTCGTCAAATACGGCACGGAAACGATGAAGACGCGCTGGTTGGCCCCGCTTCTCGAGGGCGAGATTCGTTCGGCCTACCTGATGACCGAACCAGGTGTTGCAAGTTCGGACGCGACCAACATCTCGATGTCCTGCAGGCGCGACGGCGACGAATACGTCCTCAACGGCGAGAAATGGTGGGCGACCGGGGCAGGGGATCCACGGTGTTCGGTCTACATCGTCATGGTGAAAACCGCGGGTGAGGATGCACCGAAACACCTGCGCCATTCCATGATCGTCGTGCCCGCAGACAGCCCGGGCATTGAAAAACTGCGTCCGATGCAAGTGTATGGCGCCGATGATGCGCCGCACGGACACATGCATTTCCGCTTCGTGGACGTGCACGTGCCTGTGGACAACCTATTGCTGGGAGAAGGCCGCGGATTCGAGATCGCTCAGGGTCGCCTTGGACCGGGTCGCATCCACCACTGCATGCGCGCCATCGGCCAGGCCGAGGTGGCGTTGGAACTGATGTGCCAGCGGGCGCTGGAGCGTCAGGCTTTTGGCAAGCCATTGGCGCAACTGGGGGCGAATTTCGACCATATAGCCGAGGCACGGATGGAAATCGAACAGGCGCGCCTGCTATGTCTCAAGGCCGCGTGGATGATGGATCAGGGCGACGCCCGCGCTGCCGCACCATGGATCAGTCAGATCAAGGTCGTTGCCCCGCGCGTGGCGTTGAAAATCGTCGATGAGGCGGTGCAGATGTTCGGTGCCCAAGGTGTCAGCCAGGACACGCCGCTGGCGGCCATGTGGACGCATCTGCGTACGCTGCGGCTTGCCGATGGTCCTGACGCGGTGCATCGCCGACAGGTTGCGCGGGCAGAACTGCGTAAATACACGCAAGAACGTCTCTGATTCAGGCGGGCGGATCCGCCCCGTTTTGCCCGGAAAAAGCAGATTGGAATACCCGGTATGCAATGGATGATCCGGCCTCGACAAAGCACTGTGCGCGCGTGTTAATGCGCGTATGAGCTCCGAACACTCTGCGCGGCCCGGGTGGGGCATTTTCTGGATGCTGGTGACCGGCGTGCAATTCGTTGGAGTCACGGCGTTGGTCAAACTGCTGGGCACGCGCATTCCGGCCCCCGAGGCGGCGTTTCTGCGGTACGTTCTTGGGTTGGTTTTTCTATTGCCGATGCTTGGCACGCTGAGCCGGTTGCATCTGGAAAGAAATACGCTGCGCCTGTTTGTCCTGCGCGGCGTGGCCCATTCCATGGGCGTCGCGCTTTGGTTTTATGCCATGGCGCGCATTCCGATCGCGGATGTCACCGCGATGAACTACCTGTCGCCAATTTACGTCACTCTGGGCGCGGCCTTGTTTCTTGGCGAAAGACTGGCCTTGCGGCGGGTGGTGGCGATCATCGTGGCCCTGATGGGCGCACTGATTATTCTGCGCCCCGGCTTTCGCGAGATCGGCCCGGGGCATCTGGCGATGATCTTCACCGCGATCGTTTTCGGCGCATCCTATCTTTTGGCGAAACGGTTGTCCGAACGCTGTAGCGCGGGCTTGGTGGTGGCGATGCTGTCCATTACGGTCACGATTGGCCTTGCGCCTGTGGCTCTGTACAATTGGGTTACGCCAACCCTCTGGGAATTGGGGGTTTTATTTGGGGTCGCCGCCCTTGCCACGGGCGGCCACTACACCATGACATTGGCCTTCCGGGCCGCGCCGCTGGCCGTAACACAACCCGTTACATTTCTACAATTGGTCTGGGCGGTGCTGCTTGGCCTGGTGTTCTTCGGCGAGCCGTTTGATCCTTGGGTCATTGTAGGTGGCATGGTGATCGTAGCCTCGATCAGCTTCATGAGCTGGCGCGAGGCGATGCTGAAACGGCGCAGCATAACGCCGGCCACCCCAGCAACGAAAGTCTAGCCCGACCAAATGAAAACCCCCGATCCGAAGACCGGGGGCTCTGTATTCATGAAATCAAAGTCGACTATGCGAGCCACCACCGCTCGGACCAACGCGAGCCGTCCATGTCCCAATTCGTGCCCATGGTTTCGGGAAGTCCGACCTTGTTGCTGGTCGCGAAGACGAAGTCGTTGAACATCGGGATGACCGAGCCGCCTTCATTGGCACAGATCGCCTGCATTTCCCAATACATGTCCTTGCGCTTGGTTTCGTCCAACTCGGCGCGCGCCTTGACCAGAAGCTCGTCAAAGCGTTCGTTGCTCCAGAAGCTTTCATTCCAGGACGCTCCGGTTTGGTACGCGGTCGAAAACATCTGGTCTTCGACCGGACGACCGCCCCAATACGAGAATACCATGCCCTTTTTCATCCAAACGTCCGACCAGTAGCCATCGTTCGGCTCGCGCACGACATTGATGTCTATACCGGCCGCTGATGCCGAGTTCTGGTAAAGCACGGCGGCGTCGACCGCACCGCCAAAGGCGGCGTCAGAAGAACTGACATCAATGCTGAGATTCTCCATGCCAGCTTCTTTAAGATAGAATTTGGCCTTGTCCGGATCATAAGTCTTCTGTTCCAGTTCGCTATGATAATAGCGCTGCCCTTGGCCGATGGGGTGGTCGTTGCCGACCGAGCCGTATCCAAACAAGATCTTTTCAACCAGTTCTTCGCGGTTAATGCCGTATTTCAGGGCCTGCCGCACGTTGTTGTCGTTGAAAGGCGCAATCTTGGTGTCCATCGGAATCGTGTAATGGGCGTTCCCTGCCACGGATTTGATGTTCACGTTCGGGTTGCGGCCCAGAAGCCCCACGGTTTTGAGGTCAAGCCGGTCGATGACGTCCACGTCGCCCGACACCAAGGCTGTGGTACGTGCATTGAGGTCCACCAAAGACAGCATTTCAACGCTGTCAAAGAACGCCACGTCGTCGCGCCAATGGTTCGGGTTGCGCTCGAACGCGGCTTGCACGCCGAAATCAACGCTTTTGAGGATGTAAGGCCCGCAGCCATCACCGGACTTCCAGTCAATGCTGTCGCCTTCGGCCTTGCAAATCGGAATATGATAATCCGTCAGGATGAAGGGGAAGTCGGCGTTGCCGCCGTCCAGTTTGAACACGATCGTGTCGTCGCCTTCGGCCGAAATCTCGGTGATCGGCGCCACGATGGGACCGGCGGCCGAGGTCGAACCCTCGCCACGATGGAAGTTCACTGAGGCAATCACATCTTCCACGGTCACTTCCTTGCCCGAATGGAAGGTCACGCCCTTGCGCAGTTTGAAACGCCACTCCGAGGCATCGTCGGACGCCTCCCAGCTTTCGGCAACGTTCGGCACCATTGAGCCATCGGGAGCCACTTCCACCAGATAGCCGTGGATGGTGAACGCCATGTCGATCGTAAAGCCATTCTCCCACGTGCCCGGGTTCATCGTGTCGGTGGTTTGGCCATGCGCCTTGCCGACACGGATGTGACCGCCACGTTTGGGGGCGGCGATGGCGGCACTGCTCAACGGCAAAGTGGCAGCTGCTGTGGCCGCGACGGTCGTTTTTAAAAATCCACGGCGATCAAGAAAGCCGCCTTTTATGAGTGACATCAATATTCTCCCTGTTCGTTGCTGCGACGTTCGATAGGCACGATGGCCATTTACGCATCGCTGAAATGGCCGGTTGGCCGGCACAGGGTAAAAATAGGCACAGATAATTGTTTCTGCATAGGGTCTTTTGCATTGGTCATCCCACTGCTGGCACGGAAATGACCCTAGTCGCGCAAAGCGTGTATGGCAGTCCGCTCGAACATGGGAGACGCCCAAAAAATAAGCCTCCGGCGTTGGCCGGAGGCTTTGGTTGTTTTGAAACGTATCCCGGTTTTAGGCGAAGGACCAGCGCTCGGCCCAGCGTTCGCCGTCCATATCCCAGTTCGATCCCATCGCCTCGGGCGTGGCCACCTTGTTCGAGGTGGCAAAGACGTAGTTTGCAAACATCGGGATGATCACGCCGCCTTGGTTGGCCACGATATCCTGCATCTCGTAGTACATTTCCTGACGCTTGGCCGGGTCCAGTTCGGCACGGGCTTCGACCATGAGCGCCTCAAAGCGATCGTGGCACCAGAAGCTGTCGTTCCAGTCGGCGCCACAGCTATAGGCGGTGGCGAACATCTGGTCTTGGACCGGACGGCCCGACCAATACACGGCCGAGAAGGGCTTTTTCATCCACACATCCGACCAGTAACCGTCATTGGGTTCGCGCACGACCTTAAGGTCGATGCCCGCCTCCTTCGCCGAGTTCTGGAAAAGAACTCCGGCATCCACAGCGCCGGCAAAGGCGGCGTCCGCTGCCGACAGGCTGACCTCGAGTTTATCAAGACCTGCTTCCTTGAGGTAGAACTTGGCCTTGTCAGGATCGTAGGTCTTCTGTTCCAGCTCGGTGTTGTAGTACAGCTGGCCTTGGCCGATTGGCACGTCGTTGCCGACCGAGCCGTAGCCGAACAGGATCTTTTCGACCATTTCTTCCCGGTTGATCGCGTATTTCAGGGCCTGACGCACATTGTTGTCGTCGAAAGGCGCTTGGTTGGTGGACATCGCAAATGTGTAGTGCTGTGTACCCGCGACCGAATGAATGCTCAGGTTGGCGTTGCGCTCCAGCAGACCCACGGTCTTCAGATCGACCCGGTCGACAACGTCCACGTCACCCGAGACAAGGGCGGTCGTGCGAGCGTTCTGGTCCACCAGTGCCAGCATCTCGATGCTGTCGAAAAAGGCGACGTCGTCGCGCCAGTGGTTGGGGTTGCGTTCCATCGTGACGGATACGCCGAAGTTCTTGTTCTTCAAGATGTAGCTGCCGCAGCCATCGCCGGATTCCCAATCGATGCTGTCATCCTTGGCGGGATGAATGGTCAGGTGGTAGTCCGACAGGATGAAGGGGAAGTCAGCGTTTCCGCCCGACAGTTCCACGACAACATTCATGCCATCCACGGACATGTTTTCGATCGGAGCCACTAGCGGACCAGCGGCCGATGTCGAATCCGGACCGCGGTGGAAGTTGAGCGAGTTCACCACGTCTTCGGCAGTCAGCGGTTTGCCCGAGTGGAAGGTCACGCCTTCACGGATCTTGAAGGTCCAGGTCTTGGCATCTGCCGTCGCTTCCCAGCTTTCGGCCAGTTCCGGCACGAGCGAGCCGTCAGGCGCCACTTCGGTCAGCCGACCATGGACCGCGAAGGCCATACCGATGGTAAAGCCGTTTTCCCACGTTCCGGGGTTCAGCGTATCGGTGGTCTGGCCGTGGCCCTTGCCCACCCGCAGGTGTCCGCCGCGCTTGGGGGCTGCCAAAGCGGCACCGCCCATCGGCAGGCTTGCCGCTATCGCCGTAGCGGCTGTGGTTTTCAGAAATCCGCGGCGGTCAAGAAGGCCACCTTTGATGATAGACATATCCAGTACTCCCTAGTGTTGTTCTTGTCGTGTTTGCCGTTGTGCAATCCCGGTCCCTGACAAGTCAGGGCAGGTGTTTCACATCCCTCGTCCGGCTGGCGCGCGCGCTGGCGTCGTTTTGCTTGTTGGTTCGTTTTGCGACGCTGCCGCTCCTATACTGATCCGGCGTGGCGAAAGGTTAGACGTGTAAACGCCGGTCACGCAACGACTATCTGCCTCGATTTTAGACGCTCCCATCATTGTGACGCTTTTCCCGGAAAGACTGACGCCCATGTTCAAAAAGGCGGTTATTGATTGACGAGTCAATTAAAAAACTTTAGCGCGGAAGGAACAGCGGGACGAAGCATATGCCGAAACTTGGGATGGAACCGATTCGTCGCTCGGCCTTGGTCGAAGCCACGATTGATGAGATAGGCGCACAAGGGTCGTTGGACGTGACGGTCAGTCAAATCGCCCGGCGAGCCGGTATGTCCAGCGCGCTGGCGCATCACTATTTCGGCTCGAAAGAACAGATGTTCGCCGCCGCGATGCGCCATATCCTGACGCTTTATGGCGCGCAGGTGCGTGGCGCGCTGATCATGGCCAAAACACCGCGCGACCGGATTGAAGCCATCGTGCGGGCCAGCTTTGCCCCGGCGCAGTTCCGCAACGAGATGGTCGCCGCATGGCTGAACTTTTACGTCCAGGCCCAGAAATCGGACGAGGCGCGTCGGCTGCTGCATATCTACCAGCACCGCCTGCGCTCAAACCTGCATCACGCCTTTCGGCAGTTGGCCCCGGGCGACGCCAGAACGCTGACACGCGGTTTGGCGGCCATGATTGACGGTCTTTACATTCGTCAGGCTTTGCACCGGGCGCCCTTGTCGGGCGAAGCGGCGATTGGCGTTTTGTTGCACTACATCGACACAGCTCTGGGAACGGACGTTGCCAAATGACCGAACCGAACATCCTTATTTTTATGGTCGACCAGTTAAACGGCACTCTCTTCCCTGACGGCCCGGCCGAGTGGTTGCATGCACCCAACCTGCGCAAACTGGCGGAGCGCTCAACCCGGTTTGCCAACGCATACACCGCCAGCCCGCTTTGCGCACCGGGGCGGGCCAGCTTCATGTCGGGGCTCTTGCCGTCGCGTAGCCGCGTTTATGACAATGCCGCCGAGTTTGCCGCTGATATTCCCACTTACGCGCATCACCTGCGGCGGGCGGGGTATCAGACCTGCCTGAGCGGCAAGATGCATTTTGTCGGCCCGGATCAATTGCACGGATTCGAGGAGCGCCTGACCACCGATATCTACCCTGCCGATTTTGGCTGGACGCCGGATTATCGCAAGCCGGGCGAGCGGATTGACTGGTGGTATCACAACATGGGCAGCGTGACCGGGGCGGGCGTGGCCGAGATTTCCAACCAGATGGAATATGACGATGAGGTCGCCTATCACGCGACGCGCAAGGTTTACGATCTGGGGCGCGGACACGATGTGCGCCCGTGGTGTTTGACCGTCAGTTTCACCCACCCGCACGATCCTTACGTGGCGCGCAGGAAGTACTGGGATTTATACAATGACTGTGAACACTTAAATCCCGAAGTTCTGGCAATGGATTATGTTGATCATGATCCCCACGCGCAGCGAATTTTCGACGCCAATGACTGGCGGAGTTTCGAGATCACTCACGAGGATATTCGCCGCTCTCGGCAGGCCTATTTCGCCAATATCAGCTATCTGGACGACAAGATCGGTGAAGTGATGGCGGCGCTTGAGGCGACGCGACAGAAGGCCATCATCCTGTTCGTGTCGGATCACGGCGACATGCTGGGTGAGCGCGGCCTGTGGTTCAAGATGTGTTTTTACGAAGGCTCGGCGCGCGTGCCTTTGATGATAGCGGCACCTGACATGGAGCCGGGATTGGTCACCGAGCCGGTCAGCACGATCGATGTCTGTCCGACATTGTGTGACCTTGCCGGTGTCGACATGAGCGAGATTGCACCGTGGGTCGAAGGGCAATCGCTTGTGCTACTTGGGCAGGGCGCATCGAGAACCGAGCCGGTCGCGATGGAATATGCTGCCGAAGCGTCCTATTCACCATTGGTGGCGTTGCGATCGGGGCGGTGGAAATACACCAACTGCGCGCTTGATCCGGAGCAGTTGTTTGACCTGGATGCCGACCCGCACGAGCTTAGCAATCTCGCGGAAGATCCAGCGCACAAAGACATACTGGAACGGTTTCGGGTCGAAGCCGCCGCGCGGTGGGATCTTGAGACGTTCGACGCGCAAGTCCGTGAAAGCCAGGCGCGTCGCTGGATCGTCTACGACGCATTGCGACAAGGCGGCTACTACCCGTGGGATTACCAACCGCTGCAACAAGCCAGCGAGCGGTACATGCGTAACCACATGGATCTGAACGTGGTTGAAGAAAATCAGCGCTTTCCGAGGGGTGAATGATGCTGAGGATCTACGGCCGGACGACGTCATCGAACGTACAGCTTGTGATGTGGGCGATTGGCGAACTTGGAGTGCGCCACGAACGGTTGGATTATGGCCATGTCTACGGTGGGCTGGACACGCCAGAATTCGGTGCGTTGAACCCGCATCGCAAAGTTCCGGTGTTGCGGGACGGGGATGTCGTCATATGGGAAAGCGCGGCAATCCTGCGGTTTCTGGCGGCTCAATACGGGGCGGGGGGTGCGTTTTGGCCCGCCGATCCGGCCGCACGTGCGCGGGTCGATATGTGGGCCGAATGGGGCAAGAACGAGCTGTGCAACAGTTTTACCGTACCGATCTTCTGGTCCCGTGTGCGCACGGCGGCGGCGGCTCGGGATGAGGCGCAACTGACCCGTGCGATCACCCGGTTTGACGGCTACATGACGCAACTTGCAGACCAATTGGCCGACCGGGCTTTCGTGTGTGGCGACACCTTGACGGCGGCGGATATCGTCATCGGTCATTTGCTGTACCGGTGGTTCACGATGGACATTCCGCGAGCGGCCAATCCGATGGTCGAGGCCTATTACCAGCGTCTTGCGCAGCGGCCCGCGTACCGGACTCATGTGATGGTGTCTTATGACCCCCTTCGTGTGGAGGGCGCGTGATGGAAGCGGATTACGTTATCGTCGGTGCCGGAAGTGCCGGTTGCGCAATGGCCTATCGGTTGAGTGAGGCCGGGCATTCGGTGCTGGTGATCGAGCATGGCGGCACCGATGCAGGGCCGTTCATCCAGATGCCCGGTGCATTGAGCTATCCGATGAACATGGCGCGTTATGACTGGGGCTACCAGACCGAGCCCGAGCCGCATTTGGGCGGGCGCCGTCTGGCGGCGCCACGGGGCAAGGTGATCGGCGGGTCGTCTTCGATCAACGGGATGGTCTATGTGCGCGGACATGCCTGCGATTTTGATCATTGGCGCGATCAGGGGGCGGATGGCTGGGGCTATGCCGATGTGCTGCCCTATTTCAAACGCCAGGAAAACTGGACCGACGGCGGACATGGCGGCGATCCTGATTGGCGCGGCACATCGGGCCCGTTGTATGTTACCCGCGGGACGATGGCTAACCCGCTTACCCGCGCGTTTGTCGAGGCGGGCGGGCAGGCGGGCTATCAGGTCACGGCAGATTACAACGGCGAACAACAGGAAGGTTTCGGCCCGTTTGAAATGACCGTGCATAACGGGCAACGCTGGTCGGCGGCCAATGCCTATCTGAAACCCGCTTTGCGCCGTGGCAATTGCGACGTGATCCGGGGATTGGCGGGGCGCGTCGTGTTTGAAAACCATCGCGCCGTTGGCGTTGAACTGACGCGGCGAGGGGCAACAGAGGTGATCCGGGCGCGGGCAGAGGTGATCCTTTCGGCGTCGGCATTCAACACGCCGAAGCTTTTGATGCTGTCAGGCATCGGCCCGGCGGCGCATTTGGCCGAGCATGGGATCGACGTGATCGCAGATCGCCCCGGGGTCGGAAGCAATCTGCAGGACCATCTTGAGGTTTATGTCCAGATGGCCGCCAGCCAGCCGGTAAGTCTTTACAAATACTGGAATTTACCGGGCAAGGCGCTTGTTGGGTTGACCTGGTTGCTGGGCAAGACCGGGCCAGGCGCATCCAATCAGTTTGAAAGCTGTGGGTTTATCCGTTCCGCCGCCGGTGTGGAATATCCGGACGTTCAGTTCCACTTCCTGCCCATCGCGGTGCGCTATGACGGTCAGGCGGCGGCCGAAGGGCACGGGTTTCAGGCCCATACCGGACCGATGCGCAGCGCCTCGCGCGGGGCGGTAAGCCTGCGGTCGGCCAATCCGTCCGATGCCCCGGTTATTCGGTTCAACTACATGAGCGAAGACAGCGATTGGGTGGACTTCCGCAAATGCATTCGGCTCACCCGCGAAATCTTTGCGCAGGACGCCTTCAAACCCTTCGTGCGGCACGAGATTCAGCCCGGACACGCCCTGCAATCAGACGACGAGATCGACGGGTTCATCCGCGAACATGCCGAAAGCGCCTATCACCCGTGCGGCACCTGTCGTATGGGGCGTGCCGATGATCCTGGTGCCGTGGTCGATCCCGAAGGCCGGGTGATTGGTGTTGAGGGTGTGCGCGTCGCCGACAGTTCGGTCTTTCCGCGTATTCCCAACGGCAATCTCAACGCGCCTTCGATCATGGTGGGCGAGAAAATGGCGGACCATGTACTGGACCGCCACCTGCCGCCCGAGAATGCGCAACCCTGGATGCATCCCAACTGGCGGACAGCGCAACGGTGAATTGATCCGGATCAAGGAACGACAAGTGGCTGCACCCTAGGCTGATCTTCTGACGTCTTGCGCGAAAAGGAGGATCCGATGTCACACACCCCGCACGAGTTGCATGAAGAGTTTCCCGAACATGCCGACCGGATCAGGTCGCTGAAGACATCGGATGCACATTTCGCCCGGCTGATGGATGAGTATCATGAGGTGAATCGTGCCGTGCATTCTGCGGAAACCAACGTCAAGCCGGTATCGCCTGATGCCGAAACCGATATGCGCAAAACCCGTGCACGGCTGAAGGATGAACTCTACCGGCTGCTTGTGGGGTGAAGCCGGTTTGAGGCAAAAGCCACCGGCGCTGATATTGCGATCTTGCGCCGGTGAGGAGCAAGCCCGGCACCGATTTCAACGTAGGCTGTGCCCGTTCACCCGACTTTGTAGGGCAAGATACCGCGCTCGTCGGCATCGACCTGAAGCCGGCGTTCCAGCGGTGGAACCGCGCGCTGGTGGCAGTTTGTACGCTCGCAGATACGGCAGGATATGCCAATAGGTTCAAAAGCTTGGGTGTTTTGCAAGTCCAGCCCATCGGCATAGACCAACGCATCCGCATGTTTGATCTCGCAACCCAAGGCTATGGCAAAGCGGCGCACCGGTGCGCCGAAATGGCCGCCGCGCTTGCTGACATCCCGCGCAAGGCTGATATAGCGCACGCCGTCGGGCGTTTCGGCCAGTTGGCGCAAGAAACGGCCCGGGGATTCAAACGCGCGATGCACGTTCCAGAGTGGGCAAGCGCCCCCGAAACGCGCAAATTGCAACCGCGTGGCCGAATGGCGCTTGGTGATCGTGCCCGCTTGATCCACGCGGACGAAGAAAAAGGGTACGCCCTTGGCGCCGGGGCGCTGCAGGGTCGAAAGGCGGTGGCACACCTGCTCAATGGACGCGCCAAACCGTGTGGCCAGAAGTTCAAGGTCGTGGCGATGCTCTTGCGCCGCTTTTAAGAAGGCACCGTAAGGCATGAGAGCGGCACCGGCGAAATAGTTGGCCAGACCAATCTTGGCGATGTCGCGTGCCGCATCCGATTGGAACCGCGCCAGGTCCAGCGTGGCCTCCAGCAGCTTGTCCTGGGTCAGCAACGCCAATTGCAGCAACAACTGGAAAACGCGTGTTTCCGGTTCTGCCCGGCCTGACAGATACAACACCTGCGCGTCTCGATCGAACTGGCGCAGCTTGGTCTCATCGCTGTTCACCACTTGAATTCCCATGGCGGACAGCCGCGTCTCGGCCAGTTCGAAGACCTGTCGCGGACCTGTGACGCCACCGGCGAAATGCTCTGCCGCGCGATCCACGGCGTCGATGTAGTTGTCGCAATAATGAAAAAAGTCGCGCACTTCGTCCCAAGGGCTTGCCTGAGCGCGGGCGTCCTCGCGGCCCAATGCCTCGTCCAGACTGGCCAACCGTTCGTGGGTTTCACGGTAAGCGCGGTGCAGTTCCAGAAAGGCGCGCGCCAGAGCTGGCGCGTTGGACGCGGTCAGGCGCAGGTCACTCAAGGACGGCGGATCATCAGCAAAGACAGGGTCCGCCAAGGCTTCGCGCATGTCACTGACCATTCGTTCGGCATCACCTGTGCTTAACTCGGTCACGTCAAAGCCGAATTCCTGTGCCAATCCAAGGATCACGGTCGTGCTGACCGGCCGGTTGTTGTTCTCCATCTGGTTGAGATAGGGCAGCGACACGCCCAGCTTTTCCGCGAATGCCTTTTGTGTCAGGGCCAGCCGCTGGCGCGTTTCACGAAGCTTGGCGCCGGCATAGAGTTTTTGGGTGCGCATGATTGATTTTTCAGTTTGGCAAATTTGCATACAAGTTTTGCAAATCGTTTGCGAAGGTGCAATCGCGCTTAGAGCGCAAGCCGTTTTTCCCGGTGAATGACCATCAGGATCGCAACAATCCCGAGCAAGGCTGTACTCAGCATGATCCATAGCAGGGGAAAGGCGCCCGTTTCGGGGCCGATCATGGCACCCGCCAAGGCGGAAAGCGCCGCGCCGCCGCCGATCATCAATGCACCGGCCAGACCGCTGGCCGTTCCGGCCAGTCTGGGCCGAACCGAAAGCGCGCCTGCGGTGGCGTTCGGGATGGTCATCCCGTTGCCCAATCCCATCAGGGTCATCAGGCCAAAAAAGCTGAGTGGTGTACCAATCCCGAGATAGAACAGCAGGAGATTTGCCGCGATACCTGCGGCATTGATACTTGTACCGATAAAGACCATGCGGTTCACGCCGACCTGCAGAGACAGTTTGCCCGACAGAAAATTGCCGATGAAATAGCCAATTGCAGGTGCCCCGAAGTAAAGGCCCAATTCGGAAGGGCTCATGCCAAAGACCTTGTCACCCACGAAGGGCGCGCCGCCCAGGTATGCAAAGAACGCACCGGACGACAGGGCCGAGGCCGACGCATAGCCCCAAAACCGCGGCGAGGTGAAAAGTTCGGGATATTCGGTGAACTGATCGCGAAACGTACGTCCTTCCAGAGGGGCGGTTTCGCCCAAATCCGCCCAAGTCAGCCAGAACACGATGGCGCCCAGAACGAAAAGTGCCCAGAAGCTGGCCTGCCAACCAAAGGCCTGATCCAGAAGCCCGCCAATGGCTGGACCGACCATTGGCACAACCGACATGCCCATGGTGACATAGCCGATCATCGAGGCGGCCTCGCGTTCGGGCACCATGTCGCGGACGATGGCACGGCTGAGGACCATTGATGACACGATGGTCGCCTGCACCATGCGGAAAAAGAGAAAGACCCAGATGTTGGTCGACCAGATACAGCCCAGCGTGGCCAGAAGGAAAACCGCCAGACCGCTCAACACAACGGGACGGCGCCCAAGCCGGTCCGAGATCGGCCCGATCAGCAGTTGCAGCACGGCATTCACGCCAAGGTAAACAGCCACCGAAAGTTGAATCAACGCATAATCCGTTTCGAAATATGCGGTCATGCCCGGCAGCGAAGGCAGGAAGATGTTCAGCGCCAGCGCCGAAATCCCCGCCATCAGGATCAGCGTTGAAATATGCGGCGCGGTCTTGCGATCGAGGAACCTTGAAGGCGGGGTCGAGGCCATGCATCCGCGCTACCTTTTGGGCTGCGGGATGTCCAGATCAAGGGGAATGATTTGCAGTTTTGCAAGTTTGCAAGAAATGCTTAGCTAAGGTTATCAAATTTGCGGGAATCCCCTTGGTACCGGCGGCCGCCATCTTTATGGTCCGCGCAAACGAAATGAGGGGGACACCATGAAGGACATCCTGCAGGAGCTCGACAACCGCCGCGGCGACGCGCGCCTAGGTGGCGGGCAAAAACGCATCGAGGCACAACACTCCAAGGGCAAACTGACAGCGCGAGAGCGGGTCGAGTTGCTTTTGGACGATGACAGTTTCGAAGAGTTCGACATGTTCGTCACCCACCGTTGCAGCGATTTCGGAATGGAAAAGAACAAACCTCATGGCGATGGCGTCGTCACCGGCTGGGGTACGATCAACGGGCGTCAGGTCTATGTGTTCAGCCAGGATTTCACGGTTCTGGGCGGATCGGTGTCGCACACCCATGCAATGAAGATCTGCAAGATCATGGACATGGCGATGCAGAATGGCGCGCCGGTGATCGGCATAAACGACTCCGGCGGGGCACGCATCCAGGAAGGTGTCGACAGTCTGGCCGGGTATGGCGAGGTCTTTCAACGCAACATCGAGGCGTCGGGCGTGGTGCCGCAGATCAGTGTCATCACCGGGCCATGTGCCGGCGGGGCGGTCTATTCCCCCGCGATGACCGATTTCATCTTCATGGTACGTGACAGTTCCTACATGTTCGTGACCGGTCCCGACGTGGTGAAGACCGTCACGAACGAGCATGTGAGCGCCGAGGAACTGGGCGGGGCGTCCACCCACACCAAGAAGTCCTCGGTCGCCGATGGCGCGTTCGAGAATGATGTCGAAGCGATGGCCGAAGTCCGTCGTCTGGTGGACTTCCTGCCGCTCAACAATCAGGAATCCGTGCCGGTGCGTCCGTTTTTTGACGATCCCGATCGGACAGAAGACAGTCTTGATACGCTGGTGCCCGACAACCCCAACATGCCCTACGACATGAAAGAGTTGATCACCAAGGTGGCCGACGAGGGCGATTTCTATGAAATTCAGGAAGACTTTGCCAAGAACATCATCACCGGGTTTATCCGTCTTGAGGGGCGTACCGTGGGTGTGGTCGCCAACCAACCAATGGTGCTGGCGGGCTGTCTGGATATTGATAGCTCCCGCAAGGCCGCGCGGTTCGTTCGGTTCTGTGATTGTTTTGACATTCCGATCCTGACTTTCGTGGACGTGCCCGGTTTCCTGCCGGGCACCAGTCAGGAACATGACGGGGTGATCAAGCACGGGGCCAAACTGCTTTTTGCCTATGGCGAGGCCACGGTGCCCAAGGTCACGGTGATCACGCGCAAGGCCTATGGCGGGGCCTATGTGGTGATGTCGTCGAAGCATCTGCGCGGCGATATCAGCTATGCCTGGCCCACCTCCGAGATTGCGGTGATGGGCGCGAAAGGCGCAACAGAGATCATTCACCGGGCGGACCTGAACGACCCCGAGAAGCTGGCCCAGCACACGGCGGATTACGAGGAACGGTTCGCCAATCCGTTCGTGGCGGCCGAGCGCGGCTTCATCGACGAGGTGATCCAGCCGCGCAGCACACGGAAACGGGTCAGTCGGGCGTTTGCGGCGCTACGCAACAAGAAGCGCAAGCTGCCTTGGAAGAAGCACGACAATATTCCGCTTTGAGGACATGTAGGGTGGGTGAAACCCACGTTTCACACCGCGTGGGTTTCACCCACCCTGCGAGACCATGCGAGGAATGCCATGACCCGTCTTTGGAAAAACCAGGCTTTCACGATCGCCCATGCCGATGATGGCAAGTTCGTGGGCGCGGGGTTGCGGGCATTCTTTGAATACCGCCAGTTGGGGATTGCCGAGGCGACCCAAGGTAAGTTCGGCGCGCATGTGATCCGGGCGGTGCCGGGGATGGAGAGCCCGGCGGAGTGGCATTCCCATGAGCTCGACTTTCAGATGGTCTATGTCACCCAAGGGTGGGTGGTGTTTGAGTATGAGGGCGAGGGCGAGCATGTGTTGCGGGCGGGGTCCTGCGTGCTGCAGCCGCCCGGAATCAAGCACCGTGAGGTGCGGCATTCGGACAATCTGGAACTGATAGAGATCACCAGCCCGGCTGAGTTTGAAACCGCGCCGGAGGATGCACCGAAATGAGGCTTTTGCCCGCATATCTGTTGGCTGGGGCACTGACCACAAGCGCGCATGCGGCGGACGTCACCGACACGCGGTTTTCCGATGCCAAGTTTGAAACCGCCACAACGGTATTTTTCGAGGCCAAGGGGGCCGATGCCGCGCCGAAGGACGTGTTTTTGTGGGTCTACCAGTCACGGCTGGGAAGTATCCTGAAGAAGCGGGACCTCAAGCCGGAAGAAACTGCGGAATTGCAGCGGATTTGCAAGCGGATGCATGCGATGGCCAAAGCATCGGACCGGGGCAGTTTTGACGGCTACGGCATAGAATTTGCCAATGGCAGTGGCGACACCTCTAACCTGAGCCCCAGCCGCCGCGTGGTGTTCTTTTTCTGGGACGAAGGCGCCTGTGCAATGATGCCCAGCCGGGGAAAGGTCGGCTGATGCGAAAGGGTTGGCATATCCTTTACGAGGACGGCGCGGTGACCGTGGCGCGCCGTTTGCCGGTGCGCTTCGATGTTCGCGCCGAGACGGTTCTGCCGATGGCACGCAAGACAAGGCTGGCGCAGCAGATCCGTCAGGATGTCTGGCGCGCGCTGCAACGGGTGCGCGGCTTTGCCCCGATCGTGCGTGTGACCGAAATGAAACCCGATCTGCACGTGATCGCCGGGGGGCAGATGCAAGGGCCGGTTTCAAAGGATCACATCGAAGCAAAAATCCAAGGCGTGTTGGATGATGTGCGCAAACGCGAAAGATGGGTCAGGTGGGCGCAATGAGACGGGCTTGGATTGCGATCCTCGGACTGTTGCTTGCGCAGGCCACCCTGGCGCAGGACAAGGCGAAGGAGGAGCGCCTTGTCCTGCCCTCCGGGATCGAGGCCTATCTGCAAGAGGCGCTGCGCGACTATGTCGGCGACGGGCTTGTCTACCGGTTTCGCTTCGTGTCGGGCGCGTTTACCGGCACAGAGACGTTCGAGACGCAGTCCCAGGACTTGGAATTCCTGTGCAATAGCTTTGCCGTAAGCCAGTTGTCCGGGGCCGGAGCGGTGCCCAGCCGGGTGGTGATCTCGCTGGCGGATCAACCGTCAGAGTTCGGCCAGTTTGATCCTGATATCATTCAGATTTTCGAGAGTTTCTCGCTTCAGGATGGTGCCTGTATCTGGGAGATGTTTTGATGAATACACAATATGTTGCGCATCAAAGCTCATCTCACGTCGCGGTTGAGGCTTTCCAGACACATTGGCGGCGGATCGCGCGCGACGCGTATCAATCCAGACCGGATTCCGTTATGGTCTCGCGTGGTTGCACCCAAGTAACCCATACCTCGCAAGTGGGGCGGATGGGGCGTTTTGCGCGTCGTTTGCCCAAGTACAGAGACAGGAGACAAATATGTCGAACAGCATCAAGAGCGTTCTGGCTATCACCCTGGTTGCTTTCGTGGCAGCGTGTGGCGGTCAGCAAGAAGAAG
>JBCBTE010000036.1:0-23006 GCA_039818805.1 Pseudomonadota bacterium
GGGGGCATGAGATGCATAGACGCACATTTCTGGTTTCGGGTGCCGCGCTGACGGCTTTGGGCACAAGAGCGGCGGCGCTTTCGACGTCGGCCGGCGACGTGCGCGTGACCGAAATCGCATCCGGCTTTGATGCCCCATGGGCACTTGGGTTTTTGCCCGATGGGTCGATCCTGATCACGGAAAAGGACGGTCAGTTGATCCGGCTGGTTGATGGCGAACGTCATACCGTCGGTGGAGTGGGGCGCGTTGCCACACGCGGGCAGGGCGGATTGTTGGATGTCTTGATCCCGGTTGATTTTTCCGCCAGCCGTCTTGTGTTTTTCACCTACTCCAAACCACAGGGCGGCGGGACAGGCACGGCGGTTGCGCGGGCACGGCTGAGTGCCGATGCGCAAAGTCTTGAAGACTGGCAGACGATCTTCGAGATCAAAGCGGGCACATCCGGTGGGCGGCATTTCGGCTCTCGCCTTGCCGAAGGGTCTGACGGCACATTGTACCTGACCGTCGGGGACCGCGGTGATCGTCCTTCCGCGCAAGACTTGTCACGCGAGAATGGATCGGTGCTTCGCATCACCAAGGACGGCAAAATCCCGGCGTCGAACCCGTTTACCAAGACCCAAGGGGCGCAACCGGCAATTTGGTCGTGGGGGCATCGTAATCCGCAGGGCATGGCGTTTGACCCGCAGGGTCAGCTTTGGGTCGTGGAACATGGCGCGCGTGGCGGGGACGAGGTGAACCAGGTGCGCAAGGGAGCCAACTACGGCTGGCCTGTCATCTCGTATGGGCGGCACTACTCGGGCGCAAAAATCGGCGAGGGAACCGCCAAATCGGGGCTGGAACAACCTGCGTATTACTGGGATCCGTCGATTGCGCCCTCCGGCATGATGATCAATTCCGGTCGGATGTGGTCACAGTGGCGCAATTCGATTTTCGTGGGCTCGTTGAAGTTTGACTATATCGCCCGGCTGGCCGGATCGCCTTTGACAGAGGTCGAACAAATTCGCATTCCCGGTGCAAGCCGTATCCGTGACATCCGCGAAGGCCCCGACGGTGCAATCTGGGTTCTGGCGGCGGGCAATGGCGCGCTTTATCAGCTTTCATCCTGATCCGCGCGATCCAGCTCAAAGTAGGTGGTGTCGCACATTTCTAGGCCGCCATAGTCGAAGTTTTTCTCGGCAAAGCCGGTCTGCCGAAAACCAAGCTTTTCCAACAACTTGATCGAGGCGATGTTGCGCGGATCGCATTCCGCCGTGAGGGCGGGCAGATCGGCAAAGCGGGCGAAGATACGCGGCACCACGGCCTGCATCGCTTCAAGCGTCAGGCCTTGCCCCCAGAGCTCAGGATGCAGGATGTATCCCACCTCGGGCTTTTTCCACATGCCTGCCTTGCCGACGCAGCGGCCCCGGAATTCAAGGATGTATTCCTCGCTTGCGTCGTGGTCGTTGGTCATGAACGCATTCAAAAAGGCTTGCGTTTCGGCGATATCGGTGTGTTCGGGCCTGTCCCAATACCGCATGGCGCGCGGGTTGGAAAAGATTGCGTGTAGATCGTCAAGGTCGTCCGGCTGCGCAGGGCGCAGTACCAGCCGCGCGGTGCGGATCACACCGATAACCGCGTTGCCTGACTTCCGCGCTCGCGATACGGCGTGGTGTTGTAATGCGACCGGTAGCATTTTGAAAAATGCGACGGCGAGGCAAACCCGCACGCCAGCGCCACATTGATCACCGTCATGTCGGTCTGCATCAACAGGTTGCGCGCTTTCTGCAAGCGTAACTCCATGTAATAGCGCTTGGGCGACCGGTTTAGATACCGGCGAAACAGCCGTTCCAACTGCCGTGTGGACATGGCCACTTCCTTGGCCAGGATCGATGGGCTGATCGGCTCTTCGATGTTGTTCTCCATCATCTGAATGACCTGGCTCAGCTTGGGATGCCGCACACCGATGCGGGTGGGCACCGAAAGGCGTTGCGTATCCTGATCCGTACGGATCGAGCTGTAGATCAACTGATCGGCGACGGCGTTGGCCAATTGTTCGCCATGATCATCGGCAATCAGTTTGAGCATCAGGTCAATGGAAGACGTGCCCCCCGCCGTGGTCAGGCGATTGCCGTCGACCACGAAAACCGATTTGGTCAGTTCAACCTCGTCGAATTCCTCGGCGAAACTGTCATGGTTTTCCCAGTGGATCGTGGCACGTTTGCCGTCCAGCAAACCGGCCTTGGCCACGGTATAGGCAGCAGTGCACAGCCCGCCGACGACGAGACCGCGCCGCGCTTCGCGCCGAACCCAGTTTAGAACCTTCTTGGTGGTCGCCGCCTGGACATTGATCCCGCCGCAAATCATCACCACGTCGTCGCGCCGCAATTCTTCCAGGTCGATATCAAGTTTGAACTCGGCCCCCGCGGAACAGGTCACCGTCTCACCGCCTTCACCCGCCAGTGTCCATTCATACAACGTTTCACCAGCCATGCGGTTGGCAATGCGCAGGCTTTCCACTGCAGCCGAGAAACAAAGCAGAGTGAAATTGTCCAGCAAAACAAAGACAAAACGCTTGCGAGGGGCCTCGTCCATCGAGCCTCGATTGCGTGTTAGGCTTGTGTTCGAATCTGTGCGCATCTCACATATCCCGCGCGAAGTATTAATTCGGTGTTTCACGAAACTGTCGTCGTTGACAAGAGCGTGCATTGGCTATTTGCGGCATTTCATGTCGAACTTATATGGTGTCTGTCCGCGACATTGCTTATAGAGCGGGCTCAAGTTTACCTCAGGCGGAGAGGAAAGATGAGCGATTGGAAGAAATCGGATTGGCGCGCAAAACCGCGGATCCAGATGCCGGATTATGTCGATACGGATGCATTGAACCGTGTCGAAGGTCAGCTGTCGCACTATCCCCCGCTTGTTTTTGCAGGCGAGGCGCGGCGGCTCAAGAAGCAACTGGGTGAAGCATCGCGCGGCGAGGCGTTTTTGTTGCAGGGCGGTGATTGCGCCGAAGCCTTCGACCAGTTCTCGGCCGATGCCATTCGCGACACATTTAAAGTGATGTTGCAAATGGCGGTGGTGCTGACCTATGGTGCCAAGGTGCCGGTGATCAAAGTTGGACGCATGGCGGGACAGTTTGCCAAGCCCCGTTCGGCCCCGACCGAAACAGTGGGTGGCGTGGAATTGCCCAGCTACCGCGGTGACATTATCAACGAGCTGGCCTTTACGCCCGAGGCGCGTATCCCCGATCCCGCGAAAATGCTGCAAGCCTATACGCAGGCGGCGGCCACTCTGAACCTGTTGCGCGCGTTTTCGACGGGTGGTTTTGCAGACATCAACAACGTCCACAGTTGGACATTGGAGTTTGCCGAAGGCCAGGTCGTGAAACAGTACAAGGACTGGGCGGTTCGCATTTCCGATGCACTGGATTTCATGGGCGCGGCTGGCATTGACGCCGACGAGGTCGAGTCGCTGGCCAGCGTTGATTTCTACACGTCGCACGAAAGCCTGTTGCTGGAATATGAAGAGGCGCTCTGCCGGGTCGATTCCACCTCCGGGAACTGGCTTGCCGGCTCGGGGCACATGCTTTGGATTGGTGACCGTACGCGCCAGCCTGACGGTGCGCATGTCGAATATCTGCGCGGGGTTCTGAACCCGATTGGTCTGAAGTGCGGGCCGACGATGGAAACGGATGATCTGAAGAAACTGCTGGCAACGCTAAACCCTAAGAATGAAGCGGGCCGTCTGACGCTGATTGCGCGGTTTGGTGCGGGCAAGGCGGGTGAACATCTGCCGCGCCTGATCAAGGCCGTGCAAGAGGAAGGCGCCAGCGTGACCTGGGTGTGTGACCCGATGCACGGCAACACGATCAAGTCTGCCACGGGTTACAAAACCCGGCCGTTCGAGTCCGTGCTGCGCGAAGTGCAGGAATTCTTTGCCGTGCATCGCGCCGAAGGTACGATCCCCGGCGGCGTGCATTTCGAGATGACCGGTCAGGACGTCACCGAATGCACCGGCGGTGTGCGCGCGGTGACCGAGGAAGATCTGTCGGATCGCTATCACACGGCGTGCGATCCGCGTCTCAATGCGTCGCAATCGCTGGAACTGGCGTTTCTTGTGGCTGAAGAACTGTCGACTCTGCGCGAAAGCCGCGCGGCCCAGAAGGCAGGCTAAGTTCTACGTTGGTTTAAAAGGGCCGGTGCTGGTGTGCCGGCCCATTTCCATGCGGGACGATCTGTCGGGGTGCTTTATCTTTGATCCCGGCCCGTTCCAGCCTGATGTCGTGGCTCAACTTGGATCTAGTCAGCGCGGGATGGGCGGGTCGCGCGGCCCATGCGAAAGACAAACATCATCATTCGCCTCCATGCGCGAAGGCGTTCAAAGACCTTTTGAATTGGCAGGGCGTTAAAGCCGGGTCAGAACCAGCTTTGCACACCGCGTGCCGCGCCAGACAAGTCCTGGCCAACACCATCAACGGTCGCACATCCCGCTAGGGTTGCCGCCATCAGCGCAACAAGGGCGATTTTCCTCATGATACCTACTCGCTCGATTTCGTTTTTAGTTTTTTTAGTTTTCTGCCTCAGACCACCACACTTCGGGAAGAAACCAAACACCGTCCCCGTAGATCGGTAGTCGGTCGGCAGGATATTTCAACTCATCAAGGTGGGCAATACGACCGACGGAATACTGATGAATTGGAATGACATAGCGACCTGAAATCAACACTCGGTCCAGCGCCCGCACCGCCGCTACAAACTCTTCGCGGCTTTGTGCGGACAGCATTGCTCCGATCATCGCTTCGGCGGCAGGGGATTTCATGCCCATCAGGTTCCGGCTGCCGGGCTGGTCGGCAAACTCGGCGCCCCAGTAAAACGTCTGCTCGTTACCGGGGCTAAGCGAAAACGCGCGGCGAAAAAACGTAAGGTCGAAATCAAAGTTTTGCTCACGCTCTGCGAATTGCGCGGGGTCGATTGTTTCGACGTTCAGCGTGATGCCCAAACGCTCTAGCGCGCGGGCGTAGATTTCCATGTACGTGGTCGCCTGTTGCAACAAACCGTCCTGACGCAGCAGAACCGTCAGCTCAAGCGTCTCGCCGTTCGCGTTTTGCAAGACACCGTTTTCAACCGTCCAGCCGGCTGCGTTCAATAGCGTCATCGCTTTGCGGATGTTGCCCCGGTTGCGTTTGGTGCCATCCGCCTGGGGCAGGGCATAACCCTCCAATGCGCCCGGCAGTAGCTGGTCCGAGAAGGGCTCCAGCAGGTCGCGCACGCGTCCCGTGGCGGGGCCGTCCCGCATCCCCAGTTCAGACCCTGAGAAATACGAAGTAATGCGCGGCTGGCGGCCACCGGTCAGCGTATCGTTGATAAACTCGAAATTGAACGCGTGCAGCATCGCGTCACGCACGCGCCAATCGTCCAGCGGCGCACGACGCGTGTTGAAGACGAAGCCCGTCATGCCGGATGGTTTCTGATGCGGTATTTCCGACAGGACGATGTCGCCGCTCTGCACAGCGGGAAAGTCGTACTGGGTTGCCCATTTCTCGGCATTCAGTTCGCGAACGAACGAAATGGCCTGCGCTTTGAAGGCCTCTTTCAGAACGGTGTCGTCCCCGTAAAACTCGATGCGGATCTCGTCGAAATTTGACGTACCGCGGCGCAGGGCCAAATCCTGTCCCCAGTAGTCGGGGTTGCGTCGCAGGGTGATGTGGCGGTTGGTCTCGTAGTCTTCGATCACATAAGCGGCGGACCCGATGGGTACGTCCGACAGTTTGGCTTCGGCAAAGTCCTTGCCGTCCCATTGTGCCTTTTGCAGGATCGGGCGCAGGCCCGCGATCAAGGCCAGTTCGCGATCTTCTGTGTTGAATGTCAGGCGCACGCTGCGTGGGCCGGTGGCTTCAATCTTGTCCACCTTTTGCCAGAACCCGCGATAGCGTCCGTGCCCTTGAGAGCCGATCGTTTCGTAGGACCAGATCACGTCCTCGACTGTGACGGGGCTGCCATCGGAAAACCGGGCTTCGGGACGCAGGGTAAATTCCACCCATTCGCGATTCGCACCTGTCTCAATCGATTCGGCCAAAAGACCGTAAAGCGTGAATGGCTCGTCCCAGGATCGGCCCATCAACGACTCGTGGGTAAGATGGCGCAGTTGCCAAGGGACGTCACCTTTTTGGATGAACGGATTTAGGCTGTTGAAGCCACCCACATTGCCGGTGATCAGCCGCCCCCCCTTGGGCGCATCCGGGTTGGCATAGGGCAGAGACACGAAATCTGGGGGCAGGGCGGGGTCGCCATACATAGCTATGCCGTGCGCGCTTTCGGCGATGGCTGCGTTCGGCATTGCAAACGCGGTCAAAACCGCGCTGACGTACAAAGCGCGTTGGAAAAAATCTGGTGTCATATGGGCAACAATCCTGCTCAGCCCTTGTTTGTCTGGTCATCAAGGTAAAGATGGATTTACGTCTTTTCAAACTTTTAGCTTGGATCAGCGCGATGAATTGCTTATAAAGGTTGCACTGCTCGATAGGTTTCTTGCCTGTATGAAACCTGCCTCAATAACTTAACGCCGGCCTCGTGCCGGCGTTTTTTTTGGGCCGGGTGCTTTGTTTCTAGCATCCGGGCTTCTTGTTTGGCAGTCATGTATTCACACATCCGCGTCATCGCTTTTCAAGCCGGGGCAAACTGCGCTACGCCTCGTTTTGAAAATCTGTTGTCGTAACATGAAAAGGACCAAGTAATGTCATTGTCGGGAAAAACAGCCGTAGTCACCGGATCGACCTCTGGCATCGGGCTGGGCATTGCAACCTCGCTGGCCGAGGAGGGCGCGCGCGTCATTCTCAACGGCCGGGCCGAGCGCGATGAATGCTTTGAATGCGTGCAAAAGATCATCAACGATACCGGCGCCGAGGTCGAATTCATTGCCGCCGACATGGCAGACCCTGCCGCGTGCCATGCCTTGGTCGAAAAAGCCGGCGGCTGCGACATCCTAGTGAACAATGCGGGTATTCAGCATGTTGCCGGTATCCCCGATTTTCCGGTCGAAAAGTGGAACGCGATCATCGCCATCAACATGAGTTCGGCCTTTCACACGACCGCCGCCGCGCTGCCGCACATGCGCAAGCGAGGCTGGGGGCGAGTGGTCAACATCGCCTCGGCGCACGGCCTGACGGCCAGCCCGTACAAAGCCGCCTACGTTGCGGCCAAGCACGGCGTTGTCGGTCTGACCAAGGTCACCGCGCTTGAGACCGCGGAAGAACCGATCACGGCCAACGCGATCTGTCCCGGCTATGTCATGACACCCTTGGTTGAAAAACAGATCCCGGACACGATGGAGAAATACAACATGAGCCGCGAGGACGTGATTCGGAACGTGATCCTTGAACGTCAGCCGTCAAAGCAGATGGCGTCGGTTGAGCAGATGGGGGGCACAACGGTGTTCCTGTGCTCGCCGCATGCCGATCAGATCACCGGCACCACGATCAGTGTCGATGGGGGATGGACGGCGCTGTGAGCACGCCCAAGCGGATCAATCTGGCCTTGCAGGGCGGCGGTGCGCATGGGGCGTTTACCTGGGGCGTACTGGACCGATTGCTGGATGATGAGCGGATCGAGATTGCTGGGATTTCCGGCACATCCGCCGGGGCGCTGAACGGCGCCGCATTCAAGGCCGGCTGGGTCAGTGGCGGGCGCGAAGGGGCGCGCGATAACCTGGACTGGCTTTGGTCCCAGATGGGGGCGATCGACGATCTGCGCATGCCAAGTTGGATGGCGGCGCACATGCCCGGTATCGGTTTTTTCAGCGACGCGTTGGAGCTTTCGCCGGTCTACATGTGGACCGACGCGATGAGCCGCGTGGTGTCGCCTTACGCTTATGGCTCGTTTTATCTCAACCCGTTGCGGCGGGTGGTTGATCAGTTTGCCTATGACCGCGTGTGCCAGATTTGTGAGCCGCATTTTTTTGTCGGGGCTACGAATGTGCACACGGGTAAAATCCGTGTCTTTGAAGGCGACGAAATCACCTCGGACGCGATTTTGGCCTCGGCCTGCCTGCCGACGTTGTTTCAGGCGGTCGAGATCGGGGACGCACATTATTGGGATGGCGGATACAGCGGCAACCCACCGTTGTTTCCCTTGTATGCCAGCGACATGCCGGACGATATCGTGGTGGTCAACATCAACCCGCTGGAACGTCCGGAGGTGCCAAAGACCCCGCAAGACATCCAGAACCGGATCAACGAGATCAGCTTTAATGCGTCGTTGCTGCGCGAACTCAGGGCGATCAAGTTTGTTCAGGAGCTACTGGACCGAGATCAGATCCAAGGCCGTCAGATGAAACGGGTGCTGGTGCACATGATTGCCGATGATGACCTGATGCGCGACCTGTCAGTGGCAACCAAAACAGTGCCGACAAGCTATGTTCTGGCGCGCCTGAAATCTGCAGGTCAGGCAGCGGCAGGTCGGTTTCTGGATGCACATTTCAAGGACATTGGCAAACGCGACAGCGTCGAATTGACGGATATGTTTGGCTAGTCCGCCTCTGCCGTGTCACCGTTTTGCCCCGGATAGACCAGACCTGCCGAGATCACCAGTTTGGCGGCCTCTTCGATCGACATATCCAATTCGATCACGTCCTCGCGGGGAAAGAATAACAAGAAACCCGATGTCGGGTTTGGTGTGGTCGGCACGAAAACACTCAGCATCTGACCGCTTGTTTCCGCTTTTGCCAGAACCTCACCCTTGGCTTCCGTGGAAATAAAGCCGATGGCCCAAATTCCCTTGCGCGGATACTGGATCAAGCAGGCCTTCTCAAAACTGCGTTCAGACTGGGCAAATACGGTTTCGGCAATTTGTTTCACGCCCGAGTAAATCGAACGCACGACAGGCATCCGGTCCACGAGGCTTTCGGCATACCGGATCAGGGACCGGCCGATCAGCCCCTTGGCGACCCACCCGACGAAAAGGGTGAACAGAAGAAAAACGATCACGCCCACGCCGCGAATGTTGATCTTGACCCATCCATCATCGTCGGGCCGCGTATTGCCCAGAATGTAGCGGTTGATCAGGGATTCCGGCTGATACACGTCAGGTACGAACGGCAGGACGAAGCCATCAACCCAGCCCACAAGCGTCCAGATCAGCCAGACCGTCAACCCAACCGGCGCAATCACCACGATCCCCGTCAGAAAGCTGGCGCGCAGACCTGCAAACCGACTTGGTTTTTTGGGGGGTGGCGGTGGGTCTTCATCGAAAGGGGTATTCATGCGGGCCTGCCGTTAACAACACGCGTTATCTAAGCGGTTCATGCGGTTGTCACAATGAGTTTCATCAATATGTCATTTGAAACCGGGGTCTTGGCGCATTTTGCCAAGCTCGATGGCGATTTTTGCGGCAAGCCGGGCGTTGTTTACAACCAAGGCGATATTGGCCGCCAGCGACCGGCCCTCGGTCAGCTCGAATATTCGCGACAGAAGAAACGGTGTCACGTCCTTTCCGGCGATGCCTTGCGCGGCGGCCTCCTTGGTGGCCACTTCGATGATTGGTGTAATCTCGGCCTGGGGGATTTGTGCGACGGTGGGGATCGGATTGGCGACAAGCTGCCCGCCCGGAAGACCCAATGCCGTGCGCATCAGGTGCGCCTTAGCGATGGTCGTTGGGCTGTCCATCCGCAACGGGGCGGCCAGATCGGAGGTTGCGGACCAAAAGGCCGGCAAGCTGTCCTGCCCGTAGGCGATGACAGGCACACCAAGCGTTTCCAGCACTTCCAGTGTCTTGGGCAGATCCAGAATGGCCTTGGCGCCGGAACAGACCACGGTGACAGGTGTTTGCGCCAGTTCCTGCAGGTCGGCAGAGATATCGAATGTTTCCGCTGCGCCTTTGTGCACGCCGCCAATTCCGCCGGTGGCGAAGGCGCTGATTCCGGCGGCATCCGCGGCAATCATCGTGGCGGCCACAGTCGTGGCCCCGGTTCCGGCTTTTGCCATGCACACTGCCAAGTCGGCACGGCTAAGCTTTGCGACGTTCTGTGCTTTGGCCAATTCTTCCAACTGGCCTTCGTCCAGCCCTACATGAAGCACGCCGTTCAGAACCGCGATGGTTGCCGGGATCGCCCCCGCGTCGCGTACCGCGTCTTCGACCAACCACGCTGTCTCAAGATTTTGAGGGTAGGGCATGCCGTGGGTTATGATCGTACTTTCCAAAGCCACCAGCGGTGCGTTTTTGCGTTTTGCATCGGCGACCTCGGGTGAGAATTGCAAGGGCAGGTCTGTCATGATGAAATATCCCCTGAAATGTGAATGGCAGCGGCCTGAAGCGCATGGCTGAGCGCCGTCTCTCGACGCTCTCCTCCGCATTCCGCGGCGATGTGGGCAGCCATGAAGGTGTCGCCGGCGCCGGTCACGCGTGTCACAAGCACGTCGGGCGGTTGGCCGGTCAGAACACCGTCGGCATTGGCGTCGGCGGCGATCTGACCGCCATTGGTCACCAAGGCACGCGCGGCGCCGCGATCCAGCAGTGCGTTGGCGGCCTCGGGCGCATCAACGAAGGCACGCCCGCACAGAATGCTGGCTTCTTCCAGATTGACATAAAGCATCCCGCGCCCGGTTTGCAGGAAAGGCAGCAGGCGCTCGGCCTTGCCGGGGGAGGCGGGTGCGACGCGCAGATCTGCAACGCCAAAGGCCGGATCTTGGGCGATCTGGGTCAGAAGCGAAGTGGTCAGATTGCCGTCAAGCGCGATTGGTCCGGTATATGGACGGGATGAACTACCGAGCGTATTATCTTGTAACGGCGAAAGAATTTTTTCTCCGGCCGCTTCCAGAGAATGCGCATCGGCGATGGCCGCGATCAGGCCATTGGCGCCCTCAACCGCCATGTATTGATCTGTTGGCAACTCGTCCGAGCGCCAGACATGGGTGGTGTCGATCCCCCGCGCAGCGCAAAGTGACAAAAGCTCTTCTCCTGGCGGGTCGCGTCCAACGGCGCTAAGCAGGACAGGGCGCATGCCAAAGCGAAGCAGTGTCATCGCGATGTTGAGGGCCACGCCACCGGGCAGGCGGGTGATGCGCCCCGGAACGTCAGAGCCCTGGCGCATTGCGCTGGCCGAACGCCCGATCACATCCCACAGGACCGATCCGATGCACAGGATTTGGGTGTTGGTGCTCATGGCTTGCATTTGCACTGTGCGGTCCTCCAAGAGCAAGCAGGTTGTGAGGCTCAGACGGGCCGCGTAAAGTGTGGCCTATGGAAGAGACACGTCGATTTCGCCTGCCTTTGAAACCGCTTCTGATGGCGGTCGTGGTGGCCGCAGTGGCAGCCAATTTGCCGCGCGGATGGTTTGAAGAACAGACGCCCGCGACGCGTAGGGCCGACGTGTTTTCGGCCTTCGTGAACCTGAGTGCCGCGCCAGGACAAGGGGAATTGACGTTTTTGCAAAGCTTGTCGGCGTTGACCGGGCAGGCAAAGCGGGCCCAGAAAAACCGGGTCGCGCGTGTGCATCCTGAGGTTCTGGCCCGCTACAAAGCAAGGCACGAGATATTCGCGATGGCACGGGGCCTGCCGGTGCAAGACGTGGGAGAAAGCGGATCGCTTGACCTGGCTGCAGTGACGGTGTTGCAACCGGATTTTGCACATCATGGACAGCTTGCAACCTGGTCCTGGGGCGTCGCCGAGGGGCAACCAACACGACCTGTGACCGGGCAGGGAGAGTTGCCGGGATGCGGGGTGGCGGTGGTATTTTGGACGGCGGAAGAGTGGTATTATGCGCCAATTGGGTTGCCCGAAATGGACACAATTTTGACGGAGGCCGTGCCGGAGATGGCAGCGTTACCATTTGCACAATTGCCAAGATGTGTCGCGAATGATTAGGGGGTTTGTTCTGTGCCTCATGGGGATGGCCGGGCCTGTTGCGGCTCAGGAATGCGGGTGGATTGGCGGGTTTATCAACGGTGTCGGAGTGCCGGACTTCGATGCGTGTGAAGGAACGGTTTGCCAATGGCGCTTTGACTATCGTAACGCGTCTGCCGCAGGACTTTATGATATGTTCAGCCAACAGCTTGAGAAATGCCTTGGCCCGCAAATCATCACGGACAAGGGCGTGAATCATCCCGACAGCTATGATCTGCGCCAGTATCAGGCCAAGGATGGCATGATTTTCGTTTCGATCAAGGACAAGGCGGCCTTGCAGCAGACCATCGTGTTTCTGAGGGTCGAACCCACCTTGGGCGACTGACGCATTGGGTGCTTGCCAACCGTGCGCAGGGTCGTTATACGCGCGCCATTAATCCCGCAGGTATGGGCGGGCTGTTGGGGGAGACATCCTCAAAAGTCCACCGGTTGAAGCATCCGCTTCTCATCCCGTACCGAGGCGTAAACCGGAAAGGAAACGACCATGGCTCTTCCAGAGTTCACCATGCGTCAGCTGTTGGAAGCTGGCGTTCACTTCGGCCACCAGACGCAGCGTTGGAACCCCCGCATGGGCGAGTTCATCTATGGCGCACGCAACGGCATTCACATCATGGACCTGACGCAAACCGTCCCGATGCTGGACGCGGCGCTGAATGTCATTCGCGAAACCGTGGCCAAGAATGGCCGAGTGCTGTTCGTGGGCACCAAGCGTCAAGCCAGCGCCCCGGTTGCAGAAGCCGCTGAAAAATGCGCGCAGTACTATATGAATCACCGTTGGCTGGGCGGCACGTTGACCAACTGGCAAACCGTGTCCCAGTCGATCAAACGGCTCAATGAAATTGACCAGGCGATGGAAGGTGGGGCAGAGGGCCTGACCAAGAAAGAGCGTCTGGGTCTGGAACGCGATCAGGGCAAGCTGCAAGCCTCGCTTGGCGGTATCCGCGAAATGGGCGGCACACCGGACCTTCTGTTCGTCATCGACGTCAAGAAAGAAGCGCTGGCCGTGGCCGAAGCCAACAAACTGGGTATCCCGGTCGTGGCCGTGGTGGACACCAACTGTTCGCCCGATGGGATCGACTACATCATCCCCGGAAATGACGACGCGGCCCGCGCGATTTCGCTGTATTGCGATCTTGCCGCCCGTGCGGCGCTTGACGGTATGTCGGCGCAACTGGGTGCGGCTGGTGTTGACGTTGGTGCAATGGTTGATGCGCCGGCAGAAGAAGCCGTGGCAGAGCCCGTCGCCGAGCCCGAAGCGGCGGCACCCAGCGAAGAAGCTGTGCACGACGACGCGATGTCGAAAGACGCCCCGCTCGACATCGAGCCCAAGCAAGAGGTTGTCGAGGACGCCAAGAGCTGACGCAACCGTCACAAAACTGATACCAGGCGCGGGGTACCCCGCGCCTACCGACACCCAAAGATTTGAGGAGAGCCAACATGGCGATCACAGCTGCACTTGTCAAAGAGCTGCGCGACACGACCGGCGCAGGCATGATGGACGCGAAAAAAGCGCTGACCGAAACCGATGGCGACATGGAAGCCGCCGTGGACTGGCTGCGCACCAAGGGTCTTGCAAAAGCTGCCAAGAAATCGGGCCGCACCGCGGCTGAAGGTCTCGTGGCCGTCAAGGTCGAAGGTGGCAAAGGCGTTGCCGTCGAGGTGAACTCGGAAACCGATTTTGTGGCCAAGAACGCCGAATTCCAAGAGATGGTCGCCAGTGTTGCCGCCGTGGCCATGGGCGTGAACGATACCGAGGCGCTGGCTGCAGCCGACATGGGCGGCAAATCCGTTGCCGATGCGATCACGGCCAAGGTGGCGACCATTGGTGAGAACATGTCCCTGCGCCGCATGGCATCGGTTGAAGGTGGTGTGGTCGTCAGCTACGTGCACAACGCTGCCGCTGACGGCATGGGAAAGATCGGCGTTTTGGTCGCGATGACCGGAGGTGACGAGGCGTTCGGCAAACAAGTTGCGATGCATATTGCGGCGACCAACCCTGCCGCACTGAACGAGGCGGAACTGGATCCGGCAGTTGTCGAGAAAGAAAAGCAGGTTCAGATGGATATCGCCCGTGAAAGCGGCAAACCGGAACAGGTCATTGAGAAGATGATCGTCGGCCGGATGAAGAAATTCATGTCCGAGGTTACGCTGGTCAACCAGGACTTCGTGATCAATCCGGATCTGACAGTGGGGGCCGCCGCCGCAGAAGCCGGGGTCGAGATTACCGGATTTGTCCGCATGGAAGTGGGCGAAGGTATTGAGAAAAAAGAAGAAAACTTTGCCGAGGAAGTCGCGAAAGCGGCCCAGGGCTAAGACGGTTTTCGAAAGGGCGGTCCAAAGTGGCCGCCCTTTTTGCATCCAACGACATGACAAGAAGACCTGGGGCGATGACCGGGCAGGGGGGACGAATTGACCAAGACCGTTGTGAGCAGCTGGAACGAGTGGGATCCGCTGAAGCATGTGATCGTCGGGCGCGCGGATGATTGCCATATCCCGCCCGAAGAGCCGGCGCTGGATGCCAAGGTGCCCGAGGATAGCGATATGCGCGGCCAATGGGGCCGTCGCCCGCAGGAGACGATTGATCGGGCGAATGAGTTGCTTGATACGTTTGCCGGGCAGCTTGAGGCACGGGGCATCCGGGTGGATCGGCCGACGTCGATTGACCATAGTGTGCCTGCGACGACGCCGGACTTTCATACGGACAGTCAGTTTGGCTGTATGCCGCCGCGGGATGTCTTGTTGACCGTAGGGTCAGAGATCCTTGAGGCAACGATGTCCTACCGGTGCCGGTGGTTTGAGTATCTGAACTATCGCCCGTTGATGCAGCAGTACTGGGAAGAAGACCCGAATTTCCGGCATGAGGCGGCCCCCAAGCCACGCCTGACGGATGCGGACTATCACCCGGATTACCTGTCCGAGAAGATCGGGGTGGAAAAGCGCCTGCAATGGGCGGCAGAGAAATTTTTTGTCACGACCGAGGAAGAGCCGTTATTCGATGCAGCAGACGTGCTGCGCTTTGGTCGGGATCTGGTTGTACAGCACGGGTTCACGACGAATATGAAGGGAATCGAGTGGATCCGGCGGCATTTCCCCGATCACCGCGTGCATGCGGTGAATTTCCCGGGCGACCCTTATCCTATTCATATTGATGCTACCTTTACGCCGTTGCGTCCTGGTCTGATCCTGAACAACCCGCAACGGCGTTTGCCGGACGCGCAGCGCGTGATGTTCGAACGGAACGGCTGGGAAATTGTGGATGCAGCGCAACCGGCGCATAACGCGCCGCCGCCGCTGTGCTATTCCTCTGTGTGGTTGTCGATGAACGTGCTGGTGCTGGATCCCAAGACGGTCTGCGTCGAGAAATCCGAGGTCTACCAAGCCGAGCAGATGGACAAGCTGGGCATGGAGGTGGTCGAGGTCGAGTTGCGCGACGCCTATGCGTTTGGTGGCGGGTTGCATTGCTGTACGGCGGACGTGTACCGCGAAGGAACGTGCGAGGATTACTTTCCGCATCTGGACGGGTAGGGCGGGCCAACCACAGACTATCCGGCATTTGGTGCTGAAGCGGCGGTGACAACCCGTGCTGCGCAGGATGCGTTTCAGCCGGTCCCCTTGCGAGGTCTAGACCACCGACGATACTGGGGGCGCGATTATCGAACACGATTGCGTCTGCTGTGACAACTCGGCTTCTGGTACTTCGCAACAGCTTCCCGGCTTCGACCGCATATAACTGCGCGGCGCTCAAAAGAAAAACGGTGCCGTCCGGGCGGACGACACCGTCTTGTTCTGACGCCCTTCATGGGGATGACATGGCTGTCAGGTAGGTCCGGCCGACAGTCCGATGAATAGAACCCCCGACCGGTCTCCGGAAGAACCGGAAGGTCGGTCTTCCCTGAAATCGCAGGGGGTGCCGACCCAGTGTTCCAAGGCTCAAAGCCACCACTCACGGAACAACGCCATCATGATATCTTACGTAGCGTCACGAAAGTAGGGGAATCCTTACCAGAAGGTAAAAAACCGAAAACGCTACGTAATTACGTGTCCAAAAAGAAGATTTGGTTCTGAAATGCCGCTTTCAGAACGGCCTGAGCGGTCGTTTCGACGCTCAGAGCCTCGCGGGCGAGTCGCAAATGCTTTTCCACCGTGGCAGGCGTCAGCTCCATCAGCAGGGCAATGTCCTGGATTGTCTTTCCGTCTCCAACCCAGCCCAGCACTTCCTTTTGGCGTTTGGTCAGGGTGCGACCGGGACCGGTATAGGGCAGGGTGAGAATACGCAGGTGAACGATATTGTTGAGCAGGATGATGTCTTCGCCGTGCTTGGCCCACACTTTGTCACAGGCCGCCTGGTCCACGCCATCGCCCGCCGTCAGGGCAATTGCGCCCTTGGTTCGCGGTGACATTGATTTGAAACTGATCGAATACCCGCAGGTCACACCCATGCTGAGATTGAAATCGATGACTTTGCGTTCCTCGCGCGTCAGTGTTTCAGTCGCCAGCATTTCGGCCAGGACCGACCAAGAACAAGCGCCTTCGTTGTCCAGCGCCCACCGCACCATCGGAGCATGGAAGTAAAGGCCGTCGCCAATGAACACGTCCATATATTCCGGCTTGTGATTGCTCAGCAGTACGAAGTCGTCAGGATCGCCCAATGACGTGGAAGTGCGGTACCGCGTGAACCCGTAGATCAGACGGTCAAACCCGTATTCCGCCATCTGGCGGGTGTGCACTTCCCACAGCTCCTCGATGCTGTGCGCATTGAGCAAATCGTTAAGGCGAGAGGTTTCTATCACTTTTGCGCCTCTGCCACATGCCGCGCCATCGCCTCGAGCGCCAGAACATACCCATGCGCCCCGAAACCGCAGATCACGCCAAGGGCGGCCTTGGCAATGTAAGAGTTGTGCCGGAAAGGTTCGCGCGCATGGATGTTGCTGAGGTGCAATTCGATCGTCGGCACCTGCGCGCTTGAGATCGCATCCATGAGTGCGATCGACGTATGCGTATAAGCGCCGGCATTCAGGATGATCCCGTCATGCGTATCGCGCGCGGCGTGGATCATATCCACCAGCGTACCTTCGGAATTCGATTGCTCGAAGGCAAGGGTGACAGACAATGCCTTCGCCGTGTCCCGACACATGGCTTCGATGTCGGCCAATGTCGTGTGGCCGTAAATCTCGGGCTGTCTGCTGCCCAGCAAGTTGAGGTTTGGTCCGTTGAGGACCAGTATGGAAGCCATTGATCACGCATCCTTTCTTCTTCGATGTACACCGGGTGACACAAGAGTGTCGAGACACCATTGGGCGTTCCGGAAAACTGTGTTTGACTGTGGTGTGACACTACATCACTGAATCTTGTGAAGAACGGAGCGCAAAGATTTGTTACAAATATACTTTAATCAGTTTGAGTTACGTGTTCTCAATACAATTACATTAACATAATACTGATTATGCGAGTTATGTATGCTGAGCGTGCACGTAACCCCGGCTTGGAAATCGCCCATCCCTATGCCGTGCGGTTGTACATTTCGTGCATTCGCCGCTGAAGCTGAAACCGGCATGTCAGTTGCCGTAGTGGATGAGATTGCTCGGTGATCATCCACAGGCTTAACCATGCGGCTATTGCGGCAAAGACCACACCGCCTACGGCCTGACCGATCAAAACACCTGGTGCCCCAAACAATGCGCCACCCAGCAAGATCAACGGCAGCGTACCAATCGTCTGGCGACCCCAGTTCACCCAAGTGGAATATCCGGGATGGCCAAGGTTGTTGAACGACGCATTGGCCACGAAGATGACGGCATTGAAGAAGCTTGCCAAAGCCAAGGGGCCGCAGAACAGCAGGATCAGGTCGCGTGCTTCGCCTTCGGCACCAAAAAGATCGGCTATATGGCCGCGGAAAACAAAGAGAACGGCGGTAATTCCAACAACGTAAAACCCGGCAAACACGACCCCGTCAAAGAATGTCTGGCGCACCCGGTCAAGGCGCCCTGCCCCGAAATTCTGTCCCATGATCGGACCGATCGAGCCCGACAGCGCCAGAACCACGGAAAACACCACCGGGATCATGCGGTTGATGATGGCCATACCCGCGACGGCGTCGGTTCCATACTTGGCCATTTCGCGGGTTACGATCGCCGCGCCAACCGGAGTGGCAATGGTTGCCAGAACTGCCGGCGTGGCGATACGCATGCCTTCGCGCACGTCGTATATGAAGCAGCCCATGCGTGGGATTGCAAAAGCTTTGTAAATGCGAAAGGCCGGCCAAAGCGCCACCAGCATCGTGGTAAGGCGCGCCGCGACGGTGGCCCATGCCGCGCCTTCCAGCCCCATCGACAGGGAAAAGATGAAGATCGGGTCAAGCACGCCATTCACGATGGCTCCCGCAAGCGATGGATACATGGCCCGGGTGCCGTCCCCGTAAGCGCGCAGAACTGCGACGGTGGTCATGCCCAGACCAGACATGAACGTTGTCGGCAAAATGATCCAAAGATAATCCTTGGCACGCCCTGCCACGTCTCCTGTCGCGCCCAGTAACCCAAGGATGAAATCCAGATTCGGAAGCATGATCAATGGGATGAGAACACCAAAGGCGATTGCAAACATGCTTGAGCTGAATGCATGTTCACGGGCAGGCACGTCCCTGCCACCGCCCAGGGAATTTGCCACGAGCGCCCCGGCGGCAACGGACAATCCGATGTTTATGGCGCTGGCGAAGAACATCACGATACTGGCGTAGCCCGCCGCAGCGGCCAGTGCCTCCTGCCCGAGCATCGAGATGAAAAGCACGTCGATCAGGTCGACCGCAAAAATGGCCATCAGGCCCAAGCTTGAGGTCAGCGACATGACCGAAACATGTCGCATCAGGTTGCCTTCTACAAACCGCGCTTCCGCGTTGGCCATGGAACATCCCCGTGATTGATGAGGTCACGAAGATGTAAACGAGGGCGGTCAAATCGCAAGGGCAGTAATGGCGTCAGTGCTGTGCAGAAACGCGCAGAAATTTTCAGAAGAAAGCCTGCAACCCGGTTTGTGCACGCCCCAGGATCAGCGCATGGACGTCATGCGTGCCCTCATACGTGTTCACGGTTTCCAGATTCATCATGTGACGGATAACCTGAAACTCTTCGGAAATGCCGTTGCCGCCATGCATGTCGCGCGCCATGCGGGCAATGTCCAACGCCTTGCCGCAATTGTTGCGCTTGATCAAAGAGACCATTTCCGGTGCCGCTTCAGCGGTATCCATCAGGCGCCCTACCCTCAGCGAGGCTTGCAGACCCAAAGCGATCTCTGTCTGCATATCGGCCAGTTTCTTCTGGAACAGTTGGGTCTGTGCCAGCGGCTTGTTGAACTGCTTGCGGTCCAGTCCGTATTGCCGGGCGGCATGCCAACAGAATTCCGCCGCGCCCATAACGCCCCAGGCAATGCCGTAGCGGGCCCGGTTGAGACATCCAAAAGGTCCTTTAAGCCCTTGAATATTTGGTAAAAGCGCGTCTTCACCAACCTCAACGCCGTCCATCACGATTTCGCCCGTAACCGAGGCACGCAAGGATTGTTTGCCGCTAATTTTTGGGGCGGACAGACCGGTCATGCCCTTGTCTAGAACGAAACCTCGGATCTTGCCGTCATGCGCGTCGGATTTGGCCCAGATCACGAACACGTCGGCAATGGGCGCATTGGAAATCCACATCTTGGACCCGGTCAGCTTGTAGCCGGTTGCCGTCTTTTCGGCCCGGGTTTTCATGCCCGCGGGATCACTGCCGGCATCGGGTTCGGTCAAGCCAAAGCAGCCGATCAATTCACCGTTTGCCAGCCCGGGCAGGTATTTCTGCCGCTGTTCTTCACTGCCATAGGCAAAGATCGGGTACATCACGAGGCTGGATTGCACCGACATCATCGAGCGATAGCCGCTATCAACCCGCTCGATCTCACGCGCGACCAGACCATAGTTAACATAGCCGGCGCCCAGCCCGCCGTATTCCTCGGGGATCGTTGTACCCAATAGGCCCATCTGTCCCATCTCGCGAAAAATCCCGGGATCCGAGGTTTCCTGCGCATAGGCCTTGGTCACTTTGGGTTGCAGCGTCTCTTGCGCAAAGGTGCGCGCGCTTTCGGCCAACATGCGTTCATCTTCTTCAAGCTGGGTGGACAGCAGGAACGGATCGGTCCAGTCAAAGCTGGCAAGATCAGGTTTATCCTTGGCGCGAAGTTTGGGGGCATCAAGGCTCATGGGGCGCTCCTTACGTCTTTGGCCGGTACCAAACAGATATAGCCCGGTAAAACGACCTGCAACAGAGGAGAACCGCCGCGTTGTTCGTGTTTGGTCGGCAATGTGACGAGGCAGGGCAGCGGATGGAACGGTGTGGCGCGTTACCCCAAGGAATACCCTGCCCCGCGCACCGTGCGCAGCGGGTCGTCGCCACCATGCTGGCACAGCGCCTTGCGCAGGCGGCCGATATGCACGTCGACAGTGCGGGTATCGACATAGATATCGCGGCCCCAGACCCGGTCCAAAAGCTGTTCGCGACTCCAGACGCGGCCGGGTTTTTCCATGAAGGTACTCAGCAGTCGAAACTCGGTCGGGCCAAGTTTCAGGCCCTTGCCATCGCGCGTCACACGGTGTGTTTCGGAATCGAGCACGATGTCTTCGTAGTCCAGACGCTCGCCCACTGTCGATGGTCGGGTGCGCCGCAGCTGCGCGCGCACGCGAGCCATGAGTTCGATCACCGAGTATGGCTTGACCACGTAGTCGTCCGCACCGGTTTCCAAGCCGCGCACGCGGTCAACTTCTTCTGAGCGGGCCGAGAGCATGATGATGGGAACACTGCGCGTTTCTGCGCGGGTCTTTAACTGCCGGCACACCTCGATGCCCGAGACGTTGGGCAGCATCCAATCCAGCAGGATCAAGTCTGGCGCCGCTTCCTCGACAAGCATCAACGCTTCTTCACCGTTTTCGGCTTTGGTAACGGCAAATCCGTCGGCTTCCAGGTTGTACGCCAGAACTTCGCGTTGCGCCGGTTCGTCTTCAACCAGAAGAACGCTGGGCTGATCGCTTGGCATGGCTAAACCCTTTCCTTGTTAGGCCCCGACCTGGGGCGCGACATTTGGATCGATCGATGTCTTGTCACTTTTGGGGCGTCCGTCCTCTGGCATTTCGCCGGTCACCAGATACACAACCTGTTCTGCGATGTTTGTCACGTGATCGCCCATCCGTTCCGTGTTTTTGGCGATGAAGTGCAGGTGCATGCATGGTGTGATGTTGCGCGGATCTTCCATCATGAAGGTCAGGAACTCGCGGAACAGCGCATTGTACATCTGGTCGACGTCATGATCGCGCTGCATGACATCACGGGCCAATGCCTCATCGCGCTGGATGTAGGCGTCAAGTGCGTCGCGCAGCATCCGTTCGGTTTCACGCGCCATACGGCGCAGGGACGCGGCCGCACCATTGATCGGTGTCATCTGCGCCAGAACCGTTGTGCGCTTTGCCATGTTTTTCGCATAGTCGCCGATGCGTTCGAGATTGGCGGCGATTTTCATCACCGTCAGGATCACGCGCAGGTCGATCGCGGTGGGCGCACGCAGGGCAATCACCCGTGCAGTTTCCTGGTCAATCTGTTCTTCCAGACTGTCAATCAACTTGTCACCCGCCCGCACCCGCTCGGCCAGTTCTTCGTCGCGTGTCTCAAGCGAAATCGCGGCGTTCATTATCGCCTCTTCCACCAGGCCGCCCATCTTCATAATCAACGCCTGAACAGTCTCTAGGTCTCGGTCAAACGCCGAGGAAATGTGTTCGTCATTCATTGCTTTGATCCTTACCCGATCCGCCCGGTGATGTAGCTTTCGGTGCGTTCATCCTTGGGATTGGTGAATATCTGGCCTGTTTCGCCGAATTCCACAAGGTTGCCCAAATGGAAGAAGGCGGTTTTCTGACTGACCCGCGCTGCTTGCTGCATCGAGTGGGTCACGATCACCACCGAGTAATTCTCGCGCAGTTCGTCAATCAACTCTTCAACCTGTGCGGTGGCGATCGGGTCCAACGCCGAGCAAGGCTCGTCCATCAAAAGCACTTCGGGTTCGGTGGCAACCGCACGGGCTATGCACAGGCGTTGTTGTTGACCACCCGACAGCCCCGTTCCCGGCGCTTGAAGGCGGTCTTTGACCTCGTCCCAAATAGCGCCGCGGCGCAGGGCCCTTTCCACGATGTCATCCAAATCTGCCTTGTTCTTCGCCAGACCGTGGATGCGCGGGCCGTAGGCCACGTTGTCGTAGATCGATTTCGGGAATGGGTTGGGTTTCTGGAACACCATCCCCACCTTCGCGCGCAGCTGTACGGGATCGACGCGTTTGTCATAGATGTCTTCACCATCGAGCCGGATGTCCCCTTCCACGCGACAGATATCGATCGTGTCGTTCATCCGGTTCAAACAACGCAGAAAGGTTGACTTGCCGCAGCCGGACGGACCGATAAACGCGGTGACGGTCTTGTCTTCCAGTGCGACGTCCACGTCCTTGATGGCATGGGTGTCGCCGTAAAACACCTGAACCTTCGTGGCCGCAAATTTAATCTCGTTCTGGTCCACGTCTCTCTCCAGAGTTGGGGTGTCATACATGGTATATGCTCCTCTGCGTTGGGTTTTACCAGCGGCGCTCGAACCGGCGTCGCAGGAGGATGGCGATGATGTTCATGCTCAAAAGGAAGATCAGAAGGATGATGATCCCGCCCCAGGCCTTGTCGTAAAAGCTGGCATCGGCGCGGGCTGCCCACGTGTAGATCTGCGCAGGCATGGCCGAGTTCGGATCCGTGAAGCCCGCCACGATCCCGTCCGGATAGCCACGGGCGACAAAACCTACCATACCAATCAGCAGCAGGGGCGCCGTTTCACCAAGCGCCTGGGCCAGACCGATGATCGTGCCCGTCAGGATGCCGGGCATGGCCAGCGGCAGCACGTGGTGAAAGACCGATTGCATTTTCGAGGCCCCTACCCCAAGTGCCGCGTCACGGATCGACGGTGGCACAGCCTTGAGTGAGGCGCGGGTCGAAATGATGATCGTGGGCAGGGTCATCAGCGTCAGCACAAGCCCGCCCACCAGCGGCGCGGATTGCGGCAGGTGCATGAACTGGATGAAAACAGCAAG
>JBCBTE010000037.1:0-22379 GCA_039818805.1 Pseudomonadota bacterium
CGAGTGGCTGGCGTTCTGGCGATAGTCAGAAGGACCAGACAACATGCCCACGCGTATTGCCATCAACGGGTTTGGCAGGATTGGCCGGAATACACTGCGCGCGATCTTTGAAACCGGACGGGACGATCTAACGGTGGTCGCAGTAAACGATCTGATGCCGCTGGACACCAATGCCGCGCTGTTGGAGCATGACACCGTCCATGGCGCTTTTCCAGGCAAGGTCATGCGCGGCGACGCCCATCTCGACATTGGTCAGGGGCCCATCCGCGTCTTTGCCGAACGTGACCCTGCCGCCCTGCCCTGGCGCGATCTCAAGGTCGACGTGGTGCTGGAATGCACTGGGGCTTTTCGCGATGCGGCTGGTGCATCAAAGCATCTTGAGGCCGGCGCGCGCCGGGTCCTGATCTCGGCCCCGGGCAAGGGGATCGAACGGACAATTGTCTATGGTGTGAATCACGGTGATCTAAGTCCCGAAGATCAGATCGTTTCGAACGCGTCCTGCACCACCAACTGCCTGGCACCCGTGGCCAAGGTGCTACACGGCGCCTTTGGTCTCAAGCGAGGGTTCGTGACCACAATCCATTCCTACACCGCCTCGCAACGGCTTTTGGATAGCGGGCACAAGGATCCGCGCCGTGCCCGGGCGGCGGCGGAAAACATCATCCCGACGACAACCGGGGCGGCGCGTGCGGTCGGCCTTGTATTGCCCGAATTGGCAGGCAAGCTGGACGGCACGGCCATTCGCGTACCCACGCCCAATGTTTCGGCAATTGATTTCACTTTTGAAAACCAATCCACCTTGACAGTCGACGCCATCGAGGCGGCCATCCGAACCACTGTCGGCGGGCCGTTGGGGGCCGTGCTTGGGGTGTCCGACAAACCGCTGGTGTCGCGGGACTTTAACCACAATCCCTTGTCCTGCGTGTTCGACACGCACGAAACCCGCGTGTTGGATGACACGATGGGCCGCATCCTGTGCTGGTATGACAACGAATGGGGTTTTTCCAACCGCATGGCCGACATGGCCGCCCTCATGGGAGCACAACGATGAGCGCACGCATACACGCCAACCCTCCCGGCACGTGGCCCCGCGACGGTTTTCCGATGAACCACGCCGTGGTCGAACCGGACGGGCGCCGGGTACATCTGACCGGCCAGGTGGCATGGGACGAAAACGGCGCATTGATCGGCGGCGATGACGCCGAGGCACAGACACTTGCCGCGTTGGATCATATCGAGCGGATCCTGGCCAGCATGGGCGGCGAAATGAAGGATATCGTTTCGCTGAACACTAACTACACGCGTGATCAGGACAAGGAAGCAATCACAAAGGCCCGCGCCGCTCGTTTGGACCCGGCGTTCGGACCTGTCGCCACTGGTGTGAAGGTGGCCGGGCTTTGGGGCGCGGACTTGCTGGTGGAATTGACGGTGATTGCGGTCATCCCGCTTGACCGGTTCCGGACCCCGAACTAGCGCAACCGTTCGATCAGCGCGTCTTTCACCGCGGGCGGCACGAATTTCGACACATCGCCATCCAGTCGGGCGATTTCTTTGACCAGCTTGCTGGCAATTGCCTGACGGCGGGCATCGGCCATCAGGAAAACGGTCTCGATCTCGTGGTCAAGCGCCCGGTTCATCCCGACCATCTGGAATTCATACTCGAAATCCGCAACGGCACGCAGGCCGCGAACGATCACCGTGGCGCCAACATCGCGGGCGCAATCGATCAACAGATTTTCAAAGGGGTGGGCCACGATCTCGACGCCCGTGTCCCGGCTTATGACCGCGCACTCGGCTTCGACCATCGCCACGCGCTCTTCCAGCGTAAAAAGCGGGCCCTTGTCTCGGTTGATGGCCACGCCGATGACCAGCCGATCCACCAGGCGACATGCACGCGCGATGATATCGGTATGACCCAGTGTAATCGGATCGAAGGTGCCAGGATAAAGACCGATACGCATGGGCCGCCTCCGTGGTGTCTGCGGTCGCTAAGCAACTATAAGCGTTACGGGAATGCAAGAGGCACGCGCCATTTTAGGTCTTTGCATGGCAAAGGAATGTATCGGCTTTGCTCAGACCGGTGATCGCACAAACGCCAGGCGCCACTTGCGTCAGTGGCCCATCACCATGCTTTCCAGGGCGGCCTTTTCCATGGCGAGTTCTTGCAGGCGCGCCTTGACGACGTCACCGATGGTCACAATACCTGTCAGCGTCTCGCCTTCAACCACGGGCATATGACGGAACCGGCCATCAGTCATCCGGGCCAAAACCAGATCGGCGCTGTCGGACTTGGTGCAGCACACCGGATCAGCCGTCATCAATTCCGACACGCGATCGTTCATGCATCCTGCGCCCTTGACCGCCAAACCACGCACGATATCGCGTTCCGACAGAATGCCAGACGCGGTTTCGCCACTCTCGGACACGACCACGCCACCAATGCGATGTTTGGCCAAAAGCTGGGCTGCTTCACCGACTTTCATATCCGGGGTCACGGTAATGACATCGGAATTGCCTTTGGATTTCAGAATCTGCTGAACAATCATCGAGACCCTCGCTTTTTAAAAAAATTCTAGGGTTAGCGTCCCTTAGATTGGTATTTCTGTCAAGTTTCGCACTCCAGCCGCGCCACCTCTTGCCGAAGTCCATCGCACAGCGCCTCGGCGAAACGGTTCAGACGCTCCAGACGGCGGTCATCCGCATGGCGCACCAAGTAAAAGCTCCGCGTCAGACTGAATTTATCCGGCAACACGGTGACCACGCCCTTGAACCAGGCGCGCGCGAAATCATGCACGATGCCGATACCAGCCCCTTGCCGGATCCAGTTCATCTGCACAGAAACCGAGTTCGATGCCAACGCAACACGCTCGACTCCGGTTTCCTGCAAATAGTCCAACTCCTTGTCGAAAATCATATCGGGAATGTAGCCCACCATGGGATGCTGCTTGAGGTCTTCCAGCGTCGTTATCTCGGGGTTTTGGCGCAGATACCAACGAACGGCGGCAAGATGAAGTTTGTAGTCCGTGACTTTCTGAACGGTCAGGCGCCCAGCGGTTGGCGGGCTGACGGCCACAACCATGTCCGCTTCGCGCCGGGTCAGGCTGAAGACGCGCGGTTGCGCCACGATCTGCACTTCAAGGTCGGGATTGTCCTTTATGATCGCAGCACAGACCTGTGGCAGAAGATAGTTGGCCACTCCGTCCGGCGCGCCTATGCGGATTTGCCCCGAAAGGCCACCGGCCTGCCCCGCCATCTCTTCGGCGGCATCCTGCATGGCCAGTTCGGCGCGCGCCACATGCCCCATCAAACGCTGCCCGGCATCGGTCAGTGCATATCCGGTGGGTGACTTCGCAAAGAGCGGTGCGCCATAGCTGTCCTCAAGCCGGGCCACGCGCCGCCCGACCGTCGCCGGGTCCAGCTTCAGCGCACGACCGGCACCCGACAGGCTTTCGGCCCGGGCCACGGCCAGAAACACGCGTAGGTCATCCCATTGGGCATCCATCACTTCTCTCCTGCTCGTTTGACCCTTTGCATTGCTGCAAAGCGTTTTTGAAACATTGCCTCTGTTCCCATCAATTTTGCAACGCTATTTTGCGCCACAAACCCTGGAGGAGTGCCATGAAAGATCTGACCCATTACATCAACGGTGAACGCGTTCCCGGAACGTCGGGCCGCTTTTCGGACGTGTTCAACCCCGCCACTGGCGAAGTGCAGTCGCGCTGCCCATTGGCCAGCAAGGACGAATTTGACCACGCGGTCGAGGTTGCGGCCGCCGCCCAACCCGCTTGGGGCGCCACCAACCCGCAACGCCGCGCGCGGGTGATGATGAAGTTCGTCGATCTGCTGAACCGCGACATGGACAAACTGGCCGAGGCGCTGTCTTCTGAGCATGGCAAGACCTTTCCGGATGCCAAGGGCGACGTACAGCGTGGTCTTGAAGTGGTGGAATACTGCATCGGTGCGCCGCAAATGCTGAAGGGCGAGTTCACCGACAGCGCAGGCCCAGGCATCGACATGTATTCCATGCGTCAGCCCTTGGGCGTCACGGGCGGCATCACGCCCTTCAACTTCCCCGCCATGATCCCGATGTGGATGTTCGCCCCGGCTCTCGCTTGTGGCAACGCCTTCATCCTCAAGCCCTCGGAACGCGATCCCTCGGTACCGATCATGTTGGCGGAATTGATGGAAGAGGCTGGCCTACCCACGGGTTTGTTGCAGGTCGTCAATGGCGACAAGGAAGCCGTGGACGCGATGCTCGACAATGCAACCGTGCAATCCATCGGGTTTGTCGGCTCTACCCCTATTGCAGAGTACATCTACGGGCGTGGCTGCAGCAACGGCAAGCGCGTGCAGTGCTTTGGCGGGGCCAAGAACCACATGATCGTCATGCCCGACGCCGATATGGATCAGGCCGCCGACGCCCTGATCGGCGCGGGCTACGGTGCCGCGGGCGAGCGCTGCATGGCGATTTCGGTGGCTGTCCCAGTGGGTGACGAGACCGCCGACAAGCTGATCGAAAAGCTGGTACCGCGGATCGAGAAGCTGAAGGTCGGCCCCTACACCGCCGGTGAAGACGTGGATTATGGCCCTGTCGTGACCGCGGCGGCCAAGCAAAACATCCTGGGCCTGATCGAATCCGGCATCGAACAAGGCGCGGAACTGGTTGTCGACGGCCGCGACTTTTCACTGCAAGGCTACGAGGACGGCTTTTTCGTAGGCCCGCATCTGTTCGACAAAGTCACGCCCGACATGGACATCTACCGCAAGGAAATCTTCGGGCCCGTCCTGTCGACCGTGCGCGCAGGGTCGTATGAAGAGGCGATCGGCCTGGCCATGGACCACGAATACGGCAACGGCACCGCGATTTTTACCCGGGACGGTGATGCGGCGCGCGACTTTGCCAATCGGATCAATGTGGGCATGGTGGGCATCAACGTGCCGATCCCGGTGCCGCTGGCCTACCATACCTTCGGTGGATGGAAGAAATCGGCCTTTGGCGACCTGAACCAACACGGACCCGACGCGTTTCGGTTCTACACCAAGACCAAGACCATCACCTCGCGCTGGCCCTCGGGCATCAAGGAAGGCGGCGAGTTCAACTTCAAAGCGATGGACTAGGCCTTTTCCCTCAAGAAACACGGCCCCGCGCACAGGCGGGGCCGTTTGCTTTTGCGGCTCAAGGCTAGAACGCCGCTTTCCACTGTTCGGTGTCCACGAACCAGCGCTCTTCATGCACCTTGTCGCCATCGAACTTGAAAAGGACCGACAACAGGCTGCCATGTGGAACCTTGGTGCTTTTCCATTCAAGAATTGACACCACTTCGTCCATCTCGCCGATCTGCCGCAAGCTGGTGATTTCAAAGCCCACTGGCAACAAGCCGCCCAACCCGTCAAGCGCAGCGCGAAACGCCGGGCGTCCAATCAAGCGATCCTCCTGTCCAGGCATCACAAACAACATGTCTTCGGTATAGTCCGCGACCAAAGCATCCCAATCCCCGCGCCCAACGGCGTCCCACCCACGGGCTACAATATCGCGGTGCTTCAGTTTGGTGTGCGTCATCGTCATTGCGTCAACTCCCTTGGTGCAATCTCCATACCCCAAAGCCTAGCCACGCAGCCTGACGCGAAACATCGGCCACCTGCGGTAATCTTTGTCTGCAAATGCAGTAATCTAAATACTGCACTTGCGATATTTGCAGGACAACCGCATGGTTTATGCACCATGCAGGGGGTTGCGTGACACAAGATACATCCAAATTTCTCAGTGGGCGGGAACAGGAAATCGCCGACGCCTATGCTGGCGGTGAAAGCTATCAGCAGATTGCAGATCGGTTGTGTTTGGCGCCGTCAACCGTGCGCACCCATCTCAGCACGATCTACCGAAAGCTTGATGTGTCCTCGAAGGTGGAATTGCTGAAGACGCTCAATTTGAACCAACGGACAGACGCGCCACCGCGCGCCACGATGCCTGAAAAGCCCTCAATCGCCGTTCTGCCCTTTGCCAATATCTCCGGCGATCCCGAGCAAGAGTTCTTCTCGGACGGGATCACCGAAGACATCATCACGGCGCTTTCACGCTCGCCCTGGCTGTTTGTGATCGCGCGCAACACGACTTTTACCTACAAGGGTGAAAATGTGGATATGCGACGTGTGGCCACGGATTTGGGCGTGCGCTATGTGTTGGATGGCAGCGTGCGACGCTCCGGCCATCGGATTCGGGTCACCGCACAGTTGATTGATGGCACAACGGGCGGGCACGTCTGGTCAGAGCGCTATGATGGCGAGTTGGAAGATGTCTTTGATCTGCAGGATGAAATCACGCGCAATGTAGTGGCCTCTATCCAAACCAGCGTGCATTTGACCGCGGCACCTCCACAAGAACGCAGCCCGCGCCCGGATGTCACGGTATGGGAATTGACCATGCGCGCCTGGCACCTGCTTTATGATTTCACGCCCAAGAGCTTTGTCACCGCCAAAGGATATCTTGATCAGGCCTTGGCGATTGATCCAGATAGCGCGGAAGCCACGATGATCTTGTCGCTGATCAATCACCACATGGCCCTTTTGGGCTTTGTCGACAACTACGTGGAAACAGTTACGGTTGCGCATGCTCTTGGCCAACGCGCCGCACGGCTCGACCCTCGCAATGAATATGCTCACTGGGCGCATGGTATCAGTTGTTGGGGGCTGCACAAACACGACGAGTCAATCGGTGCGCTAATGCGCGCGCTGGAACTGAATCCGAATTGTTCGCTCGCCTATGGCAGTTTGGGCACGGTTCTCGGCTTGGTGGGCCGGGTCGACGAGGCCATCGAGAACCAACAAATTGCGATCCGGTCCAACCCGCGTGACCCCAGTATCTTTTTCCGCTTTTCGGGTATGGCAATGGCGCATTACCGCGCCGGGCGTTATTCCGATGCGCTTGACTGGGCAACCCAAGCCATTCACCGTATGCCTACGTGGTACGTTGCACATTTTCTTGGCATCGCATGCCGACGCAAGTTGGGCCTCCCGGACGAGGCGGCACGTGCGGTTGCAGAGTGCCTCAAGTCACTGCCAAAGTCGCGCGTGCGAGATCTAGATCGCATACCGTTCAAGAATCGCTCAGAGATGGACGATCTGCGAAATGAACTACGTTTGGCAGGACTACCGGACTGACTTTCACGAAGAGGTGCCGTATGCCAAAACCCAAGACCTATACCGGTGGATGCCTTTGCGGTGCCATCCGGTTTGAGGCGCAGGGCGACGCAGGCAACCCGCACACCTGTTCGTGCCGGATGTGCCAGCGTCATTCCGGCGCACTGACGACCGCTTGGGTCGAGTTCCCGTCAGATGCCGTCGCCTGGGTCGGGCCTGGCGGCGCCCCGTCTACATGGCGATCGTCGGACTATTCCAGCCGCGCATTTTGCCCTGCCTGCGGGTCCAGTCTAGGGGCGATCGACGATGATCCGGTGGTTGCGTTGCTACTGGGGGCTTTTGACAAGCCAGGCGCCGTGGCGCTGCGGCCGACGGGACATTCCTACAAGGGTCGGCGTCCACGCTGGTGGCACGTCGAGATCAGGGCCTGACGCCCTGCCCCTTGTGCGAAGCAAAGTCACGTGCTCAACTGACGCCAAGCATCAAGGAGACCTGTCATCGCCGCCACCAGCCCCGATTTCACCATCGGCATCGAAGAAGAATACCTGCTGGTAGACCGCGACAGCCTTGCGTTGGCCGAAGCGCCGGAAGGGCTGATGGAGGCATGCGCAGGAGAATTGCAAGACCAGGTCGCACCCGAGTTCCTGAAATGCCAGATCGAAATCGGAACCAAGGTCTGTTCCGGTGTGGCCGAAGCGCGGGACGACCTGCGACGTTTACGGTCGTGCGTGGCCAACCACGCGGCGAAGTACAACCTTGCCCCGATTGCCGCCTCCTGCCACCCGTTTTCGGATTGGCGCGAACAAGCCCATACCGACAAGGAACGCTACAATACGCTCAGCAGTGATTTGCAGGGCGTGGTGCAGCGCATGCTGATCTGCGGGATGCATGTGCATGTCGGTATCGAAAGCCGCGAGCGGCGCATCGACCTGATGAACCAGCTAAGCTATTTCCTGCCGCATCTTCTGGCGCTCAGCACGTCATCCCCCTTTTGGCAGGGTCTGGACACCGGCTTGGACAGCTACCGCTTGACCGTGTTCGACAACCTGCCTCGGACCGGCCTGCCGCCGCGCATGGACAGCTTTGGCGAGTTTGAGCGCTCTGTCGGTGTGCTGACCGATCTGGGTGTGATCGAAGATGCCAGCAAGATCTGGTGGGACCTGCGCCCGTCCAGCAAGTTTCCCACACTCGAAAGCCGCATATGCGATGTGCAGCCCAGGCTTGAACATACTCTGATGCTGGCGGCCCTAACACAGGCGCTGACCCGTATGCTGTGGCGCCTTGCGAAGGTAAACCAACGCTGGCGCATCTACGACCATTTCCTTGTGGCCGAGAACCGCTGGCGGGCGCAGCGCTATGGGATACGAGAAGGGTTGATCGACTTTGGCCGCAGCGAAATCGTGCCCATGGCCGAACTGATGGAAGAACTGTTTGATCTGGTCGAGGAAGATGCACTGTTTTTCGAATCCACTACCGAAATCGAAGCCGCGCGCGATGTGTTGCGCACGGGCACTTCGGCCGGGCGTCAGCGGGCCGCGTATCAGGCCGCGCGCGACGCGGGCCGGGATCACGATGACGGATTGCGCGCGATGGTCACCCAGCTTGTCGAAGAATTCCACGTTGATCTGTAGGCGGGGCTGCCAAAAATCTATACACTACAATGTGTTGCGTGTCAGTCAGTGGCGGCAAACTTGACCGGGCAAGCTACGCTTGGCGGGCAATCACACCTGCGTGAAAGCGACATTTTGGCACGCATTCCCCCTCGCCAATGCTGTAGAAGCTCCCAAGTTGTACATACAATTGTTGTTACAGGAGAGATTCAATGTCCCAGCCCCGACTGACCCGACGCGCCACCCTTTTGGGCGCAGCGGCCAGCCTGGTCGCGCCAACCGTACTGCGTGCGGATGACGCCCTTGCCCCGGTTGAGACCACGACACGCAACGCGTCGTCCTTCACCACGCGAAACTGGAACGATTACTTCGACGATCTGGGTGTGGGCCGCATCGTGTGCGATATCAACAGCCGCGCTGTGCATTACTGGGGCGCGGACGGCGTCTATGCGCTTTATCCATCCTCCGTGCCCATGACCGATGAATTGACCCGACGCGGCTACACCGAGATCGTGCGCAAAAAAGTCGGACCCACATGGACGCCCACCGCGAACATGCGCAAGCGTGACCCCAGCCTGCCTGCCTTCATGGATGCCGGACCCGGCAATCCGCTTGGCACCCATGCCATGTATCTCAGCTGGCCCGCATATCTCATCCACGGGACCCACGACACTCGCAAGATCGGGCGCAGGTCATCCTCGGGCTGTATCGGGCTTTACAACGAACACATCGCAGAGCTTTTCAGCAAAACGGCCGTCGGTACGAAAGTCCTGCTTCTCTGAAACGAGAAAAGACAGGCTGAAAAATACAAAGGCGCAAGGGGTTCCTTGCGCCTTTGTGCGTTCACTCAGTCGCAAACGGCCTTTGGCGTGGTGGCTTTGGCCGAAACCGCGGCAGCAACATCGGCGTGGTCTTGCGATAGGCGAGGTAAGCCTCGCCCAGTTCAGCCACCAGCGTTTCTTCCTCATGTCGCGTCCCCACAAGAATGTAGGCCGTCATGGTGATGTTGAAGACCAACCGTCCCACGGTCATGTGCGGTGCGCACCACAGGGAAATCAGAACACCGGTCATCATCGGATGCCGAACCACGCGGTATAGCAATGGTGTCACGAAAGCCGCCGCCTTCGATTTGGTCCCGCGCATATACCGATAGGCCTGTTCCAGCCCAAAGAGATGGAAATGATTGATCAGAAAGGTCGCAAACAGCGTCACCGCCCATCCCAAAAAGTAACCGGCGCACAGGATCAAGGCCAGTGGTGTGCCAGACGTATCCCACAGCGTGATCGGAATGGGGGACCAGAACAGCATCAACAGACCGGTTGATATCGCGGTGCACAGAACGAACGTGCTGCGTTCGATCACGCGCGGCACATATCGCGTCCACCATGTCTTGAACCGTGGATCTGCCATCACACTGTGCTGCAGCCCCCATAGAAGGATCAGAGCCACGTTGGCAGCAATCGCTGGGAAAACTTCGAACTCCGGGGACAAAAACGAGGCGTCGTTCATCGTGACGGGAAGACCCAAGCCCTCAATAAACAGGATCAGCGTGACAAGAGCCAGCACCCCAAGCAGGTAGCAGGTCAGGCTATAGAACAATGCAAGATATCGCATAGGTGTCTCCAATCGGTGCGCGAATTGCGTGTATGAAGACCGGCCTACCCCTGCGATGCTTCAGTCGGGTGTCGCCGCGTGCGGGTTGATGTTTCAATTGTTACGCGCAGGTTTCACACCTGTATGATGTATGAAGCCACGCCCCGTCGCCGCGGGGTCACACGTGGCTTGCGACCAACCCAAAACCACGTTAATTAAACATACGTTCAATTACTGCACCCGGAGGATCCGCGATGGATTTCGCGCTCAGCGAGGAACAGACCGCCATTTTCGACATGGCCTACGGGTTTGGCCAAGACGCCATCGCGCCCCACGCACGGGAGTGGGAAGCAGCAGGCACCATCCCCAAAGAGCTTTGGCCCCAAGCGGGTGAACTTGGGTTCGGGGGGCTTTACGTCAGCGAAGACAGCGGAGGTGCGGGCCTCACCCGGCTGGACGCCACGCTGGTGTTCGAGGCGCTTTCGATGGCCTGCCCGTCTGTTGCGGCATTTCTGTCTATCCACAACATGTGCGCCCGGATGATCGACAGCTTTGCCAGCGCTGAATTCAAGGCCCGCGTCCTGCCCGATGTCATTCCGATGAACACGGTCCTGTCCTACTGCCTCACCGAGCCCGGTTCCGGCTCGGATGCGGCGGCGCTCAAGACCCGCGCCACGCGCACCAATGAAGGCTACACGCTGAATGGCACCAAGGCGTTCATCTCAGGCGGCGGATATTCCGATGCCTATGTCTGCATGGTCCGCACTGGCGAGGATGGCCCCAAAGGCATCTCCACCGTCTATGTCGAGGACGGCACAGCCGGGCTGAGTTTCGGCGGGCTGGAAGACAAGATGGGCTGGCGCAGCCAACCCACGGCGCAGGTCCAATTCGACGAATGCCACATTTCCGCGGACAACCTTGTCGGTGAAGAAGGTCAAGGGTTCACCTATGCAATGGCGGGTCTTGATGGCGGTCGTCTGAACATCTCGGCATGTTCACTCGGCGCAGCACAGCACGCCATAAACATGACGAAAACCTACATGTCCGAACGCAAAGCCTTCGGCAAATCCATAGACCAGTTCCAGGCGTTGCAATTCCGCCTTGCAGATCTGGAAATCGAACTGCAAGCTGCCCGCGTCTTCCTGCGCCAAGCCGCGTGGAAGCTGGACACCGGGGCGCATGACGCCACAAAGCACTGCGCCATGGCCAAGAAGTTTGTCACCGAGGCCGGCAGCCGCATCGTCAACCAATGCCTGCAACTGCATGGCGGCTACGGCTATCTGGCGGACTATGGCATCGAAAAGCTGGTCCGCGACCTGCGCGTGCATGAAATCCTCGAAGGCACCAACGAAATCATGCGCCTGATCGTGGCGCGCCAAATGCTGGCTGAGGCATGAGCGATATCGACATCCGCATCACCGGCCGCGCGGGCCGTATCACGCTTACCCGTCCCAAGGCACTCAATGCCATGTCTTACGACATGTGCACCGCGATCGAGGTGGCACTGGACGATTGGCGCGCTAACCGAGACGTCGATCTGGTGATCATCGACGCGATCGGCGACAAGGCGTTTTGCGCAGGCGGCGACATCCAAGATCTCTACGATGCAGGCCGCGCGGGCGATTTCGCATATGGGCAGCGTTTCTGGGCCGATGAATACCGACTGAACGCCAAGATCGCCGAATACCCCAAGCCCTATGTCGCCTTCATGCAGGGCTTCGTGATGGGTGGCGGCGTTGGCATCTCCTGCCACGGCTCTCACCGCGTGGTGTGCGAGTCCAGCCAGATCGCCATGCCCGAATGTGGCATTGGCCTTGTGCCGGATGTGGGCGGATCGCTGATCCTGGCCAACGCGCCGGGCCGGCTGGGCGAATACCTAGGCACCACCGGCACCCGAATTGGCCCGGCGGACGCCATTTTTGCCGGGTTTGCCGATATCTATGTCCCGCGTGCGGCCTGGCCCGACCTGATCGCACTGTTGGAAAAAACGGGTGATGCAGACGCTTTGAACAAGGCGAAAGCGGCCGTCCCGGACGGCGTACTGAGCGGTCAGATGCCCCAAATAGACGCCAGTTTCGGCGGCGAGGATCTTTTGGCAATCGTGAATGCGCTGAAAACGTCTAACGGCGACTTTAGCGCTCAAGCGCTCAAGGCGCTTGGGCGCAACTCTCCGCTGTCGATGGCCTGCGCTGTGGAAATCATCCATCGCCTGCGTGGCCCAACCGCCGACATTCGCCGCGCACTGGAACTGGAATACCGCTTCACCTTCCGCGCCATGGAAAAAGGTGATTTTCTGGAAGGCATCCGTGCCGCCGTAATCGATAAGGATCGCAGCCCGAACTGGCAGCACTACTTGTCCAAACCGCCCATGCTGGCGGTGACGCAGATGCTGATGCCTTTGGGCAAAGATGCGCTGCGTTTTGAAGATGAAGGGAATAAGGCATGAAAATCGGATTTATCGGCCTTGGCAATATGGGGGCCCCGATGGCCACTAACTTGGCCAACGCAGGCCACGACGTCACAGGGTTTGACACTGCCGGTGTGACCGCAGAGGGCGTGGGCCAAGCCGACACCGCCGAAGACGCCGCGAAGGCGGCAGATGTCGTCATCACAATGCTGCCCAATGGCGCCATCCTGCGCAGCGTCGCCGATCAGGTGATCCCGGTCATGCAGCCCGGCGCCGTCCTGCTCGATTGTTCTACCGTTGATGTGGACAGCGCCCGTGCAGTTGCGGACCAAGCGGACAAAGCCGGACTTACGGCCCTCGACGCCCCCGTCTCCGGTGGTATCGGCGGCGCAACCGCGGGCACGCTGACCTTCATGGTCGGTGGCCCGGATGCCGCCTTCGCCACCGCGAAACCTCTCTTTGACATCATGGGCCAGAAGGCCGTGCATTGCGGCCCATCGGGCAACGGTCAGGCCGCCAAGATCTGCAACAACATGATCCTTGGTGCCACCATGATCGTGACCTGCGAAGCCTTTGCCCTAGCCGACAAACTTGGCCTCAACCGGCAAAAGATGTTCGATGTGGTTTCCACATCCTCGGGCTATTCGTGGTCCATGAACGCCTATTGCCCTGCCCCCGGTATTGGGCCCCAATCGCCGGCCGACAATGACTATCAACCCGGATTTGCGGCCGACCTGATGCTCAAGGATCTCAACCTGGCTATCCAAGCCGCGGTCTCTGCAGACGCGGACACACCGATCGGTCAGGCGGCGCGCGATCTATATCGCCAATTTGTTGAAGACGAAGACGGCCAAGGCCGCGATTTTTCGGCCATGCTGCCCCGGTTCGAAGCGCGCGGCCGAGGCTGAGGCCGGCTTTCCAACCTTGGCTTGATTCATATCATATTCTGATTCCAGTATATGTACTAAGGTCTTCTGGCATTGCTCCAAAGGAGGCTGACATGATGAAGAAAAACGTCGGACCACTGGATCGCATCCTGCGCATCGCTGTCGGGCTGGCCCTGATCGCGGGTTTCTTTTTCACCCGCGACGCAACCTATAGCTGGCTTTTTCTTGTGGGAATCGTGCCACTTGTCACGGGCCTGATGGGCAGTTGTGGTCTCTATACTCTGTTTGGCGTCTCAACCTGCAGCACACGCTCGTGAGCTTAAAAATTTAGGCATTCCGCGGAGGTCTGGAAACCGTCCGGCAACGTTTGGCGCCGACATTGGCCGCGTTTTCAAGCCAAAGCGGAGCGCGCCTTGCCTATCGATCAGAATGCCCCCAGCCTATTGCCACAGGTCACCGGTATCGCCGACCAGGAGCCTGATCAAATGATCCAGTCCGCGCTCGACTTCGTGCGCACGCATCTGAAGATGGAAGTGGCTTACCTGTCTGAATTCGTGGACGAAGATCTGGTTTTTCGCGCTGTCAGCGCCCCGGGCTTCGAAAAGCTGTGCCATGTTGGCGCGCAAATCCCACTGGATCAGGTCTATTGCCGTCACATCTTGGCCGGCCGCCTGCCCGAGCTCATCCCCGACACCAGCGTCGAGCCCATCTGCCAAGGCTTGCCGCTGACACAAAACATACCAATCAAAAGCCACGTCAGCGTACCGATCCGACGCCGCGACGGGCGGCCCTATGGCATGTTCTGTTGCCTCAGCCGCGACACACGCGCGGACCTCACGCCGCGCGATCTGGATGTGATGCGGGCCTTCGCATCGTTATCCGCGGACCAGATCAACGACCGCATTGCCATCCGGTTGGAAACGTCACGGGTGCGCACATCGGTCACGTCGATCATCTCTGCCCGCGATTTCGACATCGTTTTCCAGCCCATTTTCAAAGCCGATAATCTACACCCGACGGGGTTCGAAGCGCTAAGCCGGTTTCGCACCGACCCCTACCGCCCCCCAAACCATTGGTTTGAAGACGCGGCGCGCGTCGGACTTGACGTGGAATTGGAATTGGCTGCCATTGACAGCGCGTTGACCGCGCTCGAAGCCCTGCCAGCCGACATGTATCTGTCCGTCAATGCCGGGCCGAAAACGTTGATGTCGGGTCAGTTGCCCGACGTTTTCGCCAAACATGATACGCATCGCATCCTGCTGGAGTTGACAGAGCACGCCAAGATCGATGACTACGACGCCCTTCTCGATGCGTTGCAGCCATTGCGTGACAAGGGTGTTCGCCTTGCGATTGACGATGCCGGGGCAGGCTATTCGGGACTGCAGCACATCGTGCAATTGCAGCCTGACGTCATCAAGCTGGACATGTCGTTGACGCGGAACGTCGACAAGGACGTCGTCCGACGATCTCTGGCGGCGGCGCTGGTGCGTTTCGGTTCAGAAATCAACGCCAAGATCGTCGCGGAAGGCATTGAAACAAAAGGAGAGTTGGCCGCATTAAAGGACCTTGGTGTGCCGCTGATGCAGGGCTATCTGCTGGGCAAGCCAACCGACTTAAACGCAGCCCGTGCTGCATGGTTCGCTCCGAACATGCGTCAGCGTGCTTGATGACAGGTCTTATTCCGCCGCCACCTTGCGCGCCGCCAGCATCTCTTTGAGGTAATGCCCGGTATGGCTGCGTTCCACCGCCGCCACGTCCTCTGGCGTTCCGACGGCGACGATCTCTCCACCGCCATCGCCGCCTTCAGGGCCGATGTCGATAATCCAGTCCGCCGTTTTGACCACGTCCAGATTGTGTTCGATCACCACAACCGTGTTCCCCGATGCCACCAATTCATGCAGCACTTCCAACAGCTTGCGAACGTCTTCGAAATGCAGACCGGTTGTGGGTTCGTCCAGAATGTAAAGCGTGCGACCGGTTGAGCGCTTCGACAGTTCTTTCGATAGTTTCACTCGTTGCGCTTCGCCGCCCGACAAGGTCGTGGCCTGTTGTCCCACCTTAATGTAGCCCAAACCCACGCGCATCAGCGCATCCATCTTCTCGCGGATGCTTGGCACCGCTTTGAAAAACTCCTGCGCGTCCTCGACAGTCATATCAAGAACGTCCGCTATACTTTTGCCTTTAAACAGTATTTCCAAAGTCTCGCGGTTGTAACGCTTGCCTTGGCAGGTCTCGCAGGTGACATAGACATCGGGCAGAAAGTGCATCTCGATCTTGATCACACCATCGCCCTGACACGCCTCGCACCGCCCGCCTTTCACATTGAAGGAAAACCGCCCCGGCTTGTAGCCGCGCGCCTTGGCCTCGGGCAGCCCGGCAAACCAGTCGCGGATCGGGGTGAAAGCGCCGGTATAAGTGGCCGGGTTTGATCGGGGCGTCCGTCCGATAGGCCGCTGGTCGATATCAATCACCTTGTCCAGATGCTCCAGCCCCTTGATCGTTTCGCAGGGCGCCGGCGTCTGGCGCGCCCCGTTCAACCGCATCGAGGCGGTCTTGAACAGCGTCTCGATGGTCAGCGTTGATTTTCCGCCGCCCGATACGCCCGTCACGCAGACGAATTTGCCCAGCGGAAACTCGGCATCCACGCCCTTCAGGTTGTTGCCCGTCGCGTTCACGATCCTGACGGATTTGCCGTTGCCGGCCCGCCGTTCGCTTGGCACGGCGATTTCACGTACGCCCGACAGGTATTGCCCGGTGATCGATTTCTTGTCCCTGGCCACCTTCTCGGGCTTGCCGTGACTGACGACCTGCCCCCCGTGCACACCCGCGCCGGGCCCAATGTCGTACACGTAATCGGCCGTGCGAATGGCTTCCTCGTCATGCTCGACCACGATCACGGTATTGCCCTGATCGCGCAGGTTTTGCAGCGTCTGCAACAGCCGCCCATTGTCCCGCTGATGCAAGCCGATCGACGGCTCGTCCAACACGTAGAGCACGCCGGTCAAACCCGATCCGATCTGACTGGCCAGCCTGATCCTCTGACTTTCCCCGCCCGACAGCGTCCCTGCATTCCGGCTAAGCGTCAGGTACTCCAGCCCGACATTGTTCAGAAACCCCAATCGTTCGCGAATTTCCTTCAGGATCGCGCGGGCAATCTCGTTCTTTTGCGCCGTCAGCGCGCCGGGCACCGTCTCGCACCAGTCAAACGCTTCGCGGATTGACATCTGCACCACCTGCCCCACATGCAGACCAGCAATCTTGACGGCCAACGCCTCTTCCCGCAGGCGGTACCCATCACAGGTGCCACAGGGCCGGTTGTTCTGGTACCGCTCAAACTCTTCCCGAATCCAGTTGGAGTCCGTCTCGCGGTATCGCCGTTCCATGTTGGGGATCACGCCCTCGAACACGCGGCTGACCTGGTAAACCCGCCCGCCTTCGTCATAACGGAACTGGATTTCCTCGTCGCCAGAGCCATAGAGGAACACCTGTTTCACATGCGCTGGCAGGTCTTTCCAGGCGGTGTTCTTGTCGAACTCGTAATGCTTCGCGATCGCCTCGATCGTCTGCAGGAAATACGGAGACTTGCCCTTGCGCCACGGTGCCAGCGCGCCGTCATAGACCTTCAGCGCCTCATCGGGCACCACCAGCCGTTCATCAAAGAACAATTCCATCCCCAGCCCGTCACAATCCGGGCAGGCCCCAAAGGGTGCGTTGAACGAAAACAGCCGTGGCTCGATTTCGGGGATGGTAAAGCCGCTGACCGGACAGGCGAAGTTTTCACTGAAGGTCGTGCGCTCGGGCTCCCCCTCCTTGGGCGCAGTCTCGAAGATCGCGATCCCATCAGCCAGATCAAGCGCCGTGCGGAAGCTGTCGGCCAACCGTGTTTCAAGCCCCGCTTTCACAACCACCCGGTCAACCACCACGTCGATGTCATGGCGAAATTTCTTGTCCAGCGTCGGCGGCTCATCCAGATCATAGAAGGTGCCATCCACCTTGACACGCTGAAACCCCTGCTTGCGCAGCTCTAGGAATTCCTTACGGTATTCACCCTTACGGTCCCGCACGATGGGCGCCAAAAGGAAGGCGCGTGTGCCTTCTTCCATTGCCATGACCCGGTCAACCATGTCCTGCACCTGCTGCGCCTCGATCGGCTTGCCCGTGGCCGGGCTGTAGGGTGTGCCGACACGGGCAAAAAGCAGCCGCATGTAATCGTAAATCTCGGTCACGGTTCCCACGGTGGACCGCGGGTTTTTGCTGGTCGTCTTCTGTTCAATCGAAATTGCCGGGGAAAGACCGCTGATATGGTCCACATCCGGCTTTTCCATCATGTCAAGGAACTGCCGCGCATAGGCTGACAGCGACTCCACGTAGCGCCGCTGCCCTTCGGCATAGATCGTATCGAACGCCAATGACGATTTTCCCGATCCCGACAGGCCTGTGATCACCACCAGCTCGTTGCGGGGGATATCCACGTCGATGTTCTTAAGATTGTGCTCGCGCGCCCCGCGCACCTCGATATGCTTCAGCTCGGCCATGCTGCCCCCGGTTCATCCAAATGAACAGATAGTTTACGTGCCGCAGTCTTCCAAGTTAAAAATGCGAACATAGCGGGAACAAACGACAATCAGTGTCAGCAGTGCCCGGCTTATCCACAGGTTATTTCTGCGCAAGCGCCCAGGAACAGATCGGGAAGTCGGGATCGTTGCTCAGATCGTCGCGCTCAGGATCATAGACCGGCGGCCATTCCTCGCCCATGTTGCGCAGCCCGGCCAGCCTATTGCCCCATTGCTTTGCGCGGATTTTATCGGGATCAAAGCCGCTCTCGATCAACAGGTTTTTCAATCCCCGCGCGGTCCAGCGGGAACAATCCACCGGATCGCCGTGATACGGAATGAAAAATGGAACCGCGACCCAGAAATACCCCCCGGGTCGCAGCATCTGAAATACATTGCGCGTGGCGGTGTAGGGCCGGTCCAAATGCTCCCACACCTGGTTTGCCAGGATCAGATCAAAGCTTAACGGATGGCCGGTGGCATCGGTATACGGACCGGCGCAGATGTCATACTTGGGAAAGCGAAAGCGCTCATAGCTCTTGAACTCGTAGCGGCGTCCATGCTTGCCGGAAATTTCGGCCACGTCCATGTTAGCCAGGTCCAGTTCATCGAACCATTGGCGCGTGGTGCGATAAAGGACGATCCGGTTAAGGCTGGCCATGCGCGTGCTCGTTTCAGTGTCTGCCCCGGCGAACCCTTTCAGAAGCGGCAAGACAAGGAAAGCCCCAGACCAGCAATTCGGTGCCAAACGCCTGGGTTTGGCGCAGCAAAACGTTAAATGTGAATCACCTGACCATAGGCGTCCAGCACGCTTTCGTGCATCATCTCGGACAGGGTCGGGTGCGGGAAGACCGTGTTCATCAGATCTTCCTCCGTGGTCTCAAGCTGTCGGCCTACGACATAGCCCTGGATCAACTCGGTCACTTCCGCGCCCACCATGTGCGCGCCCAACAGCTCGCCTGTGTTGGCGTCGAAAATGGTCTTGACCATTCCCTCGGGCTCGCCCAGCGCAATCGCCTTGCCGTTGCCAATAAAAGGAAAACGGCCCACTTTCACCTTCAAACCCTGCTCTTTCGCCTTGGCTTCGGTCAGGCCCACACTGGCGACTTGCGGCTGGCAATAGGTACAGCCTGCAATGCTTTCGGGGCGCACCGGATGCGGGTGTCCGCCGGCCACCATCTCGGCCACCATGACCCCTTCATGCGACGCCTTGTGCGCCAGCCAGGGCGCGCCGGCCAGATCGCCAATGGCATAGATCCCGTCCACACCCGTGCGGCAAAACTCATCGACGATCACGTGGGTCCGGTCGACCTTGACACCAAGCGCCTCCAGCCCCAACCCTTCGATATTGCCCACGATGCCCACGGCCGAGATCACCGTGTCAAACTCGTGTTTTTCCACGTTGCCGGCCACCTCGATATGCGCGGTGACCTTGCCTTTGCCGCGGTCAAGCTGCTTGACCATGGCTTTCTCCATGATCTTCATCTTTTGCTTTTCAAACGCCTTTTTGGCGAAGGCAGAGATTTCCGCATCCTCGACCGGCAGGATGCGGTCCATCACTTCTACCACGGTCGTGTCGGCACCCAACGTATTGTAAAAACTGGCAAATTCGATCCCGATGGCACCTGAGCCAATGACCAGCAGCTTCTTGGGCATACGCGGCGGTATCAGGGCATGTTTGTACGTCCAGACCAGTTCTCCATCCGCCTCCAGCCCGGGCAGCTCCCGCGCCCGCGCACCGGTAGCCAAAACGATGTTCTTTCCCGTCAGTTCTTCGGTGCCCTTGTCGGTCTTGACCGAAACCTTGCCTTTGCCGGTCACCGTGGCCTCGCCCATCAAGGCCGTGACCTTGTTCTTTTTCAGCAAATGCCCCACGCCCGAGTTCAACTGCTTCGCCACTGCACGCGACCGCTTGACCACCGCATCCAGATCATAGTCGATCCCGTCTGCCTTCAGACCGAATTCCTTTGCCCGATGCATCAAGTGGAACACTTCGGACGATCGCAGCATCGCCTTGGTGGGAATACAGCCCCAGTTGAGACAGATACCGCCCATATGCTCGCGCTCGACGATGGCCACATTCAGACCCAGCTGTGCCCCCCGAATGGCGGCAACGTAACCACCGGGACCCGCCCCGATCACGATCATATCAAAGGAATTCGCTGCCATGGATCTCTCCGTTCATGGTGCCACATAAAATATAGTTTGATATTAAACTATCTGCTACGCCATCACAACGCGACAAAGGGCGCCCGCAGCAACATGCCACGCCGCACCCCTTTAAATTACTGTATTAAAACAGGTTTTCAAGGCCTGAATTATCAGGCGGCATCGACCTTCTGCAAGTCTCGCACCGTGCTGCCATAGCCACCCGCCTCCAGAAAGGCCTTCTCGGCGTTCGATGACGTCCGTTCCAGTACCTCGTTGCGATGCGGGAACCGGCCAAAGCGTCTGATCACCTCGCGATGCGCCCGGGCATGGAGCAGGTTGCTTTCACCATCATCCGACATCCGCTCGCAGATCAGGCGCACACAGCGGTCCTGATCACACAGGTTTTCGGAATGCATGAGAGGCAGATAAAAGAACTGTCGCGCCGGTTCGTCGATGCGCATGTCCCACCCGCGATTGATCGCCGCCTTCGCGGCCGCAAGCGCGTATTTGTCCGTTGCAAAGGATTGCCCGTCGTCGCGGAACATGTTGCGCGGGAACTGGTCCAGCAGGATAATGTAGGCCAGCGTCCCGCTGGGATAGGTCAGCCACAGACCATGGGTGCCTTCACACGCCGCTTCATAGGTGTCCAGAAACTTGTCCCGGATCATCTGGTCTAGTTCGGGAGAGGTATCGTACCAACCTTTGGGACCAACCTCGTCCAACCAGAAACTCAATACATCTTCAGGCGCTGTCATCCTCTCCTCCTTCGGTGTCAGCATGGCCTTGTAACAGGTTAACGACACTCAAAACTTTTTTAACAGTAAAGTTTTGCAACATCGGCAACAGTTCGTGACCGGCAGTCATATGGGAAGCCTCAGGTGTCTTGTCCATCCTGAGCCGCCTCAATCGCAACTTCCTGCGCATAGGTCACGGCCATGGGCGAAGCGCCCGGCGACACCACGGTGTAGCTGTCCGTATCGGCCACGGACGGTGCCGCGCGCTGTGTCATCCGGTAGGCCGCATAGCCGGCCATGGCCACACAGAGTGCGGCGATGAAGAAAAAGAAGCCGGAAGGACCCATCACGCCCATAATCCAACCCGTGATGATGGGGCCAAACACCGCGCCAAGCCCGTTGATGAACACCATGCCGCCCGCGGCCGCAGCCATGTCTTCGTGGCTCAAAAAGTCATTGGTGTAGGCGATCAGCAGCGAATAGAGCGGGTTGGACATGCCACCGACCAAAACAGCCGCAATCAGCAATATCGAAAAGACGCTGCCCAATACCATGCCCAGAACCGCCCCCACGGCGCAAATGGCCGAGACGGCGAAGATCAGCACCCGCCGGTCCATGCGATCGGACAGCCACCCAAGCGGATACTGCACAAGCAGCGCGCCGATGTAGAAAGTCGCCACGAAGGTCGAGATTTGCGTCACGGTCAGTCCTGCCTCGGCGCCGTACACCGCCGCCATGCCGAACTGCGCGGAAAAAATGCCACCCAACAGGAACATGCCCACACAGCCCAATGGCGAGATCCGCATGATCTCGCGCAGGCTCATCGGTTTGGTGGAATCAAATGCCGGTGTCGGGCTGATGGACAACAGAATCGGGGCAAAGGCCAACGAGATCAGTACGGAGGGGATAATAAACAGGATGAAGCCGCCCGGATCGGCCGTCAGCATCAGCGCCTGCGCACTGACGATGCCCACCATCTGCACGATCATGTAAAGCGACAGGGCCTTGCCGCGATTCTCGTTCGTGGCCGCGTTGTTCAGCCAACTTTCGGCGGTGACATACACGCCCGAAAAACAGAACCCGATCAGGATGCGCCCTGCCCCCCAAAGATAGACATTGGCAAAGGTCGGATAAAGGATCATCACGGCAGAGATCAGCGACGCCAACGCCGCGAAGACCCGCACATGCCCCACGCGCCGGATCATGTCAGGCGCCATGCGAGAGCCGAACAGGAACCCCACGAAATACCCCGACATCACCAGCGACATTTCCAACGTGGAAAAGCCTTCCATCTCGCCACGCACGCC
>JBCBTE010000038.1:0-21791 GCA_039818805.1 Pseudomonadota bacterium
CAGACCGGTATCGCGCAGATACCCCGCAAGGGCAGCGGCAGCGGCACCGGTAGCGGGGTCCTCGTAAACGCCGTGCCCGGCAAAGGGGTTGCGGCTGTGGATACGCCGCGACGTCTCGCGCCAAATCAAATTGACCGTCACCAATTCCTGCGCCTGCATGAAACGCGCTCCGATATCAAACTCGTATTCCATACTTTGCAAAGCGGCATGTGACGCCAGAGGCAATAGCAGATGTTCAGCGCCTGCATTGATCCGGGCAGGCGGTATCGTCGGATCAAGATCACCCAGCGTCAGACCGAAAATGCCCAGCGCCTCGGGCAAATCGACAGGTTCAAGCGGCGTGTGCGAGGTTTCGGGCGATGTCAATCGTGCGCCCCAATGCCCATCCTCTTCGTAAGCCAACACCGAAATGTCGGCGTCGTTCAGAGTCAACGGATACTCGCCCGCCCCAAACTGCGCACCAAGTGCTGACCCCAATGCAATCGTTGCGTGCCCGCAAAACGGGACTTCAGCCTCTGGTGCAAAGTACCGCACCCGAAATCCTGCGCCCTGACGCGCAGCGAAGGCGGTTTCGGAATAACCCACTTCGGCCGCCACGCGCTGCATCTCGGGCTCAGCGGGCAAGGCATCGGCGATCGACACACCAGCCGGGTTGCCACCCTGCCCGTCCTTGGTAAACGCAGCAATTCGTTGAACATCCATTGCACATCTCCTGTATTTGCAAGGCTGATCTTGCGAAATGGTGCCTTCAGCTGACAAACGGCAATTTGTGATGACCCCCATTGCAACACGCGATGGCTAGCCAAAAGTCACCCGCACCCCATTGATTTCCCCGCTATCTTTCGCCAAACCGTGTCAAAGCCAAGACGAGGACAGTGATGACACGGATCGACGCCAAGTTTGCCCAGCTCAATGCGGCCGGAAAGAAAGCCTTCGTGGCCTATGTCATGGCAGGCGATCCGAGCTATGACACCTCGCTTGAAGTGGTCAAAGGGTTGCCCGACGCAGGCGTTGACATCATCGAATTAGGCTTGCCTTTTACCGACCCAATGGCCGACGGTCCGACGATCCAACTTGCTGGACAGCGGGCGCTTGAGGCCGGTATGACGCTGGATCGCACGCTAGAGCTGGCCGCTGAGTTTCGGAAGACGGATGACAGCACCCCAATCGTTCTGATGGGATACTACAATCCGATTTTCAATCGCGGCGTGGACACGTTCCTCGAACAGGCCAAGACCGCTGGCATTGATGGGCTGATCGTGGTTGACCTGCCGCCCGAAGAAGATGATGAACTTTGCATTCCCGCCCAAAAGGCCGGCCTGAACTTCATCCGGCTCGCTACTCCCACAACCGATGACAAGCGTCTGCCGAAGGTGCTGACCAATACATCGGGCTTTGTGTACTACGTCTCAATCACAGGCATTACGGGCGCCGCCGCCGCCCAAGCCGCGGATGTCGCTCCGGAAGTGGCGCGCATCAAAGCGGCCACAGACCTCCCCATCGTTGTCGGTTTCGGCATTCGCACCCCAGAGCGAAGCCGAGACATTGCCGGCGTCGCTGACGGCTGCGTCGTTGGCTCGGCGATCGTGGGCATGTTGGGGGACGGTGAAAGTCCTGCAGACGTGCTCGATTTCGTGCGCGGCCTCGCCGACGGCGCGCATTCAATTTGAAGGCTCTTTATCCACGCGCTTGGGCGTCCTTTAAAAACAGCCTTGGGCTGTTTGTCGGGGTTTCCTTGGTTCTGCTTTTGACAGAATTCTACGCCCCGCGCCTGGTCAGTTGGATCATTGGTCTGGTCGCAACCGGTTTACTTGCTTTTTATTGCCACCGCATGGTTCTTTTACGCGAAACACACCCGTGGGTGGGCACGTTTTCTCATTTGAAAACGCCCATAGTCGGACCCGGTCCGTTCTTGCTGAGGTTCCTGGTCGTCGGTGTCATCCTAATCGGTTTTGCAGTGGTATTGGCGTGGCTCACCGGTCGCCTTCAGGAGGACATGCAGAATGCCCTGCTGCTGTCGCTTTTGGTGCCTTATGGCGCATTTCTGGCGCTGTTCGGTACGCTTTTTCCGGCAGCGGCAGTGGGCGGTGATGCCTCTCTTTCTGCAGCTTTCGCGCGTGGCAAAGCCAGCTTCGGTCGAACACTCCTACGCCTGATCATGGGTCCGCTTGTCTTTAGCGTTGTCACGACGATAATCTTTGCCATTTTCGAACAGGCAATCCTGCGCCTGGCGCTTGAGGGCGGCCTAGGCGCAACAGGACTGACCTTGGGGATCCGAAGCCTGGAACTATGCCGCATGCTGGCGCTAAGTTTCACCACGCTACTGGTCGCAACGGCGCTCGGCCTTGCGTATGAAGAAAACGAAGCGCCGTGATCCAACGGATCACGAATTGCGCGACATGCTGCATGGACAAAACGGATCGATTTAAGTATTGGTAAAAAAATCTTACCAATATTGAGGCGCTGATCATGCCTGTCATCACCTGCATTGATGATCTCAAGACCATCTACCGCCGCCGTGTCCCTAAGATGTTTTACGACTATGCGGAGTCCGGCAGCTGGACCGAACAAACGTTCCGTCAAAACACAAGCGACTTTAACGATATCTACTTACGTCAGCGCATTGCCGTCGACATGTCAGGGCGCAGCACGGCCAGCCAGATGATCGGTCAGGACGTGGCCATGCCGGTGGCGCTCGCTCCGGTGGGTCTGACCGGCATGCAATGTGCGGATGGTGAGATCAAGGCGGCCCGCGCAGCAGAGAAATTCGGTGTGCCCTTCACTCTATCAACCATGTCTATCTGCTCGATAGAAGACGTGGCCGAGAGCACCAACAAACCTTTCTGGTTTCAGGTCTATACCCTGAAGGATGACGATTTCATGCAACGCCTTTTTGACCGCGCCAAGGCCGCGAATTGCTCGGCTGCTGTGATCACGGTCGATTTACAGGTCATGGGCCAGCGCCACAAAGACCTCAAGAACGGCCTCAGCGCGCCACCAAAACTGACGGCCAAATCTGTTGCCAACATGATGACCAAGGTGCAGTGGGGACTTGGAATGCTGGGCACAAAACGGCGGTTTTTTGGCAATATCGTAGGTCATGCCAAGGGGGTGTCAGACCCGTCCTCGCTCAGTTCTTGGACCGCTGAAGCTTTTGACGAAGCCCTGAACTGGGATCGTATCCGCGAGTTCCGCAAGATGTGGGATGGCCCGTTGATCATCAAAGGTATCATCGACCCAAGAGATGCCAAAGAAGCGCTGAATGTGGGGGCGGACGCCATTGTCGTGTCCAATCATGGGGGACGGCAGCTGGACGGCGCGCTCAGCGCCATACGGGCCCTGCCGCAAATCATGGATGTTGTGGGCGACAAGATCGAAGTCCATCTCGACAGCGGCATAAGGTCCGGTCAGGACGTGCTCAAGGCATTGGCCCTTGGGGCCAAAGGCACCTACATCGGGCGCGCCTTCGTTTACGGCCTAGGTGCCATGGGTGAAACCGGCGTGACCCGAGCATTGGAGATCATTCACAAGGAACTTGATATCTCAATGGCCTTTTGCGGCCATACAGACGTCACGAAGGTCGATCGCGATATTCTTATGATCCCAAAAGACTTTTCAGATCGCTGGCAGTAGATCTGGATTGGCCAGCACCTCAGGTCACAAGCCGTCGCATTTTCCGTGCAAGGTGATTGTGCGGGCTTCATCCTCGTACCAAAAATTACTGGTAAGGCGAAGCGAACCATCTTTGAACAGGCTGATCAGCAGAACCCACTCACCACTTTGCGCGGCGATCCATGCCATGTGGTCCGACGTCTCCGTTTGCTCGTCAAGGGGTTCTAAACGCGTCGTGCGCCCAGCTTTCGGTGTCCACTGCCAGGCGTCGGATGTCTTTTCCAACTGACCACCCTCGCGTGTCGATGTACAAGCGTCGGTTTGAAAGCAGTCACGCGAAAAAGAACACTCATAAGTCTGCGCCTGAGCCGCCGACACCGCAAAGCATAGCAGCATGGCAGCGACGTTGATGATCGTCAGAGGGGTGGTTGATGGTGCGGACATTCATGCATCTTTCAAGCCTGTATGATGGTGATTGTAGCAGGTTTTTGGTTCGTTTGCCGGATCGCTTCCGAAAGACCGTCACAGCCGGCAAAACGTAGAACGCCGGGCCTCTGCGCAAGAATTCAGAGAAGCTTGGCATCCTTGGCCGGAAAGCATGGTTTTCTTCTTTTCAAACGCAAAAAACCGGTCTATACGCGCGGCTTCACGTGGGGCTACAGCCTTGGAGGAGCCCCACCTAATCTATGGAGAATACATATGGCTGGAGAAATTCCTGATCTTCACGCCCAGGAACGCACGGGGACGGGCAAGGGCGCCGCTCGTGCAGCACGCCGCGAAGGCATGGTTCCGGGGATCGTTTTTGGCGGTGACAATGATCCGCTTCCGATCAACATTCCGTTCAACGAACTGTTGAAAAAGCTGAAAGCAGGCCGCTTTAAATCGACGCTGTTCAACCTCAAGGTTGACGGTCATGACGATGTCCGCGTGATCTGCCGCGACGTTCAGCGCGACGTGGTCAAGGACCTGCCGACACATCTTGACCTGATGCGCCTGCGCCGGACCACCAAGATCAACCTCTTTATCCCGGTTGAGTTCTTGGGCGAAGAAGACGCGCCCGGCATCCGCAAAGGCGGCGTTCTGACCGCAATCCGGAACGAGATCGAGCTGATCGTAACCGCGGGCGATATCCCCGAAGTGATCACGCTTGACGTGTCGCAGATGGAGGTTGGTGACACCGTCACGATCAGTGACGTGACCTTGCCGGAAGGTGCCAAGCCAACGATCGACCGCGACTTCGTCATTGCGAACCTGTCGGCGCCGTCGGCCCTGAAATCCGATGAGGATGCAGAAGAAGAGGTCGATGCAGATGAAGTGCCTGCCATCGAGCAAGATGGTGGCGAAGAACAAGAAGGCGGCGAAGAGTAATCTTTGCGCCGCGCTATTCGATTTGAAACGCGGGGGCCTAGCCCTCGCGTTTTTCTTTGTGACGCAGACGGCGAAAACACAAGATCCGCCCGCGCGACGGCCCCGGATCATAGGTCAGCCCCGAGGCTGACATGCAATCAACGATTCGCTTGATCACGCTGTCAGGATATTGATTGGGGTGCAATTCCATCACCACCGCCCGAACATGATCCGGCCACGGGGCACCGAACAGATGTTGCTCGGCCCCTTCAACATCCATGATCACCAGATGCGGACGGTGTGTTTTCAGCAAATCCTGCAACGGCAACGGCGGCACCGACACCAACTTGCCGGGATCGGCATCCTCATCGGCGATCCGGCCAGCCCAGAACACTTTCTTCGGGTCAAAGGCAATTGCGTCGCCGATATCCCCTTCTCCGGTGACGGCGCCATGCAAAAGGGTCGTCGCCTGATTGCCGTTTCGGTCCAGATTGGCGCGTATCACCGGGATCATCGTCGGGTTGGCCTCGACGGTGACGACATGTTCGGAACCGGTCACGGACGCACAGATCGACGCGATGTATCCCACACCCGAGCCCAGTTCCAGCACACGCATACCCGGCCGTATGCGCATCTGTGCCGCATGGGCTTCGTGCGCTTCATACGTGCCGGACGCCAGCTTGCCGGCGACCCGCTCGTTTAGCATGTCATCAGGCACCTGAAGGGCAATTCCGTTCACGATGTAATCCGCCATATTGCGCCCGCCTGTTGCCAAAACCCGTGGCATGTTGATTCCGCGTCGCGCGCGGCGTAGACCATCCTCACCAAAGATCGGGACAACGGCAATGCTGCTTTTCGTGGGCCTGGGCAATCCCGGCACAAAATATGCGAAAAACCGTCACAACATTGGCTATATGGCCGTGGACCGCATGGCCGAGGATCATGGATTCGCCCCATGGCGCAGCAAGTTCCAAGGGCAGCTGACCGAAGGTCGGATGGGATCGGAAAAAGTGCTTCTGCTCAAGCCTGAAACCTTCATGAACCTCAGCGGCCAATCGGTGGGCGAGGCGATGCGCTTTTACAAGCTGACGCCCGAGGATGTCGTGATCTTTCACGACGAAATCGATCTGGCCCCCGGCAAGTGCCGTGTCAAACAGGGGGGCGGACATGCAGGGCACAACGGCTTGCGCTCGATCCATCAGCACATCGGCGCGTCATATGGCCGTGTGCGGCTCGGCGTCGGCCACCCCGGCCGCAAGGAACTGGTACCGACATATGTCCTGCAAAACTTTGCAAAATCCGATGCGGAGTGGCTCGACGATGTGATCCGCGGCGTCTCGGACGGTGCGCCGGACTTGGCAGCGGGGCGAAACGACAAGTTTCTGAACGCTGTCTCGTTGCGCGTGGCGCCACCGCGCTCTTCCAAAAGTGCACCTGCATCACAAAACCCGCCACAGCCAGACCGAGCGTCCAAGCCGCAAGTGCCGCCTACCGCCGATGATGCCCGCTCTCCACTGCAAAAACTGATGGACAAGTTTCGTTAGACCGGCATCTACTGCCGTGCATCGCTTGTTCTCCCGCAGCGACAATGATTGGCTGGATCAGTCTAAGAGGAAGACATGCGGACATTTCTGAAATGGGTATTGCGGATCTTGATCGTTTTGGTGCTGGCCGTTGTCGTGGTCGGCTTTGCCAAGCGCGAAGAGCTGGCACGGCTTATGGCCGTGAACAGCCTCTTTGAAGAAGACAAGATCGTCGGAAACTTTTCGAACATGCGCAGCGCCTTTCTGAACCGGCCCGTGCCGCGCGGGGACGGGCCCGTATCGGACCTGCCCAAGGGCACACCAATGACCTTGCCTGCAGATGTGGATGCATGGATCGAGGATCGTGCCGTCACTTCACTGCTGGTACTTCACGAAGGTCGGGTCGTGCACGAGGATTATTACCTGGGCACCGGACCCGATGATCGCAGGATTGGCTGGTCCGTGGCCAAGTCCTTTCTGTCCGCGCTGACGGGCGTCGTGATGCAAGAAGGCGCGATTGCCTCACTTGACGATCCTGTCACGCAATATGCCCCTGTGTTGCAAGACAGCGCCTATGACGGGGTCAGCCTTGTCAACGTTCTTCAAATGACCAGCGGAGTTGAATTTGACGAGGATTATCTGGACTACAACTCCGACATTAACCGCATGGGTCGGGTGCTGGCGCTTGGCGGTACGATGGATGACTTCGCCGCCGGGCTGACCACACAGAAGGCAACGCCGGGCAAGGCATGGGGCTATGTGTCGATCGATACGCATGTCATCGGGATGGTCATCCGTGGCGCAACCGGCCGCACAATCCCAGAGCTTCTTTCGGAGCGGATCATTGCGCCATTGGGGTTAGAACAAGACCCCTACTACATCACAGATGGCGTGGGTGTCGCATTTGCTTTGGGTGGATTGAACCTGACTACCCGCGACTATGCACGCTTTGGCCTCATGTATGAACAGGAGGGTCAGTATAACGGCACACAGGTGGTGCCGCGCGCATGGGTGACCGCCTCGACAGCGTCAAGCGCGCCGACTGCCAAGGGCAAGATAGGTTACGGATATCAATGGTGGATTCCGGTGGGGTCCGAACCGGGTCAATTCTTGGCCCGTGGCATTTATGGGCAGTACATCTACATCGATCAGGGGCGCGACCTAGTGATTGTGGTCACCGCGGCAGATAGAAATTTCCGTGAGCCCGGCGTACACTCGGCAAATGTTGCCATGTTCCGGGCGATTGCACACGCGCTGTGACCGTTCGCCCCGCTTGCCGTGGTGCTTGCGGCGGTGCAGAATAGGCAAAAGGGTCGGCACAAGAGGCGTGTATGAGCTATATCGCGATGAACAGGTTTCAGGTGAAATTTGGGGCTGAAGCAGCCTTTGAAGAGATGTGGCGCAACCGGGAAAGCAAGCTGAAGCAAACACCCGGCTTTCAGGAATTTCGCCTTTTGAAAGGGCCTGCAGGTGACGGGTTTTGCCTGTATTCCAGCCACGTTGTCTGGGCCAGCCAAGCGGATTTCGAGGCGTGGACCAAGTCACAACAGTTTCGCGATGCGCACAAGGATGCAGGTGCATCCAAGACCAAGGACGCACTTATGGGTCCACCACAATTCGAAGGGTTCGAAACCATCTTGCACGAGGCTTAGGGGCAATGGCAGTTGAAATGGAAACCTCGGTAAACGTGCTCGGTGGCCCATTGGCGGTCTGCGGCATGAACCCGGTCACAGGCTTTTTTCGCGACGGGCATTGCAACACCTGCGCCCATGATCAGGGAAGTCACACGGTTTGCGCCCATATGACGGCCGAGTTTCTGGCCTTTTCGAAATACGTGGGCAACGACCTGAGCACGCCACGACCGGAGTTCGGCTTTCAGGGTCTGAAGCCTGGTGACCAGTGGTGCCTGTGTGCCGCGCGGTTCCTGCAAGCCCATGATGAAGGTTGCGCACCGAAGGTCCATTTGGAGGCGACACATGCACGGGCGCTGGACATCGTGCCGATCCACATTTTGAAAGAACACGCCGCAACGGCGGAGGAGTAGGCCAATGGCAACAGTGCCGCTGATCACCGACGAAGAGGCTTCGGCCGAGGTTCAGGCCGTGTTCAACGATATTCGCGCCAGGCGCGGCGGGGATTTCATAAACAATTTCTGGCGAGCCCTTGCACATGACCCCGCACTGTTACGCAGCACGTGGGACCAATTGAAGTCGGTGATGGGTGACGGGGCGCTTGATCCTCTGACCAAGGAACTGATCTATATTGCCGTGTCGGTGACGAACGCCTGCGAGTATTGCGCGCACTCCCACACGGCATCGGCCAAGGCCAAAGGCATGACCGAGGCGATGCATGGCGAGTTACTGGCCGTGATCGCTATGGCCAGCCAGACAAACGCACTGGCCACGGCCATGCAAGTGCCGGTTGATGAGACTTTCCAAGCCTAGTCTTGATGCCCTGCCAGAACCTTTTCAACACGCTCCAACAAGTCTTGTGGCGAAAACGGCTTCGCCATCACCTCGTCCGCGCCCATGTGGCGCGCCGTGTCCAGCGCGTGCTGCATACCGAGGTGATGAACCGAACCCGACATCGCGATGACCGGAACGGTGATGCCTTTCGATTCCGCGATCTCCCGTATGCGCCATGTCAGGATCAGACCCCCTTCAGAGGTGATCACCCCTTCCTTTTTGATGATCAAGTCAGCGACCACCAAATCGAAATCCTCGCTTTCAAACACTCCGATGGCCTTTGACACATCCGAGAAAAGCGAGGTGTCATACCCGGCGCGTTGAAGGGAATCCGACACAAGCGCGCCAAATTCAGGATCATCTTCAAGGATCAATATTTTGGGTGTCTTGGTCATGTTTGGGCGGTTCCGCGTATGTGTTTGATGGTACTCCTAGGGTTGCTGTATCGCCGCCTTGATGGCAGTGGCAAGCTCTGCTGGCGGACAGGGTTTCTGAATCATGGGTGCAACAACCGCGTCCATTTCGGTTTCAGAAAATCCCGTGTAGCCAGACATGTAAAGGATCGGCAAGTCAGGACGACGCGACCGCAGTTCGCGCGCCAGTTCGAACCCGCCCTTACCGCCGGGCATCACCACATCCGTGATCACCAAGTCGATGCTGTCATCCTGATCGATCCGCGACAGCGCCTCGGCCGCGGAACTGGCAGTGCGGGCCTTGTATCCAAGCGAGGTGATCAGATCGTCCATCATCGACAAAAGGCTGGGCTCGTCTTCGACCACAAGGATCACCTCGCCGTCACCCTGCGCCTGTGGCAACCGTTTCACAGGCTTTTCGCGCGTACCGGTCGGTGTGCCACGCGGCAACAACAAGCGCACGGTCGTACCCTGCCCTTCTTCAGAGTAAATCCTGAGTTCGCCGTTTGACTGCTGCACGAAGCCATACACCATCGACAGGCCCAGACCGGTGCTCGAGTTTTTGGACTTGGTGGTAAAGAACGGGTCGATGGATCGGCGTTTGACCTCTTCGGGCATACCGGGTCCATTGTCGGTCACCGCGAATTCAACGTACCGATGAACTGCACCGTCCGCACGCTCACGGTCCGCGCGGTGCTCGGCGTGAAGCCCTTTTGCAATGTAACTGTTGGCATGTTCGCGGCGCAGCGTCACGTCTGCGTCAATTTCGCTGACATTGCGCGCAATAATGGTGATCTGATCGCCCATACCCGCCCGCATGATGGCGTCGCGGCTGTTCAATAGCAGGTTCAAAAGCGCGTTCTCAAGCTGCGGCGTGTTGCAAAAGACCCATAGATCAGCATCCTTCACTTGGAAATCGAGCGCGACATTTGCCTCGATCAGCGGCGTGGCCAGCTTGCGGAAATCCGTTAACAGATCGGCCACGCGCTGCGATCGCGCCACCCCGGGCTGCCGCTTGGCGAACGCAAGCAGGCGCTTGATCAATTCCGTGCCGCGATCAACGGATTTCAGTGCTGTTTCGATATAAAGCGATTGTTTTTCCATGTCCGGCACGTCTTGTGCCAATTGCAATGCATACTGAATTGTTGCCAGCAAATTATTGAAATCATGCGCAATTCCACCGGTTAACTGACCCAATGCGTCAAGGCGACTGGCCCGCTCGACTTTCTGACGGTTCATTTCCTGCTCTGACACGTCATCAATAATGATCACGCAGAAAACCGGGGTGTCATTATCATCGACCGGCGCGCTAGAGACCCGCACGTAGCGCAGATCGTCCCCAGATGACCGCGACATGATCGACACTTCTCCGTTTAAAGAAGCGCCCGCCATTGCCCGCATCAGCGGGCTTTTTGACTGGTCCAATGGCTGCAGGTTTTCTCCGTCGACAAACCGCACCGCTTCGGGCCAGGCAAATGGAAGCATCTCGTTAAGACCGCCCAACATGTGCCGGCCCGCCGCATTGATCGATACGACCTGCCCCTCGCGATCAAGTCCCAAAATTGCACTTTGCGCGGCGTTCATGATCTTCGACAAAAGCTGGCTGGTGGCCTGGGCATCGCGCTCTTCTTTCTTGAGCGCGGTCAGATCGTTATGTGCACCCAGCAAGCGGATCGGTGTCCCGGCATCATCCAGCACCGCCATGCCACGACATCGCACCCAGGCCGTGCTTCCGTCGGCACACAGATACCGAACGACCTGGTCATAGGGGTGTTCAGGATCCGCCAGGTGTGCCGTCAGGTTAGCTTTGGCAAGTTCAAGGTCTTCGGCATAAATCAAATCCTGCCACTCAGACGCCAGATGCTTCATCTGGTCGGGGTCGAAACCGAAAAGCTTCCAGAACTCGGGGCTCATGTATTCGTGTTCTGGGTCTTCCAGGTCCCAGTACCACACGCCATCCAGCGATGTCTCACGTACAAAGCGCCAGATTCGCGGATCGCTTTGGATCAACTCTTCCAGTTCTTTCTCAAGATAGTTTGGCTCGGACGCCATCAGATGCCCCGCAAATTCTTATTTGCAATCACTATATGCATCAAATTGTACACACGTCTTGCGTTATTTGTTTTCAGCACAATTCAACCGTGGGGCGGCACACCATAAGACTATTCATGGGAAAATCGTGTTCATGAACGATGCACTCTCGGGACATCGTCATTGCCGGAACAAAGATGACGGCATCGGCGCCAAGCCGGCGCACAGGTTTCTAAGTCAATCGTTCACGGGTGTGCCGGGGCCTTCTCCGCCAGATACGCCCGTGCATTGGGTCGTTCCCGGCAGAAGCGTTTCGTTGCAATCGCATTGACCGTCTTGATTCAACTGGCAATCGGTTTGCGATATCGAATTACATTCCCAATACACCACTTCACCATTGCTCAGTGTCTCTGTGTATCCAAACTGAAACTCCGACGCGCTTGAACTCATCGCTTCGCATTCGCTTGCAGAAACGCCACCGTCGCCGGGATCGTCCGGATCTTCGATCTCTGGCGGATCAACCATTCCCAAGCATCGTGCATACTCAAACTCCCGGCCGGCCGACGACACATTCTCTGCCAACCAGGTACTGGCAGTACACAGGCGTCGCGGGATGGCCACGGCGCGCAAACCAAGATCCGTTGCGATATCCTCAAATAGCTTTGGGCCAACCATCACGGCGCAGCCGGTTTCAAGCGAGGCACGATTGAACTGATCAATGCGCTCTCCCGCCCTCTTGCGTGCCAAACAGTTTTCGGGCGACAAATCACTGGTGTAGGCCAAGTAAAACTCGCCCAGAACGCCCGGTTCCTTGTTTCCATCCGCGTCGAGTTTTGGGCTGACGTCGACGGGATCGTCGTCACCAGTCTGTGCTGTGATACGGGCGTTTGTAGTTGGCAAGCCGTTTAAAATCCGCGTGGCGAAACGATACTCCAGCGAACTGGGGCGTTGCCACTGCCTGCCAATGGTGCGGCTTGGTACTTGGATTTGTAGATTTCCCTTTGATACGGCAGTCCCTGATTCAATGCCGAAACTCGCATCGGTTTTGACGCGCGCAATAACAGAGTATGGCCCGTAACACCGCGCAGGATTGACAAGCAGTAAGGGGCCGTCTTGATCGGAGAGATTTGTTGTGCGACCAGCCGGCAAAGTGCCGGTGCAAGGTTCATCAGTCAAAACATAAGTGAAATTCTTCCTGGCAAAAAAGACTGATAAGCTCAAACACCCCGCAGGCTCACCGCGCATTCGGCAAGACGAGAAACGAACAAGACGGTGTTCTTGCGAGTCAACCAAATCTTCCACAAAGTCTTGGGTAAGAACGCGCTCGTCAAAGGTAAGTACTGTTTGTGAAATCGCCGGAAACGTCCCGACGCCAAACGCGAAAAGCAACGCAATACAGCCAAAGAAGAGGCGAAATATTCGCATAAAATTTTCCTAACAATAAATATCAAAATAAGTTCGATCGTGCCTGAATTCGCTTTTTTGTTCAATACGGTGCTGAATGTTGGAAAACCCGGCCCAAGATGTCTCCCGGGCCGGGCAGGTTTCAATCGCGCAGACGCACGAGGTCGGTCATCAGGCCTTCGGTCCCGTTGTGAACCGTCAGCCGTTCTACCTTCCCGGCAATGCTCTCCAAAGCTTCCAGCTCTTTCAAGCGCAGCATCACAGGGTTCTCGGCCATCACCTTGGCCGTGTTCAGAAGCGACCGCGTTGCGTTCGTTTCCTCACGACGCCGGATGACGTTTGCCTCGGCTTCCTTCTCGGCAGCAACCACCGCCGTCAGGATCTCGCGCATCTCACCGGGCAGGATCACGTCTTTCAGGGCGATCTCCCCCACCTCGATCCCAATCCGCGCCATCTCGGCGCGAACCGTTTTCGCGGCCTCGGCGTCCACCCCGGTTTTGTCGGCCAGAAGCCGGTCCAGGGTCAACGCGCCCAGCGTCTTCCGGAACGCCAGTTGCAGCCCACGGTGCAGGGCCTCTTCGAAGTCCTTCACCGCCGTCACCGCACGTTCGGCATCGGTCACGCGGTAGTCCGCCGTCAGGTTCACCCGGATGGTGACCCGGTCCTTGGTCAGGATCTCCTGACCAGTGACCTCATGGGTCCGCATCCGCAGGTCCACCTGTTTGACGGTCACGTGGCGACCAACTTTCCAGAAGGCATGCGTGCCCGGCTCAAGCCGGCCCATCAGCACACCATCCACACTCAGCATGCCGACATGCCCCTCGGCCACCTCGGTGGCGTTGAAGGCGGTGGTCAGACCTGCCCGCACCAGACGCCGCGCAACTGCCGTGGGCAGTTCCAGCGTGTCAGTCAGGGCGTGACGCTCAACGGTCCACGGACCTGCATCGGTCCATAGAACCAGCCGCGCATCGGGCAGAACCACCTCATGGGGCACGCCGTCCCGCAGGACCACCGCGACCTGGTCCACTCCTGCCCGCACTTCGGTCAGATGTACCTCGGCCAGATCCGAACGCTCGCGAAACAGCACCCGCTCATAGGGCGAGATGAAACGGAGACGCTCCAGATTGTGGACCTCCCGCAGGATATCGCGCCGCTTGATACGGTGCTCCCCGGGGCCCAGGATATCGGTGATCCGGCCTTTGGTCAGAACAAGCATCCGCTCGGTCTCCATCAGCGTCACACGTGTATGACCGGTCAGCCGGTCGGTCAGGTATCGGATCAGTCGCATCACTTTGTCTCCTTTTCGTCTGGTCCTATCGTCGTCGTCGCAAGGTGCGATCTCCTTTTGGTTTCAATGTGTTGGGCCAGTATTGGCCACAGGTGTGATTGCCCATGTCTCCACAGGCGGTGAAACGGGATCCGAAGCCGCCCCGCGCCATGATCCGGCGCGGGAGTTGGGCGAGCGGGCCGCCAGTGCCCCGGCGCGTCGCATGGGTTTTCACCCACCCTACGGGCACGGAACACGGGCCAGCCGTCATCCCCGCTCCGGCACAAGACCAGAGCAGCGACAGTCCTTTGTCCTGACACCCCCGAAGGCGCGCCAGTCCTCCGGGCCGCCTCTGCTGAGGCAACCCCGGACCCCTGATTTGGTACCGTTTTGCTACGGCATGCGGGGAGTCGAACCCCAAGGTTTTTCAGACCTTTGACCAGTGTCAAATGGCTGGATTCGAACCAGCTACACCTCGATTAACAGTCGAGTGCTCTAACCTGATGAGCTACATCTGCAATTGGCACCTTAAGCCAACCCCTTTCTACATCCCGGTCCTGGCATACGAGGTCGGCAGCGCCGCCCGCACCGGGGGAGGGATCAAAACCTCCGCCCGCTAGGATCCGATCCGCGTGATCGGGAGGCAGGTGATAGCGCCAACATCCCGAGTCGCCCTACGGCAGAAATTGACCACCCAAAACACTCGTGATCTTTGCGCAACAAAATTACAGAGGTGGGTAATTTTTGGAAAGTATTGACTGCTCCGGACACGCCGAGGCGATGACTTCGAAGCTGGCCGCGCAACTATTTTTTGACGCGCATCCAACACACCCGCGCGGCAGGATGGGCGGCACTTCAGGCGCGGGCCTTGAGATCGCCGCTCAGTAGATCCTCAACAAAAAGACTCAAAAGCTGAGAGCGGCCGCTGACACCGGCCTTGCGATAAATTGCGTTGGTCTGCGCCTTGACTGTACCCGAGCTTGTTCCGCGCAGATCCGCGATCTCCTGCAGGCTCATGCCCTTGATGCAAAACAGCGCGACGTCCCGTTCGGCCGGCGTCAGCGCCCATTCCTCGAAACGTTCCTCCATCAGTTCTGCAAAGGCGCCGGATGCGGCCATAAGCTGTCGTTCGATCCGTGCATTACGCCGCAAGACTTGCATCAAAGCCCATGTTCCCAGACCTAGTCCAACCAACAACCCGAGGGCAGCCGCGATCTCGATCAACTCGTGCACCTGCCAACTGATCGGACCGAACGGGACACCAAAGAGCGAGGATGAAATGTCAAAAATGAAAAAGAATGCGCAAAGCGCCTGGAATACCACCACGGCCACAATGACAGGACGCGACATCATTTCGATGCCCAACATTCATGAGTGACGTGCCGACAGACGTAAGGCATCAGTCATCGCCTCCGTCACCACCGCCATCATCGCCGCCGCCGTCGTCTCCTCCGTCGTCGCCACTACCGTCATCCGCACCATCGTCATCACCGCCGTTAGGGCCGGTTTGCCCACCCCTTCCCCACACGCCGGTGCCAAACAGGCCCGGGCGTTCACCGCGATAGGCGTAGTCCCGCAAGATTGCGCCGGTTGACGGGTTCACAACCGTTTCACGATTGATGCCACCCTTGCGCGACGTAATGCGTACCCGGCCCAACAACGTGCGCGAAACTTCAATGTCGCGGAAGCCTTGTGCGCGCAGTTGCTGTACAACACGTGCCTCGACGGATTGGGCAAGAACAAGTGCTTCCGGCGTCCAGGACGCCAGAACAACAGTCAAAACAAAGGCCAGCCGTTTCAGAACCCTAATCCTTATCCTGCACGTCCAGTGCGTCGGCACGGATGTGACATCCGAGGCTGCAACACTAAAGACGAAGCATCACAACCAAGGCCATCGTTGATCGACGGATCTGCGGCCCTCGGTGTGTGCTGCAGGCATTTTGCCGATACGCCACAATGTAAACCCTCGCCGCATATCTGGCACAAAAAAACGCGCGGCCCATGTTGGGCCACGCGCAAAATAAACGGTGGATTACGCCATCGAGGGCTAGTCACTCTCGCCCATCTCGTATCCCAAATGCCGAGCGACGGTAAAGATGTCCTTGTCGCCGCGCCCGCACATGTTCATGCAGATGATGTGGTCCTTGGACAGGTCCGGTGCGATCTTGGTCACATGGGCCAAGGCGTGGCAGGGTTCCAGCGCCGGAATGATCCCCTCAGATTCACAGCAAAGCTGGAAGGCCGCCAGGGCTTCCTTGTCGGTGACCGAGACATACCTCGCCCGGCCAATATCATGCAGCCACGAATGCTCCGGCCCAATGCCGGGATAATCCAGACCTGCTGAGATCGAATACCCCTCAAGGATTTGCCCGTCCTCATCCTGCAACAGGTACGTCCGGTTGCCATGCAGCACACCGGGCCGTCCACCGGTGAGGGATGCACAATGCTCCATCTTCTCGTTGACGCCCTTTCCACCGGCCTCGACCCCGATGATCTCGACCTCCTTGTCGTCAAGGAAGGGATAGAACAGCCCCATCGCATTCGACCCGCCGCCAATGGCCGCAATGATCGTGTCCGGCAAACGGCCCTCGGCCTCTTGCATCTGCACCTTGGCTTCCTTGCCGATGATCTGTTGGAAATCGCGCACCATGGCCGGATAGGGGTGCGGGCCCGCCACCGTGCCAATGCAGTAAAACGTATCACGCACATTGGTGACCCAATCGCGCAACGCATCGTTCATTGCATCTTTTAGCGTGCCACGGCCCGACGTCACCGGCACTACTTCGGCACCCAGCAGACGCATCCGGAAGACGTTGGGCTTCTGCCGCTCGACATCATGCGCACCCATATAGACCACGCATTTTAGCCCGAACTTGGCGCAGACCGTTGCCGTGGCCACCCCGTGCTGCCCCGCGCCGGTTTCCGCGATAATCCGCGTCTTGCCCATGCGTCGCGCCAGCAGGATCTGCCCCAACACATTGTTGATCTTATGCGCGCCGGTGTGGTTCAGCTCGTCGCGCTTCATGTAAATCTTGGCCCCACCCAACCGCTCGGTCAGACCCTCGGCATGGTAAAGCGGGCTGGGACGACCCACATAGTGCTTCCAAAGAAAATCCATCTCGTCCCAAAATGACTGATCGGTCTTGGCGTACTCGTACTGCTTTTCCAGCTCGAGGATCAGCGGCATCAGCGTTTCCGACACGAACCGTCCGCCGAACTGGCCAAAGCGGCCCTTCTCATCCGGTCCGGTCATGAAAGAATTGAACAGGTCATTCATGGATCAGTTATCCCTCTCTTGTCCCGCTTGAATATGGCACAAACCGCTTGGTTTCCAGCGCATTTCACCGCGACATAGCGGCAGTGTGTTGGCGGTTTCACTGCCAATACCTAAAGCATTCGAACCACATAGGCACGGCTCCAAAGATCGGGTTCGGCAACCAGGAATGGTAGAAAAGGCGGCGTCGTGTGGATCACATCCCACGTTGTCGCCGCCAGTCGGTCTATCACGTCCGGAAACCCCTGATCCACATAGGTGGCGTCCAACAGGTTAAACACACCAATTCCACCGGGCTGTGTGACACGCGCCAGATGCTCAAGCGTCACGGGTGGGGCATGTCCTGGGCCGAAGGAGCCGACACAGACGAACCCCGCAAACTCGTTATCTTCAAACGGCAATCCAATACCCGTATCCGCTTCCTCAAGCCGTTGATAAAGTTGCCGCTTCCTTGCTTCCGCCAACATGTCCGGCGACAAATCGCAGCCGACAATTGGATCATACCCCAGCAGATGCAACGTCTCGCCCACAAGCCCCGTGCCACAGCAGGCATCCAGCACCGGACCCTCCGCCGCGCCAAGAAACCGGGCCAACAACCCGGCTCCCAAAGCTGGCAAACGAAACCCACGTGACAGGTTGTCGTGATCGTAATCTGACGACCAGTTGTTGTAGAGCGCGCGCGCCTCTTCCGGTGTCTTTGCCCCGTAAACGCCGTCCAGGTCCTCGGTTTCCACTAGCCACTCCCGTCGTGATCGAGGGCCAGCTTATACCCCGCATGGGTCTCGACAAAGCCCAGGCGCTCGTAAAATCGCGCGGTATCCTTGCGACTTGCATTCATGGTCAGCTGCACCAGGGCACACCCCGCCGCGCGTGCCCGGGCCACCACATCCGCAAACATCGCCTCACCGATCCCCTGCCCCCGCACATGGCTGGCCACACGCACACTTTCCACCTGAGCCCGCCGCGCGGCTTGCAGCGACAGCCCGGTGATAAACGTGATCTGGTAGGTGGCGACGACCTCGCCATCCGGGTTTTGACCAACAATCAGATGGTTATCCGGTTCTTCCTGCATCCGGGCAAAGGCCAAATTGTACCGCGCCATTTCCGCGCCTTCCCGGCCTTGGCCCAATACATCGTCCTGCAGCAGGCGCAGCACATCTGTCACCTCATCCGCATGCGCCGGACGAAAGTGAATCACGCCTTGGCCGCGGCCACAAAGGCACGCATCTTTTTGTGGTCTTTTACCCCTGGCGCGCTTTCCAGAGCCGAGGATAAATCCAACTGCCGCGCACCGGTGACGCGCAGCGCATCCCCCACATTGTCCAATGTCAGGCCGCCTGCCAGCATCCAGGGCACGGTCCAGTCGCGGCCGGCAATCAAAGACCAGTCAAATGCAATCGCATTGCCACCGGGCCGCGAGGCGTCCTTGGGCGGCTTTGCATCCAGCAAGATCTGATCCGCCACAGCCGCATAGATATCGATCGCCTCCAGATCGCTGGCTTGGGAAATCCCGACGGCCTTCATCACCGGAAGGCAGTAACGTTCCTTGATCTCGGTCACACGCTCCGGGCTTTCCTGCCCGTGCAGTTGCAACATGTCCAGCGGCACGCGATCCGTCAGTTCGTCCAACATCGTGTCATCTGCATCAACAACCAACGCCACTTTGGCAATTCCGGGGGGAACCGCCAAAGCCATCTCGCGCGCCAATTCAAGCGAGACATAGCGCGGCGATTTTGGGAAAAACACGAACCCGACATAGGCCGCGCCCGCGTCTACCGCAGCAGGCACATCTTCGAGGCGGGTCAGCCCGCACAGTTTCACTTTGACGTCTTGGGGCATGGCCGCGGCTTAGCTGGCCTCGTCCAAAAGGGCAAGCACCTCATCCTTGCCCTCGTGCTTCTCACCTTTCAGGCGCTTCACTTCGGCGCGCAGGTTTGCCATCTCGCGCGCCTGACGTGCGGCGGCCGCCCGTTCCTTGGCCTCCCGTATCCATTCCCAGATGAACCCGACGATCAAACCGGCAAGGATACCACCGAATATGATGACGAAAAGCGGCACCTCGTAAGAGGGGTTCAACGCCGCCAATCCTGCCAATTCCCGTGGCAAAACCTTGATTTCAACCGCTTGGCGATTGGCTAGGGCAATCAGAACCAGTGCCAGTCCAAAGACGGCAATCGACGCATAGCGAATGTACCGCATCACGACTTTCCGTTTAGACGCTCACGCAACAATTTGCCGGCCTTGAAGAACGGCACGTGCTTTTCCTCAACCTGCACCGATTCTCCGGTTCGGGGGTTGCGACCTGTACGCGCATCCCGCTTTTTGACCGAAAACGCGCCGAAACCGCGAAGCTCGACTCGGTTGCCATCGGCCATCGCATTGGTGATCTCGTTGAAGATGGTGTTCACGATACGCTCAACATCACGCTGATACAGGTGCGGGTTCTCGTCGGCGATCTTCTGAATAAGTTCCGATCTGATCATCGGCTCCCCCCGTTTCGTCGTTTTGCAGAGCGCATTCGTATCAAAAAACTATAGATAGAAAAATCGCGTTCCGAAACTGTAAGCCGCGACTTAATCACGATAAATCTGGCGGATTTGCGCTAGGTTGCGCGAATTTTTGACCATTTCTGAGACGACCCACCGGTTGGCGCACACTTTGCCCGCTCTTTTGCAGCGCAGCAAAACCATTGATTCGCATGAAGAATCACCCGGCTCACCTAGGCAGAGCGCGCCTCTTTCAAGGCACGCGACACCAACCACGTCCAAACCGCGTCCTGCGCGCCGGTCGCGATCGGCTTGCGTCGCCGCAGCAGGTAAAAATCCGTCTCGCCGGCCAACTCCGTCGCAACCGGCTGAACTAGACGCCCGTCTTCCAGATCGCGCGCCACCATGAACCGGCTGGCCAAGGCAACGCCCTGTCCGGCCAGTGCGGCCTCGATCCCCAGTCCAGTCTGATTGAACCGCATCCCCTGCTTTGGCATGGATCGGCCCAAGAACCGCGGCCAGTGATTGTGTGTGTCATGCAACAACACAAGACCATCCAGCGGATCGTCTTGATCCGCGACACGTGTTGTCAGCACGCCCGGCGCGCACACCGCGATGATGCTTTGGGGAAAAAGCAAGGTCGCTTCCAGCGTTGCACCAAAGGGCGGGCTACCCTGTCTCACAGCCAGATCTATGGCATCCTGCCGAAAGCTTGAAACCCTGTCCGTGGCTAGAATACGCAGATCAACATCCGGATGCGTTAGCGTGAAATCCGGCAAATTCGGGATCAACCAGCGCGACGCGAAACTGGGCGTGACGCTGATCGTGACCTGCTCGGGCGCAGGACGAAGGTTGCGGGTTGCCTGACGCATCTGTTCAAACGCGCGCGCAACCTGATCGTGATACTGCCGCCCCGCATCGGTCAGGACCAATCCCCGCGCCACCCGATCAAACAGGCGTATCCCAAGCCGTGCCTCAAGACCCCGCACCTGTTGAGCCACGGCACCCTGGCTGACGCCCATCTCTTCTGCGGCCCGTCGAAAATTGAGATGACGGCCCGCAACCTCGAAGGCGCGCAGACTGTTGGGTGTTGGCAGATCGGAGCTCATAAGCAGTAGAATTTCTACAATTAAAAGATAGAAGAGTTTGATATCCATATGCCTAAAACAAAGCAATAATCCAAAAATGAATACGCGAAATCAATATCACACAGGAAATCGAAAAGAGACATGACAGCAGAAAAAGTAGCACTTGTCACAGCAGGCGGCAGTGGCATGGGGGCCGACGCCGCCAGGCGCCTTGCCGATGACGGATTCAAGCTGGGTATCCTTTCCTCGTCCGGCAAGGGCGAGGCGTTGGGCAATGACCTTGGTGGATTCGGCGTGACCGGGTCCAACCTGGACAATAAGGCGTTGCAGGCCTTGGTCGACGGCGCAATCGACCGATGGGGGCGCATTGATGTTCTGGTCAATTCCGCCGGGCACGGACCCAAGGGCGCCGTGCTGGAGATGTCAGATGACGACTGGCACCAAGGAATGGAGGTGTATCTGATGAATGTGATCCGGCCCACCCGGCTGGTTACGCCGCACATGCAGTCACAAAAAGCCGGTAACATCATCAACATTTCGACCTTCGCCGCGTTCGAACCGGATCCGCTGTTTCCCACATCGGGCGTATTTCGGGCCGGTCTGGCCGCCTTTGCAAAGCTTTTCGCCGACAAGTATGCGCCTGAAAACATCCGCATGAACAACGTCCTGCCCGGTTTCATCGACAGCCTGCCTGAAACTGAAGACCGCCGCGCGCGGATCCCGCTCGGGCGCTATGGCAACGTGGCCGAAGTTTCCTCGCTGATCTCGTGGATGGCATCTGCGGATGGCGGCTACATGACCGGTCAAAACCTGCGTGTCGATGGCGGTCTAACCCGATCGATATAGGCGACAATTGCAGCCGGTCGCCCCGTTGACGTTTC
>JBCBTE010000039.1:0-21504 GCA_039818805.1 Pseudomonadota bacterium
TGGTCACGGGCGACAATGCGAACATGAGCGACGTGTACCCCGCCCCGACAAGCGGGATGAGGAAAAACATCATCGCATTGATCGCAGCAAAGCTGACCAGACCCGAAATCACCGTATAGCGCAGCATCTGGCCGCGCGGCAGGGCAAGCTGCCGCCGGACGATCAGCATTGGCAACAACAGCGTTGCGGCCCCGAAGGACACGACCATGGCCCAGACCAGTGGCGGCACACCGGCCGCCATGGCGATCTTGCCCAACGGAAAGCTGAGTCCCAGCAACGTGCCGGTATAGATCAGCAGGCCGATGGATCGCCGACGATCACCGGTCTCAGTCATACTGGACCACCTCGAATTCGATATCATCGGGACCATCGAAGTAAAACCGGATCCCCGGCTCGTAATCGCCATGGTTGGTCGGCGTGTACCCGGCTGCCTTGACCCGCGTCTCGACATCGGCCAGGTCATCCACCGTGACACCGACATGGTTGAGGCCCGCAATCTGGGTGTAGGTGTTCCCCATTGGCGTCAGTGTCTTGGCCGGGGCGTAAAGGGCCAGATAGCTGTCATCGTCGCCGACATGCACGGTGTAACCATCATCCATGGCGGCCCCTTCCCACCGGATATGCCAACCGAAAATATCACACAGTACCGCCGCAGTGGCCTGCGGATGGGGGACGGTTATGTTCACATGTTCCAGTTTCATGGGTCTGTCCTTTCAATTGATTCCATTTGTAGAATACTGTAATTTCTCAAGTATACTTGAGATCAATAGGAAAATTCTTGATGCAAAACAGAGCTTTGGCTTCACGCGGTTTGACAATCGGCTTCGTGTCCGAGCGCACCGGCCTGTCACCCTCGGCCATTCGGTACTACGAAGACGAAGACCTGGTGCATCCGGACCGTAACGATGGCGGGCACCGGCGCTATTCGCGCGCCGACCTTCGACGCCTCAGCTTTGTGATGATCTCGCAAGGTTTGGGGTTCAGCATTACCGAGATTCGCAACGCACTGGACGGGCTGCCCTTGGACCGCGCCCCGACCAAAGGAGACTGGGCACGCATCTCAAAGCGGTTTGGCGCCGAGCTGGATGCGCGGATCGCACAGATGCAGGCGTTGCGTGCACGATTGGACAGTTGCATCGGCTGCGGATGCCTGTCGCTGAAGAGTTGCGCCCTGTACAACCCCCGGGACAAGGCAGCCCGGCGCGGAGCGGGTCCCCGCTACCTTATGGGGGACCGGTCAGACGAGATCTGAGCCCGCTTGACAGGCCGCCTGTGCCCGGGCCATCTGGCGGACATGCAGCGCACAGGAGGCCGCCATGGCATTGTCGAAACGGATCACCGGGCTTACCGGGGGCGGATCGGACGGTTGGGATGTTTACTACCGCGCCAAGGAGATGATGGCCGCCGGTGTGGACGTGGCCATGCTTACCATCGGCGAACATGACATCGGCACGGATGTCAGCATTCTTGACGCGATGCACGCCGCCGCCAAGGCCGGGCATGTCGGCTATTCCATGTTCAACGGCAACGCCAACCTGCGCGAACGCGTGGCCAATCGGGTGTCAGAGCGCACAGGCGTGGCCACCACGCCCGACAACGTTCTTGTGGTCCCCGGTGGTCAGGCCGGTCTTTTTGCGACGCACCATGCCGCCTGCGACGAAGGCGACCGCGCGCTTTACATCGATCCGTACTATGCCACGTACCCCGGAACGATCCGCGCCGTGGGTGCAAGGGCGATTGCCGTACCAGCCCTTCCTGACCGGGTGTTCCAACCAGATCCGGAGGATATTGCCGCGGTTGCGGACGGCGCAAAAAGCCTGCTGATCAATACGCCCAACAATCCCACAGGCGTGGTGTACGGTCACGAGACACTGCAAGGGATCAGCCACGTTTGCATGGACCACGACATGTGGCTGATCTCGGACGAGGTTTATGACACCCAGCTTTGGAACGCAGCGCATATCAGTCCCCGCGTGCTCGATGGAATGGCCGACCGCACGCTGGTGATCGGATCACTGTCGAAAAGCCACGCCATGACCGGTAGCCGTATCGGCTGGGTCGTCGGCCCGGAGGAGGCGATCCATCATATGGGCAACCTGGCCACGCACACCACCTATGGCGTGGCAGGTTTCGTGCAGGAAGCCGCTTGTTTTGCGCTCGATCAGGGGGAAGACTTCGAAGCGCGGGTGGCAGCACCCTTCCGCAGGCGCCGCGATCTGGTTCTGCGACAGCTTGACGGGCAGAACGTGGTGCGCGCTATCCCCGCCGAAGGGGCCATGTATGTCATGCTGGATCTGCGCGCCACGGGCCTGTCCGGCGAGGATTTCGCCTTTCACCTTCTGGATAAACACCATGTTGCGGTGATGCCAGGTGAAAGCTTTGGCACCGCGGCGGCGGGCCATGTGCGCGTGGCGCTGACCGTCAATGATGATCGGCTGGGCGAGGCTGTTGCGCGGCTTTTGGACACCGCGCAGGCCCTGGCCGAAAAGGCCGCCTGACACCCGCCCCAAAAGACCACCGCCCTGCGACCGGCTGTCACGTCGAAGTGGCCAAGTCCGACAATATCTATAAGGAATTGGAAACATCGCAGGAGAGGGTTTGATGTTCAAAGGTCTCGGAGTTTCGATGGCAATCATCTTGGGCGCCATGGTCGGTGTGCCCGCCGCAATGGTCGCCGCGCTGTAAGCCAGCAAGAATCAGCATTTCAGGCCCCGCGTTGCAAAACGCGGGGTCTTTTCGTTGCGCCAGGGCGCGGGTGATACGCCGACACGCATTCTGGATGTCGTATTTGGGACATAGGTCGTTTTCAGACAAGAATAGCAGCCAACCCTTCGATTTTACTTATCGTAACAGGGAGAGCCGGGCATGAAACCGCGCTGCAAAATTTCACTTGTGATCCGCACCATCGGCGCTGAACGCGGCCGGGCTGCGCGTGGTCGTCCGGTTTTGGGTTAACCCCGGAACCCGTCACGATCTCAAGGAAATACAGCTATGAACGAACAATCCCCTCGCCGCTCTGGCGGCCGTGCCGCGCGCCGGGCCAGCCGGGCCGCACCTCTTGAAACGGCGATGCGCCCCATACGGGCCGGTCTGGAAGGCGGCCGATACAAACCTTTGTCCGATGCGCAGGTCCAGCGTATCCATGAAACGGCCCTCGATGCGTTGGAGGAAATCGGACTGGCCGACGCGCCACCAAGCGGCATCGAATACCTGACCGGTGCCGGCGCCGAGCTTGGCGATGACGGTCGCATCCGCTTTCCCCGCGCCCTGGTCGAGGACATGTTGGCCAAGGCCAACCGCTCGATCACGCTTTGCAGCCGGGACGGTCAGAATGACCTGACGCTGGAAGGCACGCGCGTACACTACGGAACTGCGGGCGCGGCGGTGCATATGGTCGATGTGGAAGGGCGCAATTACCGCGAAAGCACATTGCAGGACCTGCATGATGCGGCGCGGATCGTGGATGTGCTGGACAATGTGCATTTCTGCCAGCGCCCGATGGTGGCGCGTGACGTGACCGACAATTTAGAGATGGACCTGAACACGGTCTATGCCGCCAGTTCCGGCACGACCAAGCATATCGGCACGTCCTTTACAGAACCGCATCACGTGCCCCCCGCGCTTGAGATGCTGTACATGATTGCTGGCGGCGAGGACAAATTCCGTGAACGGCCTTTCATGAGCAATTCCAATTGCTTCGTCGTTCCGCCCATGAAATTCGCCACGGAAAGTTGCCAGGTGATGGAGGAATGTATCAAAGGCGGCATGCCGGTGTTGCTTTTGTCGGCAGGCATGGCCGGGGCGACGGCCCCGTCGACCGTTGCCGGGGCCATCGTGCAGGCCTCCGCCGAATGTCTGGCCGGGTTGGTGTATGTGAATGCCGTGGCGCCGGGCCATCCCGCGATTTTTGGCACCTGGCCTTTCGGTCTAGATCTGCGCACCGGAGCGATGTCAATCGGCTCTGGCGAGCAGGCCCTGCTGACCGCGGGATGCGCACAGATGCACCAATTTTACGGTGTGCCGGGCGGCGCTGCGGCGGGTGCGTCGGACAGCAAGCTGCCCGACATGCAAGCCGGGTGGGAGCAGATGTGCTCAAACGTCATGGCAGGCCTTTCAGGGCTCAACATGGTCTATGAGGCCGCGGGTATGCACGCCTCGCTTCTGGGCTTCTGTCACGAAAGTCTGATCCTAAGCGATGACCTGATCGGGCAGGCCCTGCGCTGCGTGCGCGGGATCGAAGTGGATGACGAAACACTTGCGCTCGACCAGATCAAGCAGGTGTGCATGGGGGGGCCTGGGCATTACCTTGGCACCGATGCCACCTTGGCCCGAATGCAGATTGATCATGTTTATCCGACATTTGGAGATCGTTCTTCACCCAAAGAGTGGGCCGAATTGGACAAACCTGACTTGGTGGCAAAGGCGATTGCGCGAAAAGAGGCAATCCTGTCCGAGGCACCGGCTGCGCGGCTGGATCCCGCCGTGGACAAAGCGATCCGCGCCAAGTTCAACATTCACCTGCCGGCATACTGAGCGGTCAAAGCCGGGCGAGAATTCCGGGGACGTCCACGGCGCCGATCGCACCCGTGGACCGTCCCCGCTCGCCCGCCAGCCGCGTAGCCACATATGCTTCGCTCACCGCGGGCGGCGCGTTGCGGATCAACACCGACGCCGTCAGCAACGTCGCCAAGCTCTCGGTATACCACCGCGCCAGCGCTTCTTCCGGCAAGCTGGGGAACCGTGTGATATGGGCATTCAGGGCAGCATCATACCGGCGGTATTGACCCGCCGCTGCCCCAAGCTCGGCGCTGAGCGCCTCGCCTGCGGCCGGCAATTTGCGCAGCGTGCGCAGGATATCCAGGCAAATCACGTTGCCCGACCCCTCCCAGATGGAATTGAGCGGCGCCTCGCGATAGAGCAGCGGTAGCGGCGTATCCTCGACATAGCCCATACCGCCAAGCGTCTCCATCGCCTCGTAGACGAAGGTCGGGCACAGTTTGTTGCCCAGGTACTTGGCCAAGGCGACGGCAAGTCGGGCAAAGGCGCGGCCTGCCTCATCTTCGCGGTCAAAACACCGCGCCACGTGCATCCCTAACGCCAACGTGCCTTCCCAATCGAGGGCCAGGTCGGCCAGCACGGATTGCATCAGCGGTTGGTCGATCAGCGTTTTCTGAAACACCGTGCGGTGACGTGCCCAGTGCGTTGCATGTCCGAGCGCCGCGCGCATCAGGCCCGCGGGCGCCATCGCCGTATCAAGCCGCGTGTGATGCACCATTTCGAGAATCGTGCGAATGCCTTCGCCCTCGTCTCCCAAACGGTAGGCCAACGCGTCGGCATACTCGATCTCGGCCGAGGCATTGGCGCGATTGCCCAGTTTGTCCTTCAAGCGCTGGATGTGAATGGCGTTCCGTTCACCCTCCAGCCAGCGCGGTACCAGAAAGCAGGTCAAGCCACCGGGGGACTGAGCCAGCGTCAGGAACCCATCCGACATGGGCGCGGAGCAAAACCATTTATGGCCACGCAACCGATACCCGTCGCCATCCCGCGCCGCGCGGGTTGTGTTGGCCCGAACGTCCGAACCGCCCTGTTTTTCCGTCATCGCCATGCCCATTGTCGCACCCGGCTTGCGGGCGATGGGCTTGGGGGCGCCGTCGTAGGCGCGGCTGACCAGCTTCGGCACCCATTCGTGGAAAAGCCGCTCATCCGCTTCCAGTGCGGGAACGGCCGCGTATGTCATCGTCATCGGGCAGCAGACACCCGGCTCAACCTGCCCGGTGAGATAGACCATCGCGGCGTGCGTGGCGTGCCCGCCCTTCCCGCCCTCCCACGCTATGGCGGAATAACCTGCCGCCACACCTGCACGCATCAGGTCATGATACGCAGGGTGAAATACCACCTCGTCCAGCCGTCGCCCGCTTGCATCAAACAGCCGAAGTTCCGGCGTATGACGATTGGCCGCCTGCCCTGCTTCGACCATCTGAAGCGCGCCCATCGTCTGGCCGTAACGGGCCAAGTGCGAGGCATCCGCACCGGCCGCCTTGGCATGATCGCGCAGAGCCACGTCGGTGTCCCACAGATCGACATCCCCGCGCGCATCAGGCTGGTTCGTCACATCATGCGTCAAAAGCGTGTCGCGTGGCGGAACATGTGGCATGAAAGACTCTCCTTCTGCCCCGGTTCTACCGTTTAAGTAGAATGATATGAAAGGGGATTCACAAAGCGAATCGCATGTGGCATTGTGTGCAGGCACCGCCCAGAAAGAGGCGGGCACAAAGGCAGAGCAGACCACGTATGAGCACCCTGAAACGACCCGCACTCGGCGTTTTGATTTATTTCGTCATCGCCTTTGGCCTTGGCGCGTATTTTACGTTTGCTGCCGTGCAGGGGGATTATGGCCTGTTTCGCCGCGCCGAGATCGAGGCGGGCGAAGTTGAACTGCGCCTTCAGCTGGCTGAATTACAAAGTCAGGTGGCGCGGATGGAAAATCTGACCAAGCGCCTGTCTGACACGTATCTAGACCTTGATCTGCTCGATCAGCAGGCACGTGACGTTCTGGGACTGCTGCGCGCGGACGAGATCGTAATTCGGTAAACGTGACCAAAAGGCGCGGAGGACCCGATCTGCGGCTGCCTGGCTCACTTCCCCGAGAACAGAAGCCGGCCTTTCGCACCGATCACGCCCGGCGGCATTCTATCGCCGGGTTGTTTTTTTACCGTGTGTCATCGATGGCAGGCCGGGCAAATGACCCTGCGTCAAAATCTCTCTCGCAAAACAAAACAGGATGCTGTAATAAATAGTTTAACGCTAAACTATATGCGAAAGACAGGAGCCCTCGCCCATGGCCGCTCGAAAAACTACATCAAAATCAAATATTTCCGCTGATGAACTCAAGACGCATTATCGCAATATGCTTCTGATCCGCCGATTCGAAGAAAAGGCGGGCCAACTCTATGGCATGGGTTTGATCGGTGGCTTCTGCCATCTCTACATCGGTCAGGAAGCAGTGGTTGTCGGGCTGGAGGCAAGCGCCGAAGAGGGCGACAAGCGTATCACCACCTACCGCGATCACGGTCACATGCTGGCCTGTGGTATGGACCCGAACGGCGTGATGGCCGAGCTGACCGGCCGCGAGGGCGGCTATTCCCGCGGCAAAGGCGGGTCGATGCACATGTTCAGTCGGGACAAAGACTTTTACGGTGGGCACGGTATCGTCGGCGCGAATGTCCCGCTTGGCGCCGGTCTTGCGCTGGCCGATCAGTACAAGGGCAATGGCCGCGTGACATTTACCTATTTCGGGGACGGCGCCGCGAACCAGGGACAGGTCTATGAGACGTTTAACATGGCGGCGCTGTGGAAACTGCCGGTGATCTTCGTCATTGAGAACAACCAATATGCGATGGGCACGTCGCAGAAACGGTCGACCTCGACGCCGGACATCTACACGCGGGGCGAGGCCTTCGGCATTCCGGGCGAGACCGTGGACGGGATGGACGTACTGGCCGTGAAGGCCGCCGGGGAAAAGGCTGTCAAACACTGCCGCGATGGCGACGGTCCCTACATTCTTGAGGTCAAGACGTATCGGTATCGCGGCCACTCGATGTCCGACCCCGCCAAGTATCGCACCCGCGAGGAAGTGCAGAAAATCCGCGAGGAGAAAGACTGTATCGAGCATGTGCGCGATCTGCTTTTGGGCGGCAAGCACGCCACCGAGGACGATCTCAAGGCGATCGACAAAGAGATCAAGGACATCATCAGCAAAAGCGCCGATTTCGCCAAGGAAAGCCCGGAACCGGATGTATCCGAGCTTTGGACAGATATTTACGTTGAAGCGTAAGCGACTGATTTCAGGAGACTTTAAAAATGCCTACAGAAATTCTGATGCCAGCGCTGTCGCCGACGATGGAAGAGGGGACGCTGGCCAAATGGTTGGTCAAAGAGGGCGACACCGTGTCGTCGGGTGATATCCTGGCTGAGATCGAAACAGACAAGGCCACGATGGAGTTCGAGGCCGTCGATGAAGGTACCATCGGCAAAATCCTGGTTGCCGAAGGCACTGAGGCCGTGAAGGTGAACACCGCGATTGCCGTGCTGCTGGAAGAAGGCGAAAGCGCCGACGACATCACCGAGAGCGCATCGGACTCGTCCGAGCCTGCCTCGACCGCCCCTGCCGCGAAAGAAGAAATGTCGGACGAGGACACACGATCCGCCAGCGAGCCGGTGGCGGCGGCCCCCGGCGCGCCGGTGCCCCAGCCGGATGCCAGCCCTGACTGGCCCGAGGGCACAGAGATGCAGAAGATGACCGTGCGCGAGGCGTTGAACGCGGCGATGGCCGAGGAAATGCGCAACGACGAAACCGTTTTTGTCATGGGCGAGGAAGTGGCCGAGTATCAGGGTGCCTACAAAATCACCCAGAACCTGCTGGACGAGTTCGGCGCCAAGCGCGTTATCGACACGCCGATCACCGAACATGGCTTTGCCGGGATCGGGGTTGGTGCCGCCTGGGGCGGGCTGAAGCCCATCGTCGAGTTCATGACCTGGAATTTCGCCATGCAGGCCATAGACCAGATCATCAATTCGGCCGCCAAGACCAATTACATGTCCGGCGGGCAACTGGGTTGTTCGATCGTGTTCCGTGGCCCGAATGGCGCGGCTGCCCGTGTTGCCGCCCAGCACAGCCAGGACTACGCGGCTTGGTATGCCCAAGTACCGGGTCTGAAAGTGGTCCAACCCTACTCGGCGGCAGATGCCAAGGGCCTGCTGAAATCGGCGATCCGCGATCCAAACCCGGTCGTCTTTCTGGAAAACGAAATCCTTTATGGCCGCAGTTTCGATGTGCCGGTCATGGATGATTTCACCATCCCCTTTGGCAAGGCCCGCGTTGCCCGCGCTGGCACCGACGTGACGATCATCAGCTTTGGAATTGGCATGACCTATGCACTGGAAGCTGCTGAAAAGCTTGCCGAAGACGGCGTTAGCGCCGAAGTGATTGATCTGCGCACTCTGCGGCCCATCGACTATGACACGGTGATCGCCTCGGTGATGAAGACCAACCGCTGCGTCACGGTCGAGGAAGGCTGGCCCGTGGCCAGCATCGGCAATCACATCAGTGCGACGCTCATGCAAAAGGCGTTCGACTACCTGGACGCTCCGGTGATCAATTGCACCGGCAAGGACGTGCCGATGCCGTATGCCGCCAACCTTGAAAAACTGGCCCTGACCTCGACCGCGGAAGTGATCGAGGCGGTGAACCAAGTGACCTACCGGTAAGGAGACAGAGCCATGCCAACGGAAATTCTGATGCCCGCCCTGTCGCCGACGATGGAGGAAGGCACATTGGCCAAGTGGTTGGTCAAAGAGGGCGATACCGTTTCGTCAGGTGACCTCTTGGCCGAGATCGAGACCGACAAGGCCACGATGGAGTTCGAAGCGGTCGACGAAGGGACGATCGGCAAGATCCTGGTGGCCGAAGGAACCGAAGCCGTGAAGGTGAATACGGCCATCGCCGTACTGCTGGAAGACGGTGAAAGCGCCGATGACATCGGGGATGTCAGTGCGGCGCCCGCCGCCACGCCGGAGGCTGCGCCCGCAGCCGACGCAGGCACCGAGGTGTCCGCCCCGGCGGACGTCGAGACGCCTGCTCCCGCGGCCCCGGTCAGCGCCAAGGGGGACCGCATCTTCGCATCGCCTCTGGCTCGTCGCATTGCAGCGCAAAAAGGCATCGACCTAGCAGCTATTTCGGGGTCCGGACCGCATGGTCGGATCATCAAGGCGGATGTTGAAGCAGCCCGGCCTGACGCCGCGGCCCCAGCCGAGGCCAAGCCGGCAGACGCCGCCGCCAAGGCAGCCCCGACCGGACCGTCGGCGAGTGCCGTGGCAGCCATGTACGAAGGGCGCGATTACGAAGACGTGCCGCTTGACGGGATGCGCAAGACCATTGCCGCCCGCCTGACGGAGGCCAAGCAAACCATTCCGCATTTCTATCTGCGACGTGACATCAAACTCGACGCGCTTCTGACATTCCGCGGCCAACTCAACAAACAGCTTGAGGCACGAGGCACAAAACTGTCGGTCAATGACTTCATCATCAAGGCCTGCGCCCTGGCACTGCAGGCGGTGCCGGATTGCAATGCCGTCTGGGCCGGGGACCGGGTGCTTAAACTGAAACCTTCGGACGTGGCCGTCGCCGTTGCGATCGAAGGCGGGCTTTTCACGCCGGTGCTGAAAGATGCGGACATGAAATCGCTGTCGGCACTGTCGGCAGAAATGAAAGATCTCGCGGCCCGTGCACGCGATCGCAAGCTGGCCCCGCACGAATATCAGGGCGGCACTTTTGCCATCTCGAATCTCGGCATGTTTGGCATCGACAATTTTGATGCGGTGATAAACCCGCCCCACGGCGCCATCCTGGCTGTGGGTGCCGGTGTTAAAAAACCGGTCGTCGGCGAAGACGGGGAACTGGCAGTGGCGACGGTGATGTCTGTCACATTGTCTGTCGATCACCGGGTGATCGACGGTGCCCTTGGGGCGCAGCTGCTGGAGCAGATCAAACAGAACCTGGAAAATCCGATGATGATGCTGGCCTAGGTCAGGACGCATCATGCCCAAAGACGGCCCCGCCACGTGCGGGGTCTTTTTTTTTAACGCACACTCACGGAGTATTAACGGGCAACGGCACGCAAGTGCTGCTAATTATTTGTCATTATTAATGAAATTAGATTTACGTACGCCTTCGTACTGAAAGTGGTTCTGTGATTGGGGTTAAAATGACATTGATTGAATTCACCCAGACCGACATTGATCTTGCCTGCCGGGCGATCGGGCTCATCGGATTTTCACTCTATGTCATCGGGTTCCTGCTCTTGAGCACCGGCAAGATCGAAAGTTCCAAAATCGCATATTTCCTGCTGACGTTGACCGCGGCACTTTGCGTGATGATATCACTGACGGTCGACTTCAACCTCAGTTCAGCTCTGATACAGCTGTTTTATGTCCTGTTTTCGCTGTGCGCCATTGCACTGCGCCTCCGCAAGTCCGACGTCGAAAACGCGACTTAGCGCACACCCAAAAGCTGATCCATGGCCACGGATGGCTGATCACAGCCGGCCTCACCCACGATCTTGGCAGGCACACCGGCCACGGTTTTGCAGGGCGGCACTTCTTGCAATACGACCGAACCGGCAGCAATGCGGCTGCAGTGGCCCACCTGGATATTGCCCAGGACCTTGGCCCCTGCCCCGATCAGAACCCCATCACCAATTTTGGGATGGCGGTCTTCTTCTTCCTTGCCGGTTCCGCCAAGGGTCACGGAATGCAACATCGAGACATTGTCACCCACAACAGCGGTTTCGCCGATCACGATGGAATGCGCGTGGTCGATCATGATGCCCTTGCCGATACGGGCTGCAGGGTGGATATCCACGCCAAACACCTCGGAACAGCGCATCTGGAAGAACCGCGCCATGTCCTTGCGGTCCTGCCGCCAAAGCCAGTGGGCCACACGGTACGCCTGCACGGCCTGGAAACCCTTGAAAAACATCATTGGCAGAATGAATCGGTCACACGCGGGGTCACGATCATAGACCGCTACGATATCGGCCCTGGCCGCATGGCCCAGATCAGCCTCGTCGTCGTAGGCCATGTCGCAAATCTCGCGCAGGATCTGCTCTGGCATCTCGGGAGAGGCAAGCTTGAGCGAAATCCGATACGCAAGAGCGGATTCGATGGTTCTGTGGTGCAGAATGGACGAATGCACAAGCCCGCCAAGCAGCGGCTCTTCTTGAACGCTGCCTTCCGCTTCGGTCCTGATCCGGGCCCAGACCGGATCAAGTTCCGCCAGTTTTGCATGGGTTTCGGCCATGGCTTTGCTCCTCATCGATGCAAGCAGACTATATCAGATAAGCATTTTGCGTAAAATGCAAAGCTGACATGGTAAAGATCACGAAAATGAATGACGCACGACGAAAGACATTTCGCCATCTGATCGAAGAGAAGTTGGCAAACTTGGCCGCAGAAGATGCGCTTGGCCAGGCCGGAAAAGCCACGGTTGAACTGGACCAGCAGGCGGTCGGTCGGCTCAGTCGAATGGACGCGCTGCAAAATCAGGCAATGGCCAAGGCAACCGATGCGCGTCGTGCATCAGAGCGCGCCCGCCTTCTTGCCGCTCTGGCACGCATGGAAGACGGTGAATTTGGGTATTGCGACGATTGTGGCGACGAGATTGCAGAAGGTCGATTGCACCTCGACCCCGCCGCCACGCGCTGCGTGGAATGCGTCAACGGCTAGGCGTCAACTGTAAGCGATGCAAAGCGTCCGGCCCCGAACCGCGCAGAGACCTGCGCAACTTCAAGCGCGTAAGTCCCGGAAATTGCATCATCCGCCTGCGCTGCAGCCGTGTAAACCCAGCTGGGTGCTGTCGTGCTCTCTTCCCGGATGACGTCCGTTCCTTGCATCACACGAACCACATAGGCTTCGGTTTCTTCGCCCAGGGGCACCTCCGGTATGTCCCAACGATCGCCGTCAATTCGTGTTCGACGGATTCAACTGAGCGTTCGTGCTGCACCCGCCTGGCCTTCAAGCTGAAGCTTGACAGGCGACAACGGGCGCAATCCGATGCCATCAAAGGCAAGGCGCGCAGCGCTGTAGGATGGATCATCAAACGGCCGCGCCGCCGGACCGATACGGTAGAAACGAGCAAGGCCACGCTTGGTTTCGGCCAGGTCAATCTGTTGTGGGGTGCCGTCAAGGCGCACAAGAAAACTTCCCTTTGGCCATCCTTCCAACCGCTCGGTACCACCCTGCCCCCGCAAGCGGTGGCGCAACAAATAGGTGTCGGTGTCAACCAATTCGACATCGCGGAACTGTACAACCTCCCAGTTGTCCGGCGTGCCGTCCCCGATGGCGCACAGGTTCGCCCCGTTCAGAAACGCCAGATCGCTGACGCTTTCCAAGTGACCGCTGAGCATACGCACCTGAACCGCGTCCGACCGATCGATACGCCCTGAGGGTCCGGCCGGCATGTCGGTGTCCAAAACACCCACAGGTGTACGGGAGGCGACAATCTTGTTCAGGGTGTAGTTCGCATTTTCATCGGATGAGTATAGCGCGGCTGATCCGGGCCAAGGTTCGGCCGTGACCGCGATATGTGGCGCATGCGGCACCTCTTCGCCGGTAAAAAGCGGCAGATCTAGGAAGAAAGGCGATACCGGGCTGGGCGCTGAAAAAGGCCGCAACGACACCGACTCGTCCTCGAAATCCGCAGGACGGTAGCTTTCGGGCTCGATGCGGACTGCTTCGACTTTCTGCGCCCCGGCCAACTGGTCGACGCGGTCAATGCGGAACAGACCTTTGGCATCTCCTTCCGGCAATGCAATGACGTCTCCGGCACCGGTGTCCAACTGGGATGGCGGCAACGTCACTCGTAACGTGTCAGTCGACACGCGTGCCTCGGACAACCAACGCTCCACCGTCTGGCGGCCTTCTGCGCGGGTCATCGCCAAAGGCATTTCCGAGCTGGAAACGGCATGCGTGGCTTGGTCGGGCAACACCGCTTCTTCCGAGATGACTTCGAAATCACCATCGGCCTCAATGAAACGAAGGCGCACACGGCCTGCAAGTTCAACCGTGCTGCCACGGGTTTCTTCCAGCACGCCGTCCATCTCTGGATCTCGTACCAGTGTTTCAAGGTCAATGATGCGATCAGGCTGTCCATCCCGCATCACGAAGCGCAAAACGCCATCACGGTCCACTGCGTCGAAACCGTAGCGCAGCATCAAAGGCTGCAATGCACTGCGCGCTTCGGCCACCTGATCGACCGTATAGCCGCGCACCATTCCGTAGACACGCGATGTATCACAATGCGGCAACTCGGATCGTGCACAAATCTCTTCGATCACAGAGGCAAGGGACCGTGCTGACAATCGCCCGTTGATCCAATGACCCCGTGCATAATTGTCGCCATCGCTCCACAGGTCACGGTTGTTTGGAAAGTAGGGGTATGGGCGCATATCCCAGGCCCAAACATAGGCATGCTCCATGTCGATCATCGGCGCCTCGTACATCGCCGATGTCGGGTTATTCGCCTGATCCGCCCAATAGTCCAGCATTGCCCGCAGATATTGATGCTGCATCAGCTCGTCGCGACGCCCATCTGAGAAATACGGCAGGCTGGACTCCGAAGATTTCGGGTCGAGGAACTTGTTGGGTTGATTGGTGCCTTTGTCGATGGCAGCGCAACCGTATTCCGTGAAGCGGATTGGCTTTGATTGTGGCAACCAGACGGTCGGATTGGCGTCGCGCACACCGTTGATCCGCTCGTGGTGCAAGTTCTGCCACCAATTGCGAATGTCTTTGTAACGCCACACCCAAGGCTCGCCATATTCGTCATCGGAGATCGGGGTGCGGTTTTGAACGTCGCGCGCGGCGTCGGAACTGTAGAACCAGTCATACCCTTCGCCGCCTTCGATGTTTGCCTGCAAGTAATCAAGCGCATAAATCGCATCGTACCCCGCCTGTGCATCCAGATGGTCACTGCCATCACGCCAGTCAGACAGCGGCATGTAGTTGTCGATACCAATGAAATCGATGTCGTCATGCGCCCACAGCGGATCAAGATGGAAAAACCGGTCGCCTGATCCGTCCTGAGGTTGGTACCCAAAGTATTCCGACCAATCAGCGGCATAGCTGATCTTGACGTCCGGTCCCAAAAGGATGCGCACCTCTGACGCCAAATCCATAAGCGCCGCCACGGCTGGGAAACTGTTGTTCGCCCCCCGGATCTGGGTCAGACCCCGCATTTCCGAGCCAATGCAAAAGCTTTCCACACCTCCCGCGGCTGCGCACAAGGCGGCCTGATGCAGGATAAAGCGGCGGTAACCCCATTCGTCGGGCCCCGAATAGACAATAGGGCTTTCCACCTTGGGGCCGGTGTAGCCGATCAAATCAAAGGCGTTCGGCACAACTTCGATCGGGTTTTCGTTGTTTGTACCCGACGTGCCATCACCGAAGACAGGGTCGCCTTCTTCGCCTTCAGGCGGAATGAAATCCGCCGCAGAGGCCGTGCCGAAAAAGGCAGCGACTTCCGCCTCGGCAGATGCCGTTCCGTCAGGACTGGCCGGACGGCCCGGCGCCGCCGACGTCGTGATGCGCCCACGCCACGGCAGTGCCGGCTGATCGTCGTCGTCCGAATACGGGTCGCCCAATGCGTTGCCGGCCAGTTGATCCATTAGGATAATTGGATAGTACATCACATCCTGGCCAGCATCTTTCAGGGCGATGATCGCCTCGATCACCGATTGGTCGGTCGACGTGCCGCCATAGACCGGCTGTCCACCGGCATCCTGCGGCACAAGTTCGGCTGTTTCGCGGGTCAGACCAGCGACCTGCCAGGGCATATTGCCGGCATCAAACTCGGATTGTTCGATCTTGGGTCGGATCGTGCACCGGTCACAGCGCAGATCGTCACCAAACCAGCTGACGATCAGCGAACTGCTTTTCAGACCCGGAATCTCACCACTCAGCTGTTCCAAAGTGGTCGCGAAATCGGTTTTTCCGGACGGGGAATTCACATTGGTCGGTTGTTGTGATCCCGGCCCAAAATACATGTTGGCCGCAGACGTCGCCAACGCATATTCGCCACTGCCGGGTAGCAAGGCTGCTCCTCGCAAAGCATAAATAGGCTCGAGCTCGGCGCCCGCTTGGCTTGCTGGCGTCGGTCGGCTGACCTCGAACGTGAATTGCGGCACCCGGTTGCCATAGGGTGTCAGGTCGAGATCTTCGATGACCACATAGGCAGTCCCGCGATAGGCTGGCACCGTGCCAACGCCTTCGACGGCCTCGATCTTTGGGTCCGGCACCTGATCCGTACCACCGGTATAGACACGCAAGGTCAGGTCGCTGGGCGAAATTTCGATACCGTCCGCCCAGATACGCCCGATATGCGATATTTCCCCCTCGCAGACGGCCACGGCAAGGCTAAGCGAATAACTGTATTGCGTGACTTTGGGGCGCGGTGGCCCACCTTTGCCACCACCGCCGGAAGTCGAGGCGGTCTCGCGAAACTCGGTGGCCCAGATTACTTGGCCAGCCAAACGCATCCGACCAAAAACCTGCGCAACTGCGTCGCCTTCGCCCGTGCCTGTAAGACGTAAACGGCTGACCCTGCCAGTTTCCACTGTGTCCGAACCGCTGCCCATCAGGCGTTGGTCAATCGACCGGCCAATCACGGCGCCTGCAAACCGGCCAACTGCCGCCATGGACAAGCCTATAAGAGAGCCGCCGACCGTTCCGCCAAGCGCCGCACCTGCTGCGGATAAGACTACCGTTGCCATACCTCAACCCTCCTCGGGAAATGCGAACCGGGCCACGATGCGCCGCCGCCAAGGCGCGCTGAGTGGGCTTTCCACAACGGCGTGATCCGAATACGCGTGAATAAAAGTTGGACGTGAACCGACAACACCGGCGATGCCCAGATGCTTGGCCACCGCACCGTCCCGCATCCGGAAAAGCAAGATATCACCGGGCGCATCCGCCGCCTTGGATTTTGTAGTCAGATGCCGACGCGCAGCGCGCCAAAGCACCTCGTCATGGTCCGGTTCAGACCAGTCCATCGAATAGGCCGGCACCGCTTCCGGCTCTTGCCCGTAAAGCGCGCGCCAGACCCCCCGTAACAAGCCAAGGCAATCGGTGCCGGCGCCGCGACAACTGGCCTGGTGGCGGTAGGGTGTGCCGATCCAACCCCGCGCCTCTGTGGCAGCCTTGTCTCCTAAGCCGCTCATCTGCGTCGACTCCCACCGTCCAGACGGCTTTCGCGGGCCGGGTCCGAGATTGACCAGTCGTCGCCGGGAATGTCGGGGAAGCCTTGAAAATTCAGGAAGTTGTCAAACTTCAAACGACATGTCTGACCGCGTTTGTCGCACCCGGCTTCCAGCAAAAGGGTGTCCCCAACTTGCACATCTGCACGTAAGGGATGCCACAGTTCGATCTGGCGCTTCCCTTCTTGCATAATGTCGCGTTTGACCAAACCGGCCAAACCGGCTGCTTTGCCCTCCATGACGCGCAACACGCCATGGCGGAACCAATCTTCGGCAAAACCCTCCAACGCGGGAAACCTGAAAATGCGCCGATCATCGATTTCTTGGGCCACGACCTCGGCGGTGTAGCCCGGCGTCGAAAGGTCAAACGCGCAGGCCGCATCCCCCAAAACCGCGCTGCAGGGTTTTTGAAACACGCGCCCCAATGGAACGTTCAGACGATCGGTCAGCCCGCGGAGCTCTGCCTCGAATGCTCCTCCGGCGCGTCGGATCTCTCCGATCGTACCGCGAAACTGCAACTGGCGCTCGTCCACGCTGTTCCAATTCACCAGCCAGGCTCGAACCTCTGCCGCATCATAACGTCCGGCCTCGATATCTTCCTCGGTGATCGCGCTGTCGCTGAGTGCGCCAAGCGCTTCGGTATTGTCCACGGACAGGCCGGTTGTCTGTTGCAACGCCTTGGCCCCCAACCCGGTGTCCGCCCGAAACGTCAGGCCATCAAAGCTCAAGGTGCAATCATGGTCCGTAAAGCCCAGCTCAACACCATCGGACCGCGTCACGGACCAGCACCGGCAAGTTGTTGTCAGCGCCCCGTCCAGGTGCGCTTTGAGAGCTGCATTAAACAACGTCATACCCGCACCTCGACAATGGGAACATTCGGCACATCTCCGGCCTGAAAACTGGCCAGGCTGGTATGGATCCGGTCAATGTCGAAGCGAACCGGCACGTCAAATTCGAAGCCGGCCGTGATGCGCACACCGGTGTCGATCGGATGTGGAAAATTCAGAAATCCCGTGGTCAGATCCACGTCAAAGTTGAGCGTTTCCTGAAGTTCTTCACCGTCCAGGGCCACCTTGACCGTGCCTGCAACCGGCTTGGCAATCGGTCGTTGGTACGTGTTTTCACCCGAGCGGTATGTTTTTAACAACTGGAACCGATCTGTCACGTCATCACCGAACCCGATGATCTGATCTTCAAAGCCCGCATCCATGCGCGCCCCGCACGACTTGAAATCGGTCCAGTCTTTCCAGCGAAAGCCGTAAATCTGCCCCTGCCGTGCTTCAAAGAACGCAATCAATGTCTCGATATCATCAAGACTTCGCATCGCCACACCCGCGTCATAGCGACGACGCGAATGCTTCCACGGCGTGTTGCGTTCTTCGAAACCGTTGGCCAGCGTCACAACGTCCGTGTGCCGCTCTGGCCCGCCGATCGAGCCAAAGCTGAGGCTGGCCGGAAACCGTACTTCGTGAAATCCCATGTCCTTGATCCTTTAGCGATTGCGGTTGCCGCGCCCGATGGCCCGACCCAATTGGGCAGCGATTTGCGCCTGGCTGCGGCGGAATCCCTCGACATCGGGGGTATTCACATTCATCACGACACTGACATTGCTGCCGCCGCCGCCACGCACACCCAGTTTGCCATCAGCACCGCGCGCCAACGGCATGATGGCCTCTGGTCCAGCCTCGCCCATCAGCCCCATCCCTCCACGCATAGGGAACGTCGTTGGGCTGCTCACGATGCCACCGCTGGCGAAAGGCTGCACACGGCCTTGCGAGAAACTGCCCCCGTTCGCGAACGGCAGCAGGTTGCCGACAATGTTCCCGATGCCCTGCGACAAGAGCCCGCCCACTTGGTCGGTGACCGGTCGAACCGCGGCACTAAAGGCGGAATTGATCATCGAGTTGGCCAGATTGGTCAGCGCATCCGACAGACTGTCGCCTTCGATGACGGCGCCGCGAATGGCCTTGTTCAGGCCCCGGCTGATGCCGCGATCCAAGGTCGCCACATCCTGTCCCGTGCCGGCAAACGTCGATCGCACACGTGCCATCTGGTCGTTAAAGGCCGCGGCCATTTCCGTGGCGCCGCCAAGGTTTTCGTCCAATGCGGCCACCTGCAGATCCAGATCGTCCAAGCTTTGTGCATCACTCATCGCTCATGTCTCCGTTTGTGTCCGGGTAGTTCGCCAGCAGTTCGTCTAACCGCGCTCGTTTCAGCGGTGCGACACCTGCGGAATTGCCCAGCATCAGTTCCAGTTCGGCGGGCGTCAGCGCCCAGAATTCATGCGGTCTCAACCCAAGCCCGCGGATGCCGGCGCGCATCAACGCAGGCCAGTCAATTTCTGTGGCACCGGACACTGTCACACCGTGCCCGGTGCAACAAACGCTCGCGCCAACAATTCTGCTGCCGCGCGGGCTGCGCCCAGGGGTCCACCTTCGATCTCGGCCGCCAGCAAGTCGACAGCCGTGCCGCGCCAACCGCCGCCCCGTAACCCGGCCACAATCAGGGCCAGCACGTCCCGGCTGGAAAACGCGCCGCCTTCAAAGCGTTGCACCATCTCCACCAACGTGCCTGCGTCCAGACCGGCTTCCAGCTCGGCCAACGCGCCCAGCGTCAACTTCAGAACGTGGCGCTCACCGTCGATGACAAGCGCCACTTCTCCAGCGTAGGGGTTGGCCATGACCTTAGATCGCCGTGAAGGTCAATTGGCCGGCAGAGGCCAGCGACAGTTCATACGTCGCTTCGCCGTCGTGATTGCCGGCATATTCGATCGCCGTGACCTGAAACGGGCCTTCCATGGTACCGAAATCCGGGATCACAACCTGGAAATCCGGCATTTCGCCGTCAAAAAAGATCTGGCGCACACGCTCGTCGCTGTCCTCGTCACGGAAAATGCCCGACCCACTGATTGCCGCTGTCTTTACGCCAGCACCCGCCAAAAGTTCGCGCCAGCCGCCGGCGGATTCCAAGCTGGTTACATCCACGCTTTCTGCGTTGAAGCTGACACGCGTTGCCCGAAGACCCGCCACCGTCTGAAAATTGCCATCGCCTGTCAGATCGATTTTGATCAACAGGTCTTTACCGTTTTGCACTGCCATTTGTCTGTCTCCGAAGAATTAGGGTTAGAGAGTGTCATCGACCCGCGCGCGGAACGTCAGGTCGATCCGACGCGCAGCGCCCGTGCCTTCCCGTTTTGCCCGCGCACGAAAAAAGTGAAGGCCCGCCATCGTGCCCCGGGTCAGCGTCAACTGATTGTCAACCAACGCATCGCTGATCGCAGCGGCCACTTCTTTGGCAGCGTGAAACCCGGTTCCGTCGGTGACAACGGATACGGTGAAGCGGTGCCATGCGCCCTGCCCGGTTTTGTCGGACCTGACGCGCGCCTCTTCAGGGCCAAGGGTTACGTAAATCTGGGGCAGCGTGCCTTGGGGCATCGCGTCATAGATCGCACCTTGAACCAGCGTATCCAACGTCGGATCTGCCAAGAGTTTTTGATAGACGGCCTGTTGCAGCGCCGCAGACGCACCATAGCTCATACCGCCACCTCCTCTTTGCAAAGACAGGTCAGATAACGTTGCTGCGCGTCGCGTTCGGTGACCGATACGATTTGGAACAAACGCTCACCTTCCAGAAAGCACTGGCCCGGCTTTGGGCGCGACGGGGCACCATAGGGCGCCGATCGCACGATGATGCGATAGCCGGTTTTGGACAGTCGAACGTCTTCACCCGCGGCTTCACGACCTGACCGGGCCTGAACATCAGCCCACAAGACGCCTAGGTTTTCCCAGCTTTCGACATGCCCCCCTGCTCCATCCGGAACACGCACCGCGTCTTGCAGGATCAGCTTTCTGTTCAAGATCGGAGCCGGCATCACGTCCGCCCCCCACCAAACAAACGCACCGTACGGTAACGCTCAATCAAATTTGTCACGCCAAATGGCATGTTGCTGTCGCCAAGGCGCGTTTCGTGCCGGTTTTCGTAGTAATGAGCCGCCAGCAGAACCACGGCCTGACCCAGATCGGCTGGCAAGCCGCCCCACGTGTTTGAATAGCCCGCAATGAACACGATCTCCGCCACGCCCCCCGATGGGATCGATGGCAGGCATATGCCTGCAGCGCGCAGCACCGGGCGTTGCGTGTCCGGCTCCAACCGGTAGTGCGACGCGTCGATCAATTCTTCTTCGTCCGCCCGATCCCGCAGGACCAGCGATTGGATTTCGGTCACGGGGGCCACTGGAAGCGCCTGGCCTTCGGTGTTACGCCACCGGGTCAAGGTCCAGGAAAACGTACGTTCGATCAGGATTTTACCCGTACGGGCCTCTATCGCTGCAATCGCCGCACGCAGAAAGCTTTCAAGCACCACGTCTTGAATGTCCCCGTCCGAAAATCCGGTGCCGAGCCGCAGATGCGCTTTGAACTCATCCACCGGAAGCGCGGCCAATGGCACGGCGGTTTCTTCGATTAACATCATGGATTCACTCCAGAAATCCCGGACCCCTCCGGTGGTTCAGATGCGCGCGGCCAAAAGTATCCGCTCGGAGGGGAGCAGCCGGACAATCTTTTCACGGCGCGCGCATCTCAAACGGGGACACGCGGCCCCCGCCCAAATAGGTCACCTTAAGAGATGCCGAACTTCAGAACCTTGATCGCGGCAAAGTCACTTACGTCACCGCCGACGCGCTTGGTGGCGTAGAACA
>JBCBTE010000040.1:0-20286 GCA_039818805.1 Pseudomonadota bacterium
CCGCCGGTCAAGCGCACGCCCGAGGCGCGACCGCCTGCAACCAGTATTTCGTCCACCTCGGCACCTTGCCGCACCAGCCCGCCCTGACCGGCGACGACATCAGCCATCGCACGGGCAATCGCATCGACGCCGCCCATGGCGTAATGCACGCCGTATTCCTTTTCCAGATGGCTGACGAGGATGTACATCGAGGTCACGTTGAACGGATCGCCGCCAATGAAGAGCGGATGAAATGAAAACGCCATGCGCAACCGCTCATCCCGAAACCGTTTGGCGGCATGCGTGTAGACCGATCGATCCGCGCGCAGCATTCCAAAGGTCGGCAGAACCTTGATCAGGTCCCAAAGCTTGTGCATCGGCCGACGACCGAGATTTTCGAAGCCAAACAGATACCGCCGTTCACTGTCTTTCAGGAAAGCGTCATAGCCCTTTGCATCGGCGGGGTTCAGCCGCGCCACTTCGGCGCGCATCGCATCCGTGTCTTGCCGGGCTGTAAACCGGCTGCCATCAGGCCAGCGAATTTCGTAGAATGGATCAAGCGGCTTGAGCGTGACATCCTTGCGAAATTTCCGCCCACATGCAGCCCAGAGGTCCTCGAAAACCTGCGGAACCGTGACGATCGTTGGGCCCAGATCAAACCGATGACCGTTCTCCCAGATACTGGACCCACGCCCGCCGGGGCTATCCAGACGATCCAGCACCGTAACCCGGTACCCCTTGGCCCCAAGGCGCATGGCCGAGGACAAACCGCCAAGGCCCGCTCCGATCACCACCGCATGCGGGCGCATGGCCTGCTCTGCCTGTACGCGCAGGCCGGGATCAACACGTGTCAACATAGTCAAATCTTACATGTGTCTAGTTAAGTTGACAATCGCGCATTCCAACTCTTTTATATGGCTTACAACCGTGTCAGGTTACCTGGACACTGCGCAGAGGGATCAAAGGCGCGCAAAGGTTCAAAAGCGACACTGGCCGAAAGGGAATAAGGTCATTCAAACCGTCAGCCTCAGTTTCTTTCGCTTTGCGCCGGGTCTGGCCCGGCTGTGGGCCTTCGCGATGATGGGGCTTGCACGCCCCGCCCTGCGACGTGTTCCGGGAATCGGATTTTGGAAACTCTGCGGTTCTGGAACGGGTGAAGGCTTTACGCCGGTCCCCAACACAGGAGTATACGCCATTCTGGCGGCCTGGCCCGACGCCGAAACGGCAAAGACACAAACGCAAAACGCCCGAATTTACCAACGCTACCGCGCGCATTCATGTGAAGACTACACGGTTTTTCTGTCGCCGACGTCATCGCGCGGGGCTTGGTCCGGCGTTGCCCCGTTCGAACACGCAGAATCATCCCGGCCGGGCCCGGTTGCGGCCCTGACCCGCGCGACGGTCCGTCCGCTGGCGGCGCTTCGCTTTTGGCGGCGTGTTCCCGATATCAGCGCGGTGATTGGTGAAGATGAAAATGTCGCTTTCAAGATTGGCATCGGAGAAGTGCCACTGCTGCATCAGGTCACGTTCTCGATCTGGCCAGACACACGTGACATGGCCGCATTCGCCCGCGAGGATGGTCCCCACGCCCGCGCGATAAAGGCCGTGCGGAACGGCAACTGGTTTCGCGAAGAACTTTATGCCCGCTTTGACATCATCAGTGACCGTGGCACCTGGGAGGGCAAGAAACCGTTGCAACATCTTGGGGTTGGCGCATGAGCACCGCGTTTCCGTTCTCGGCGATTGTCGGCCAGGACGCCATGAAACAAGCGTTGATCCTGACGGCCATTGACCCGGGCCTCGGCGGCGTTCTGGTCTTCGGTGATCGTGGTACGGGCAAATCCACGGCCGTTCGCGCCTTGGCGGCCTTGCTGCCACCGATCAAAGCCGTCGAAGGTTGCCCAGTCAATTCCGAACGTCCGGAGGAATGTCCCGATTGGGCCAATGTGACCTCGACGAAGATTGTCGAGCGTCCAACCCCCGTGGTTGACCTGCCGTTGGGTGTAACCGAGGACCGCGTGACCGGCGCGCTGGACATCGAACGCGCCCTCACCCGGGGTGAAAAAGCCTTTGAACCCGGGCTTCTGGCCCGCGCCAACCGGGGATATCTTTATATCGACGAGGTTAACCTGCTGGAGGACCACATCGTCGATCTTCTGCTTGATGTGGCCCAATCGGGTGTGAATGCCGTCGAGCGGGAAGGCCTGTCGATCCGCCACGCCGCGCGCTTTGTACTGGTTGGGTCCGGCAACCCCGAAGAGGGTGAGTTGCGCCCGCAGCTTCTTGATCGGTTTGGATTGTCCGTCGACGTCGGCTCACCCACGGACATCGACCAGCGGATCGAGGTGATCCGCCGCCGTGACGCGTATGAGACCGACCGCAAGGCATTCATGACCAAGTGGCGACGGCAGGACACCAAGATACGCAAAGCCATTCTTGCAGCCCGCGATGCCCTGCGCAGTACCGAGGCGCCTGACGCCATCCTGCGCGACTGTGCGGCGCTGGCACTGGCACTTGGATCCGACGGTTTGCGTGGCGAATTGACGTTGCTCAAGGCCGCGCGGGCGCTGGCCGCCTACCAAGGCCACAAGGCCGTCACGCGCGCGCACCTGCATGCGGTCGCTCCGCTTGCCCTCAGCCACCGCTTGCGCCGAGATCCCTTGGACGAGGCCGGCTCCGTGACCCGCGTCACCCGCACGGTGGCCGAAGTTCTGGCATGACCGCGTCGCGCAACGACGTGCGTCGAACCGAACGGGCATTGGCCGCGCTTGCGGTTGACCCCGGCGGCTTGAAGGGAGTGACGTTCCGGGCCCGAATGGGTCCTGCCAGACAGGCATTCGAGACCGCGTTGCGGCATTTTCCCGGCACACAGCATCGTTTGCATCCGGCCATTTCAGACGACCAACTATTTGGCGGCCTCAACATTGCTGCCTCGCTTGCCGAAGGCCGCCCCGTTCAGGACGCAGGCCTGGCAGATTACCCCGCAACACTGATCCTGACCATGGCGGAACGCACGCCCGCTGGCCTCGCGGCCCGATTGGCGCAAATTCTGGATGCTGAGCGTGGACATGCACTGGTCTTGCTGGATGAGGCCGCAGAGCCCGAGGAGGGCGCACCTGCCGCTCTTCTGGACCGGCTGGCCTTCCATATCGAGCCTGAGGAAGGCGCACACCCCGTGCGTCTGCCCGCGGCCGCCGATATCGATACGGCGCGGCAACGGCTGTCGACAGTTGCAGCACCCGACGATGCAATGCCCCTTCTTGTCACCTTGGCCGCTCGCTTCGGGATCAACAGCCTGCGCGCGCCTTACTTGGCCTTGCGTGCGGCGTCGGCGCTTGCCGCACTTGACGGTGACACCATGATCCGCAACGGACATCTGCAAGAGGCCACCGAGCTGGTTTATCCATCCCGTGCCACGATGATCCCGCAGGAGGCTGAAACTCCCGATGACGCACCTTCCGCATCAGACGCGCCACCGCCCGCGGATCAACAGGCCGAGGACGGCCCCGGAGGCGGTGATATCGCGGATGAAATTCTGGTGCACGCAATCGCCACGCTTCTGCCAACGGACTTGTTGAGCCAATTGCGCGACCGCAGCTTTGCGCGGGGCCGGGCCGCGTCCGGCAGCGGGGCTGGCGACCGACGCCGCGGCAACCGGCGCGGACGTCCCCTACCGCCGCGTCCCGGGCGTCCGAATGGGCAGGCGCGGATCGATCCGGTCGCCACCCTGCGTGCCGCGGCACCGTGGCAGCGTATGCGCCGCACACCGCAGAATGCGGATCGCGCAGTCATAATCTACCCGGCTGATATCCGCCTCAAACGCTACGAAGATCGTTCGGACCGGCTTCTGATTTTCACCGTCGATGCGTCGGGCTCTGCTGCTGTCGCCCGGCTGGGCGAGGCGAAGGGCGCCGTGGAACTCATGCTGGCGCAGGCCTATGCCCGCCGAGACCAAGTGGCGCTATTGGCATTCCGGGGCACCGGCGCCGAGGTTTTACTAGCGCCTACGCGCTCTCTGGTACAGGCCAAGCGACAGCTTTCTTCCCTGCCCGGCGGCGGCGGCACGCCTTTGGCAGCCGGGCTGATCGCCGCCTCTGATCTTGCACAACAGGCACGCGGCCATGGGCTCAGTCCGATGTTGGTGGTATTGACGGACGGGCGCGCCAACATCCCGCTGAACGGCGAGCCAAACCGTGCCCTTGCCTTTGACGACGCGGCACGCGTGGCGACGCATCTTAGCTGTCAAAGCCTGCCCGGCGTGCTGGTCGACACGTCGAACCGCCCGGCAGATCAAGCACGCCAGATTGCCGCCCGTCTGGGCGCGCGCTATCTTGCCCTGCCGCGCGCAGACGCGCAGGGGATCAGCACAGCGGTCTCGGCCGCGCTGGACGCGTAGGCCGATGGACTGGGCGCGTGATCTGCCCAACTGGCCCCTGAGCGAGCATTCGCGCCGCGTCCGATTTCGCCCGCACGACTGGCATGTCCAGGAATTGGGCGAAGGCCCGACCCTGCTTTTGTTGCACGGCGCGGGCGCGACCACCCATAGCTGGCGCGATCTGGTGCCTCGCCTGTCGGCAACGTATCGCATCATCGCCCTCGACCTGCCCGGTCACGGCTTCACCCGCCTTGGCGCGCGCAATCGCATGGGACTGGAACGCACAGCCGAAGACATCGCGGCGCTTTGCGCGGCACAGGATTGGGCGCCAAAAGTCATCCTGGGCCATTCAGCAGGCGCCGCCGTCGCGCTGGACCTTGCCAGACGCCTTCCCGACACTCCGGCGGTCATCGGCATCAACGCCGCCCTCGACCGGTTTGAAGGCATTGCAGGATGGCTTTTCCCGGTTCTTGCAAAGCTTCTGGCGCTGAACCCGATTACGGCGGTTGCGTTCGCGGCTAGCGGCGCCCGACCCGATCGCGCACGCAATGTCATCCGGTCCACAGGTTCGACGATTTCAGAAGAAGGGCTGTCTTTTTACAGCCGCCTTTTGTCGGACCGGGCGCATGTGGATGGCACGCTTCAAATGATGGCCAGTTGGAGCACCGATGCCCTGCTCGACCGGCTGCCCGAGATCGCAAATCCAACATTGCTGATCACCGGCGCCAAGGACACCGCCGTCTCGCCACGCGTTTCGGACCGCGCCGCGGCCGTCTTACCCAAGGCCGAAGTGCGGTCTTTTGCAGAGCTTGGCCATCTTGCCCATGAAGAAGCCCCCGATCTGATCTGCGATCTGGTGCTGAATTGGTGTGACCGACTTTAAGCCGCCTGCCCCAACGCCTTTTGACCTTTCTTGCTATAGCCTTGGGTCATCCGGTCGGCAATCATGGCCAGAATGGCCATACCGATCCCGGCGGTGATCCCAACGCCAAAATCACCGTTGTTAAGCCCAATGTAGATCTGCTGCCCAAGGTCGCTGGTGCCGACAAGCGCGGTGATCACCAACATCGCGACGCCGAACATGATCGTCTGGTTCAGACCCAGCATCAGCTGCGGCATGGCCAGTGGCAACCTGACACGCCACAACATCTGCCAGCGCGTGCATCCACAAGCCTGTGCCGCCTCGATCACCGAGGGCGCAACGCCGCGCAGGCCATGCTCGGCATACCGGATCGCGGGCACGATGGAATACGCCATGATCGCCAGCACGGCGGTGAAATCCCCCAGCTTGAACAGCATCACGAACGGGATCAGGATCACGAAGAGCGGCATGGTTTGCAGGGTGTCATTGATCGGGCGCAGGAAAGCCGAGACACCATCATTCTCCGATGCCAGAACGCCTAACGCCGAACCGATGACAAAGGACAACAAGACCGCGATGCCACACAGGTAGAACGAGACCATGGTTTGTGGCCAAACGCCGGACAACAGCAAAAAGGACAGCCCCAGCCCGGCCCCGATGGCCAAACGCCTGCCCCCGGCCTGCCAGGCCAGCAGAACAAGCACGGCCATCACCGACGGCCACGGCAAACGGGTGATCCCGAAGAACAGCAGTATGGCAAGCGCGGCCAACGCGATTGCCGCCTTCATCCGGCCCCTGACGCCCAGAAACACAACTAACCCGGCGACAAGGGCGGCATAGCCGACCTTCAAGGGCGCGGTGAACTCGAAGCCCCAGGAATAGGGACTGATCGTTTGCTCCAACCCCATCTTCACCGGCAACATCAGGTAGAAAAGCGTCGTGTTTTTGATGGCCTTGATCGTGTCGGAGTACTGGACCAACACGAAATTCAACCCATCGTTCAATGCCTGCGCGGGATAGATCTCCCACGCCTCGGGAAAGCTGTGCAGAAACGGAAACATCTGCGCAAGGACCAGCATCACACCGGCAAACAAACCCGCCGCGACCCAGTACTTGTGGCGTTCCAGAAAGGTTTCGCTTTCCCCCGCATCGGGGTTACGCGCCTGCGCGACCTTGGCGGTCAGACGGTCCATCACCATGGCCATCAATGCAATCACGATACCGGCAAGGATGGATTCTCCGAACTCGGCCTTGCGCATTTTCGACAATACTTCCCATCCGATATCGGAGGTGCCGCCGATGATCGACGCAATGATCACCATGGAAAACGCCGCCATCATCGTCTGGTTGATGCCCAGCAGGATCTGCCGCAAGGCGCTTGGCACCCGCACTCGCCAGAACATCTGCGTCGCCGTGGCCCCGGCCATCATGCCCGCCTCGATCACTTCTTCATTGACCCGCCGCAGGCCCAGCGTGGTGTTACGCACCATCGGTGGTACCGCATACATGATCGACGCAATCAACCCCACAACGGGGCCGAACCCAAACAAAAGCACGATCGGCAAAAGATATGCAAAGACAGGAATGGTCTGCAGCACATCCATCGTGGGCGAGATGATCCGGTCGGCCCGGACCGAATAGAACGCCGCCGTGCCGACGACAAATCCGATCGCAACGGCCATCGGAACCGACACCATTACCAGCGAAAGCGAGTTCATCGATTCCGGCCAGTACCCGATGATAACCATGTAAAACATGGCAAAAAACGTGAACACGGCCAGTTTCCATCCCGACACCGCGTAAGAGGCCAGCACCAGCAATCCAATGGTCAGCGCCCACGGCATCCATTGCAAAAGGTTGCGCACCCAAGACATCGGATAATCCATCAGCGCTGAAATGCCACGGAAGAACGGACTCGTCTTAGCGACCACAACATCCATACCCACGTTCAGCCAATCGGTCAGCGGCAGCACCCAGTTGTCGGGGAAGCTCATCACCCAGGCAAGACTGTCGCGAAAGCCCAGTGCCGCAAGGGTCAGACCGAGAATTGCAAACCACGCCCAATGAATGCGCGTCTGGCTCACGCGCTTGCCTCCGCTTTGGCGTCATCGGCATCTGCATATCGGGCCAGCGCCGAAATCACACTTTGCGAAGTGACCACGCCTTGCACTGTGCCTCCTCGCTCTACTGCAACGCCGTTGGGGTTTGCGGCCAGCATCGGCAACAATGCTTCGACCGGCAGATGATCTGGCACGCGCGGGCGTCCATTTTCCGGCCCCGCCTCGGGGTCGGTCACATCGCACGCACACAACACCCTTACCAGAGGCACGTCATTGGTAAATTCGGCAACGTAGTCATCCGCCGGATTGGTGATCAGTTCGGCCGGCGTGCCGGTTTGCACCACCTGTCCGCCGCGCATGATCATCATCCGGTCGGCCACGCGCAAGGCTTCCAGAAAGTCATGGGTGATGAAGACGATGGATTTCTGCAAATCGTTCTGAATACGTAGAAATTCGTCCTGCATTTGCCGCCTGATCAGCGGATCAAGGGCCGAAAACGGCTCGTCCAGAAGCCACAGATCCGGGTCGACCGCAAGCGACCTTGCGATGCCCACCCGCTGTTGCTGCCCACCTGAAAGCTGATGCGGATAACTTTTCTCGCGCCCCTGCAGGCCGACCAGATCAATTACCTTGGCCACACGCTCGCGCGCTTGTGCCGGGTCACTGCCCTGCAGGCTGAGGGGAAACCCGATATTCTCATAAACCGTCAGATGTGGCATCAGGCCAAAATTCTGGAACACCATGCCAATCTTGTGACGCCGCACCTGGATCATCTCTTTGTCCGATTTGGCCAACAGGTCTTCGCCATCCAGCACGACTTCGCCATGGGTCGGATCAACCAACCGCGACAAGCATCTGACAACGGTGGACTTGCCGGATCCCGACAGGCCCATGATCACGAAAATCTCGCCCACGCCCACGTCAAAGCTGACATCCGCAGCTGCCGGGATTGCACCGTCTTCACGCATGCGCTGAACCAGCGTATTGGGGTCTTGTGGGGTAGCGCCTGAAGGGAAAAACCGCTCGGGCGCGCTGCCGTACACTTTCCAGACATTGCGGCAGGACAGGCGAATGTCAGAACGGGTCGACGCGCCGGTTTCAGCTTGGGTCATGTAAAAATGCGCCTCCCGTTGCGCATATACGCAAAGGCCGGGAAAATCCCCGGCCTTTGGCTTTGTTTTTCAATACTTTAGTTCTTGGCCGCCATACCGGCGTCAACCCAAGGCTTCCACGTCGCCTCGTTGGCATCAATCCACTCGGCAACGACCTCTTCCAGATCGCGACCTTTCTGATCGATCTCAAGCATCAGAACGTTTTGTGTGTTGTTGTCGATTGCCATCGCTTCAAAGATCGCCGCAGCACCCGGATAGGCGTCCGCAAACCCTTTGTTCATGATCTTGTCGATCGACGCCTGCTGGAACCCGCAGGCCTTGCCACGCTCCTGGCCCGACTCTTCGACGCATTCGCCATCTGCCGGATCCCAGGCGACCCATTCCATTTCCATTTCGGCAAACAGCCAGTGGGGTTGCCAGAACATCATCAGCATCGGGTCACCCGTGGCGACGGCCGATTTGGCCTCGGCGATCATCGCGCCTTCCGATCCGCCGGCGACAGGTTCCAGCGGGATGTCGATCTGCGCCACGACGTCCTTGGACCGCGTGCCCCAATCGGCGGGGTACGTAATCAGGCGCCCCTTGGGAAAGGTGTCTGCCGCCGCGAAGGCCTGCGCGCAGTCATAAAGCGCCTCATAACTTGGCAATCCGGGGCACTTTTCTTTCATATACGGTGGATAGATCCAGCCCTCTTGCGGCTGCAAACCCAACTGGCCGACCACAACGATATCACCAGACTCGACGGCCTTGGGATAGATGTCGCCCACGTTGTTTGTCCAGACTTCGGGTTGCAGGTGCAGATCACCGGTCGCAATTGCCGCAAACTGCGGGACAGCCCCCGCCGTCACGTATTCGACGCTGTAGCCCGCTTTTTCGAACAGCGTTCCCGTGATATGCGCCGAGATATGCTGTCCGGTCCATTCGTTGATCGGAATCTTGATCGGGTCGCCTTCGGCAACTGCCATGCCCATGCCTGCCATCGTCAGGCCTGTCGCCGCCAAAACGGTTTTCCAATTCATAGTACACTCCCTTTGTTTCATGCGGTTTTTTCTGAATTATGAGACCGCTTCACCCTGACCCCAAGCAAAATCGTTATTGACTCGCGAGTCAATATAAAACCCCCGTTAAAACCTCCTTCTGGAATTGTCCGTCGGCGCCCCGTAGGCTGATCCGCATGAGAAACGGAGGTGCGGTCATCCTTCCTGTCGCAGACACATGGTATGCCAGCCGACATCTCGGCGACGGTATCACCCATATCCACGAAGTCCATGTTGCCCCTTGGTTACGCTGCAATATCTGGCATGCGCGCGGCCGAGACCGCGACCTGATCATCGACACCGGCATGGGGTTGCGTCCGTTGGTGAAAGAGGTCGCGACGCTGGCAGATCGGCCGCTGACGGCCATCATGACGCATTCGCATTTTGACCATGCTGGTGGGCTTCACCAATTCGCCCATCGCTGTGGCCACCCGGCAGAGGTCGACGTCATCGCAAGCCCAACGGATGCCAACACGGTCACCGATAACGGATATGTCCGGGCCGAAACCTTCACCGCACTGCCCTATGCCGGTTTCACGCATGACCAGTTTCACGTCAAACCGGCGCCTCTGACCCAACTGATCGACGAGGGCGACGTGATTGATCTGGGCGACCGCACCTTCCAGGTTTTGCATGTACCCGGGCACAGCCCCGGTTCGGTTGCGCTGTTTGAAGCGGCCACCGGCGTCCTGTTCAGTGGCGACGTGGTTTATGACGGGGATCTCATTGACGATCTTTATCATTCCCAGCCCGAGTTGCTTGCTGTGTCGCATGCACGGTTGCGCGAATTGCCGGTGACCACTGTGCATGCCGGTCATTTTGCATCTTTCGGGCGCGACACGCTGCTTCGCATTCTTGACGACTACCACGCTGGTGGCCGTCGTGTCGGTGACCCCGAGGCGTGGATTTCCGGTGAAATGGGGAAGGACAAGTAGGACCATGACGAAAACCGCGATTGTGACCGGAGGGCTGGCCGGACTTGGCCTTGCCATCGCACGGGCTTTGCATGAACAGGGTCACCGCATTGTCGTGGGCGCCCGGCGTGGTGGCAACCCCGATCAACAAAAAAAAGCAATTTCAACGATCGGGTCAAATACCACTGTCGGGGCGTTGGATGTGCGCAGCGAGACCTCGGTTTTGCAATTTTGCAAAGCCGCGTCGACGGATGCGGCCCCCCTGATCCTGGTCAACGCCGCAGGCGTTACGCTGCATCACACGGTAACGGGTCACGATCTTGAAGACTGGAACACGGTTTTGGACACCAACCTGACCGGTCCTTTCCTCATGACCCGCGCGCTGCTGCCCGGCATGATCGATGCAGGCTGGGGGCGCATCGTCAATATCGGGTCCACGGCCGCCCATACGGCGGTTGCAGATCACCCGGCATACTGTGCGTCGAAATCCGGGCTGCTTGGGCTGTCGCGCGCCGTCGCGCTGGAAGGTGCACCGCACGGTGTGACCTGCGCCACCGTCAGCCCCACATGGGTCGAAACCGACATGCTTCGCAGGTCCGCTGCACAGATGGCGCACACACACGGCAGCACACCGGATCAGGAAATCGCCAATCTGGCCAGCTCCAACCCCCAAAACCGGCTGGTCCAACCTCCGGAGATTGCGGCGCTCGTTGCGTTCCTTTGCTCTGACGCGGCCCCCGCGCTGACCATGGAGGACATTCAGGTGAATGCCGGGGCTTTTTGGTGACTTACGCCTGTGGCTGCGGCACGCGCATCGCCACAACAGGCTCTATGAGGCCCGCGGACAGGATCAACGCAACGCCAACCGCTTCGCGCAAGCCAAACGCCTCGCCCGCCCAGATCGCGGCGGTAAGCACGGCGACAACGATCTCGGTCATGAAAAGCAATCCGACAAGTCCCGGGTTCAGACGTGACGGCGCATAGATCGACGCAAAGCCCCCCGGCAGGATCAAAAGCAAAGCCACCGGCAGGAACCAGACCAAAAGCTTACCAACGGCCGTGCCCTGCGGCACCTCGGCGATACCTTGCCACGTGGCCAAAACGGCGACGCCGACTGACACCAGGGCAGCCATGACAAAAAAATTCGTGGCCTGCGTTGCGATGCGCACGCGCTTTTCGGTCAGGATCAGTGTACATCCCACCGCCCAGAAAACACCCGAGGCCAGCCCGAACCAGTCGCCCCAAACACGCGGCAACGGCAGACCTGTATCATCTGCGAACACCACCAACATGCCAGAAATACCAAGCGCGATGGCCAGCCAGCGGTACCAGGTCATGCGGTCACCCAAAACGACCCAGCCCAGTAGAAATCCCCAGATCGGCATCAGGTAAAAGAGCAGAACCGCCCGTACCACGTCGGTGTAAAGCAGCGAGGCGGCGTACAGCGCGTAGGCGACACCACCCAGAATTCCGCCCAACAAGGCCCAGCCTTTCCGGTAATCGTCGCGGAATCTCCACAACAACGGCAAGCACAGAAGGGCCGGGATGGTGGTGAAAACGGCCATTGCCCAAGGCGCGTCGAAACCGGCCTGCTCGACCATGCGCAGCGGCACCCAAAAGATCCCCCAGCAAAGCCCCGCAAAAAGCCCTGCCAAGACCGCCATTCGATTGCCTTGGACCAAGATTTCCCTCGTTTCGCTCAAGCCGGGCGCTGTGGAATATCCACCATTTTGCCCCGCGGGATTTCACAAGCCTTATCATAAAGTGGCAAATCGACCAGCGTCGCGGGATGAAAGCGCCCCCCGCGGTCTTCGATTTCCACCGCTGCGCCCACCTGCACATCACCCTTGTCCAAAAGAACCATGCCGATGCCATGCCCCAGAAACGGCGAATGCGCCCCACAGGTGACTTTCCCGGCATGCGCACCCTGCAGGCGCACCCTACCGTTCACTTTCGGCTCCGCCGCCGGACAAACGATACCGTACGAGCGCCGCGCCTTGGACGCTGTCTCAAGCGCCGCCTTGCCCAAAAAGTCGTCCTTGTCCATGTCCACGAACCGCGCAAACCCCACTTCGTACGGGTTGGTGGTGCTGTCAAAGTCGGATCCGGCATTCATTATTCCAGCCTCAATGCGCCGGATATTCATCGAATCGAGGCCGAAAATTGACATTCCGTGCTTTTTCCCGGCCGTTTCCAAATGTGTCCACAAGGCCTGCGCATCATGATGCGGTTCGGTGTAGTATTCCCAGCCCAGCTCGTTGGTGTAGCCTGTTCGCGTGATCACCACATCCTGACCGCCAAGGTTGACCCGTGCGATCCCGAAATAGCCGAATGCTTCGGGCAACCCGCCTGCTGCCGCATCCGCCAGAACGTCCAGCGAGGTTGGGCCCTGCACTTGGCTGACATAGACGCCGGGATCACTGATTTCTACATTCATGCCCTTGGCGTGCGCCCTGGCCCAATTTACAAAATCGCCATCGGCCTGCGCATACCAGAACCGGTCCTCATCCAGCCGCAGAAAGACGCCGTCGGTGATCAACCCGCCATCGTCAAAGCACGCCAGCCCATAGCCGCAGCGCCCCGGTCTGACCTTGGAAACGTCTTTTGTGAACAGCAGGTTGAGCAGTGTTTCCGCATCTGGCCCGCGAAACTCAATCGGCCATTCCCCGGTGTGCAACACCGCCGCCTTGGTCCGCAGTTGCCAATACATCTCATTGGTATCCAGCGCGTCGAAACAAACCGCCATAAGTCGTCGATTATACACACAGTAATGCGGGTCAAGCGGGCGCTCAATTTCATGGTAGGGATGCCTGTCGAGGCCGAAATCCCACCCCTGCCCGGGCTGCGTTGTCACCAGATCGCGGGTCGCGCCGTCGCTTGAGATCATTGAACCGCCTCCGGATCCAGTCGGGCCCCAAGCGCATCTGCCACCAGCTTCTGAAAATGATGAACCGCATGTTCGCTCAGTTCGGTCTTGCCTTCATCCACGACAAATCGACCCTGGTTGTATCCGCTTGATTTCAAACCCTTTTGCACGCTTTCACATAGGCCGATATCCTCGGGCTGCAGAACATCAATCTGATAGTTGATCGCATCGCGCAGCTGGTCCGTGACCACCCCGTCCTTGACGAACCAGTCCTGAAACTCCACGCATTTCTCCGGTCCGGTCGGGTTCATCTGCAACACCGACAGGTTCGCCTCGCCCGGATAGGCCCAGATGGTAAAATTTGGCCACACATACCAGCCCGCATAGCCAAAATCGACGTCACCCGGTTCAAATGAATAGGCCTTGTTCGTCAAAGACTTTGGGTTGCCCGCGCATTGGCTGGAGTAAAACCCGCGCGTGATCGTGCGATAGCTGTCCATATCCACCAGATCGACGAAATCCTTATGCGCCGGATGGCAGTGATAGCACTCAAGGAAGTTATCGATCAGCACCTTCCAGTTCGCATCCACCTCATACGTGTCGCGCTGCGCAAACTGCAGATCATCGACCGAGGGGACATAGTGGCGAATTTCGGACGCCAGATTGCCCATCTGCTCGGCGAAAGGCACTGCCTCGGGATCCAGGTTGACCATAACCAACCCACAGAACACCTCGACCCGCACTTCGCGCAGGGCAAAGTCCGCCTTGTCGAACCCTCTGACCGTTTCCGTGTTGCGTGCCGAAACAAGCCGCCCGTCGAAATCAAATGCCCAGGCGTGATAGGGGCATGTAATCACGTTCTTTTTGCCCGTGCCCGACACCAGTTCATGCCCCCGATGCGGGCACACATTGTAAAACGCCTTCAACTCTCCCGCCCGCGTGCGCGCCACAAACAAGTTCTGTTCGTGAATACGAACCGTCAGAAACTGCCCCGGCTCCACGACCTGGCTGACATGTCCGGCATAGTTCCACGACCGGTAAAAAATCGCGTCCTTTTCGTGTGCCCAGATCTCGGGGGCGTGGTAAAATCGCGCCGGCAGCGTGTAGCTGTCGGACGGGTCGGCGCGAAACGGGGCGTCACCGGGCATGATTTTCAGGATTGGCAGGGTCATGGCAAACTCGCTTGTGGTTCCTTGACACAAAACCACATTACGGAAAATGATGGCAAACGCTGAATTCTCAGGCTTTTGACCAAGGCTGGCTTATGCAAAAATCCGTACTTCCCCCATTGAACCTGATGCAACCGTTCGAGTCGTCGGCTCGGTTGGGCAGTTTCACCTTGGCCGCCAACGAGTTGTCGGTCACCCAGTCGGCCATTTCGCAACGTGTGCGCAAGCTTGAAGAGTTGCTTGACACACAGCTTTTCACTCGCGGGCATCGGTCGATCACCCTGACGCCGGATGGCCGCGAATTGCTCAATGGCGTGCGCGTGGCACTACAGCACCTGACCGCTGCGACCCAATCGCTGCATCAGCGTGACAGCCGCCCCTTGGTGCGCGTCGCGGCAGACACCTCCATGGCCCAGCTTTGGCTGCTGCCCCGCCTGCAAGGTTTTCTATCCGCAGGAATGCCGCTGGCCCTTGATGTAACGGCATCCGACACCGAGGCCGAGCTTTTGAGTGCTGACATCGCTGTCCTTCACGGGGATGGCACATGGCCCGGCTTCACCGCCACACTGGTGGCTCGCGACGCGGTCTTTCCGGTCTGCGCACCGGGGTTCCTTGACCAGACCCCGATCTGCACCACTGAAGACCTGTTAACGGCCAGTCTTATTGATCTAGACTACATTCACTGGAACTGGATGAACTGGGGGATCTGGCTGACCGAAACCGGCCACGACCCCAGTCGCGCGTCCATCTTGATGCGCACCAACAGCTACATGACACTGCTGGACGCCGCGCGGGCGGGCCTTGGCGTGGCTCTGGGATGGAGCGAACTTTTGCACGATGACCTCAGGACAGGTCGACTTGTGCGCCCATTGCCGGACGAGGTGACCACGCCGTTTGGATATTACATCGCCCTGCGTGACGGTGCAGACGACACAGCCAAGGCGCTGGCGCGCCACCTTGCGGTCTAGCCATCACATCGTCTTGCGCTAAATCCTTTCCCGAGACGCCGAACTGCACCTTTCGATCCTGATTGCAGCATAGGCTGCTTTAGTGTTTCCTGTTGATGAACGAGTCACCAATCAAACGAGGGTTCCATGCGCTATCTCGCGCCCACCAGTCTGGATGATGCCGTCCAGTTGCTCGCGTCCGATCCAGGCGATTGCCGCATTCTTGCCGGGGGGACTGACCTTTTGGTGCGTATGCGCTCCGGCATGGCCGAACCGGACAGCATTCTGGATATCAAGCGTATCAATGACTTGCGCCAGATCACGGCCGAGGACGGCGGATGGCGTATCGGCGCGGCGGTGTCCAGCGCCGAGATGAACGAACACACCGCACTCAAGGCTGATTGGCCAGGCGTGGTCGAGGCCGGCGACCTGATCGGATCGACCCAGATTCAGGGGCGCTGCACGCTGGCTGGCAACCTCTGCAACGCCTCGCCTGCCGCCGACAGTGTGCCCGCGATGGTCGCAGCCCGCGCAACGGCCCGCATCGTCGGGCCGGACGGCACTCGCGATGTACCGGTCGAGGATGTACCCACCGGACCCGGAAAGACGTCTCTGGGCAAAGGCGAATTCGTGGCCTCGATCTTCCTGCCTGCAAAGGCAGATCGCAGCGGGGACGCCTACCTGCGCTTCATCCCGCGCACGGAAATGGACATCGCCGTTGTGGGCTGTGGCCTGTCCTTGACGCTTGACGACGCCGGCATCTGCACGGACGCCCGCGTCGCACTTGGCGCGGTCGGCCCCAAGGTGATCGTTGTTGACGCCGCTGCCGAGGCGCTGATCGGCACGCAGGTGGACGATGCCGCCTTGGATGCCCTGGCCGCCGCCTGCTCAAACGCGGCCACGCCGATTGCCGACAAACGTGGCACCGTTGAATTCCGCACGCACGTGGCGGGTGTCCTCGCCCGCCGCGCCGCCACCATCGCCAAATCCCGCGCCGGAGCGTAAGCCATGTCTAAAATTCACGTCACCACCTCTATCAACGGCGATCCCACCGAATACCTGTGCGACCCGGAAGAAACCTTGCTTGACGTCCTGCGTGACCGGCTTGGCATGACCGGCTCCAAGGAAGGATGCGGCACTGGCGATTGCGGGGCCTGCTCGGTCACGATGGATGGCCGTCTGGTATGTTCCTGCCTTGTATTGGGGGCCGAAGCCGACGGCGCACGCATCGACACGATCGAAGGCATGGCCGAAGGTGATAAACTGCACCCGTTGCAACGCAAGTTCATCGAACACGCCGCCCTGCAATGCGGCATCTGCACGCCGGGCATTCTCGTTGCAGCCAAGTCGCTTCTGGAGAGAAACCCCGACCCCACGGAAGAAGAAGCTCGATACTGGTTGGCGGGCAATCTGTGCCGCTGCACCGGCTACGACAAGATCATTCGCGCCGTTCTGGATACGGCAGCAGAAATGCGGGAGGCATCATAAATGGCACTCGACAGCAAACAACAGCTCGACACGCTTGATTTCAAAGTGGTCGGCACACGGCCATTGCGGCCCGATGGGATCGACAAGGTCACCGGTCGCGCCCGGTTCGGCGCGGACATCACCGCCCCCGGCATGTTGGTGGGCCTCGTGCTGCGCAGCCCCCATGCCCACGCCAGGATCAAGTCAATCGACACGTCCGCGGCCCAGGCGATCGACGGCGTCCACGCCGTGGTGACCAGCGCCGATTTCGAAAAAATCACCGATGACGACTTCACCGCCGACATCCTCGACAATTGCATGGCTGGCGAAAAGGCGCTCTATGATGGTCACGCGGTCGCCGCCGTGGCGGCCAGTTCTGGCGCCATCGCGCGCCGTGCGCTCAAGGCGATCAAGGTCGACTACGAGGTGATCGATCACGTCACCGATGTGGACGAAGCGATCAAACCCGGGGCGCCGGTTCTGCATGCAGCAGGCGGAAATGAATCCGTCCCCGAGTGCAGTTCCCCCAACATCATGGCCCGCTACGAGTTCGGTCACGGCGATATCGACGCCGGTCTGTCCCAGGCTGACCGCGTGCTGGAACGCACCTACCGCACCGAAGCCACGCATCAGGGGTATATTGAACCCCACGCCTGCCTTGCCCAGATCGGCCAGGATGGCCAGGCCGACCTTTGGTGCTGCACCCAAGGCCATTACATGGTGCGCAACACCTGCGCGGCGATCATGGGCATCGACCAGGGCCAGTTGCGTGTGACCGCCTCCGAGATTGGCGGCGGGTTTGGCGGCAAGACCACGGTGTTCCTTGAGCCCGTGGCCCTGATGCTGGCCAAAAAGTCCTCACGGCCGGTGAAAATGGTCATGAGCCGCTCCGAGGTTTTGCGCGCCACCGGTCCCACGGCGTCCAGTTCGGTTGATATCCGCATCGGGATGACCAAGGATGGACGGATCACGGCCGCTTTTGCCGAGCTGCGCTACCAGGGCGGGGCCTATGCCGGATCGCCCGTGGAATTCGGCGCCATGTCAGCGTTTGCGCCTTACGACCTGGAACATGTGAAGACGGTCGGCTGGGACATCGTGACCAACCGTCCCAAACAGGCCGCCTATCGCGCGCCCGGTGCGCCGATGGCCGCCTACGCGGTGGAAAGTGCGATTGACGAGCTGGCCAAGGGCTTTGGCCTCGACCCGCTCGAAGTCCGCCTGAAAAACGCCGCGCGGGAAGGCACCGTTGCCTCTTACGGCCCCACATACCCGGCCATCGGGCTTGAGGCGACACTGCGCAAGGCCAAGGATCACCCGCATTGGACTGCCCCCTTGGGCGAAAACCAGGGGCGCGGCGTGGCCTGTGGCTTTTGGTTCAACTTTGGCGGGGACACTTGTGTCAGTCTCAACATCACACCCGACGGCACGGCGACCGTGTCCGAAGGCAACCCCGACATTGGCGGCTCTCGTGCCTCGATGTCCATGATGGCCGCCGAAGAGCTGGGCATCCCCTACGAAAAGGTCCGCACCATCGTCGCCGACACCGGCAGCCTCGGTCAGAACGAGGTTACCGACGGCTCTCGTGTGACCTTCGCCGTGGGTCTGGCCACCATCGAGGCCGCCCGCGCAGCCAAGCGCGAGATGTGCAAACGCGCGGCCATGACTTGGGGCATCGATGAAGAGGCGGTCGAATGGAAAGACGGCGCGGCCCACCCCGCGGGCCCTAACGCTGGCAGCCATCCGCCGCTTACCCTGGCTGAGATCGCGGCGACCGCATCCAACACCGGTGGTCCGATTGCCGGTCATCACGAAGCCAACCCAGAAGGCGCAGGCGTAAGCTTTGCCACCCACATGGTCGACACCGAGGTGGACCCCGACACCGGGGCGGTGAAAATCCTGCGTTACACGGTCTTCCAGGATGCGGGCAAAGCCGTGCATCCCGACTATGTCGAAGGACAGTTTCAGGGCGGTGCCGTGCAAGGCATAGGATGGGCTCTGAACGAGGAATACATCTATGGCGAGGACGGCATCCTGCAAAACGCAGGCTTCCTCGACTACCGTATTCCCGTCGCGTCAGATTTGCCGATGATCGACACGGTGATCCTCGAAATCCCCAACCCCGGCCACCCCTACGGCGTGCGCGGCGTTGGCGAGACATCCATCGTGCCGCCCTTGGCTGCCATCGCCAACGCGGTTTCCGAGGCCGCAGGCGTGCGCATGACCCAGCTGCCGATGTCGCCCCCCAAGGTCTTGGCGGCCACACAGGCAGACTAATGGTTCAGGTGAAGATCTGGGGGTCTCTCACGGCCTTCACCGACGACCAGCGCACGGTCGAAATCGAGGCCAGCACGCTGCGTGAACTGCTCAGCGGGCTGGCCGAAACCTACCCCGGCCTCAAACCCCAGTTGGATCGCGGCGTGTCCGTCTCAATCGACGGGCGCGTCTACAATGATAGCTGGTTTCAGCCGATCAAACCCGACAGCGAAGTTGTTTTGCTTGCCCGCCTGAAGGGTGGGTAACAGTGGAGGGCGGCGCGAAACGCCCTTTGCCGCAATCAATCCAATATCAGGTCATGGCCGCGCAAGGGGGGCAGCAACTCGATTTGCCCGCTGTGTTCCGTGTGTACGATCCTAAACAGGTCGTCGACGCGGCAAAAACAGGCCCGCTTTTTGTGCAAGACTTGCGTACCACCAAATAGTCTCCTTAAGCGTGGGATTACGCGGATGCAGCCCGTAACGGGCCAAAGCCGGCATTTCGAGCGTAAAGTGTTCTACCAAGGCGACAGCGGTCGGGCTCAAGGAAAATGTTTTGCTGACCACACCAGACGATTGAATAGGCTTCCGAAGCTCATCTTGCGAGTACCAGTTTTCGTCACTCACGCTTGAACTGGCGAATGTTTGTTGCTCGATGTTCTGCATCTCCGGCTGGTATGTCAGCCCAGTGTGGTCACAGATGCGGCGAATTTCTTGGGCGGGGTTGCTGACAAGATCTTCGTAATAGACCAGCAGAACTTTTTCACTTTGCTCGGCGGCAGACAGGCCCGCCTGATAATAGCGGTTAATCTCTTGAACACTTGCCGCAACCGACCGAACCAAGCGCGGGGGCCTCTCGCCCTTCGCAATGAACTTATCCCGCACGGATTTCATGGAGTTCACGACATCGCGGGGATCTCGGACCATCATGATGTGCCGGGCATCCGGGAACACTTTTACCAGATCGGCAAACGCCAAGGCATTTGCGGGTGTTTTCTCGCAAAACACGGATCTGCCGGATTGCTTCAACCGGTCCTGAAAGATGGTAGCAACGAAAGACTGAAACGCTTGATCCAGCGCGTGTTCGTCGACAATGGCATCTATTCTTCCGGTTCGGATACTGCGCAGCATTTTTTTGCGCAGCTCGAAAACATGCGTTGGAATGAAATCAAACTCAAAAACGGGCGGGGGATGATTTTCGTGGGCGGACCACCGCGATCCGGCACGACTTTGTTGCAGCGGATCA
>JBCBTE010000041.1:0-20027 GCA_039818805.1 Pseudomonadota bacterium
CTATATCCATCTGCCCGCGCTAACGCCTGGGGGTGGATATAGGGGCGGTGATCTACATTTGTAACGGTAATGTATCACAATAAGCGCCGCACCAAAAGGGCACGGCGCATTTCAAGGCATTTTAGATTAACATGTCAGATACTTAACAGGCAAAGCTGGCGATGTTTTTGATCCTTGGAGAAAGCCAAACCAAACGAATCGGTTCAACCGCCTTCGCCTGGCGCCTCGGAAAAGTATTTTTCCAGCTTGCCCTCTTCGCCATCGCGTTCGTCGGCATTGGGCAGCGGGTCTTTCTTGGTAATGATGACCGGCCACATTTCCGAATACTTGCGATTGAACTCGACCCACTTCTCCATGTCCGGCTCAGTGTCCGGGCGGATCGCATCAGCAGGGCACTCGGGCTCGCACACACCACAGTCGATGCATTCATCGGGGTGGATGACCAACATGTTTTCACCTTCGTAAAAACAGTCTACCGGGCACACTTCGACACAGTCGGTGTATTTGCACTCGATGCAGCTGTCATTGACGATATAGGTCATCTTCGTCTCGCGTATACGTCCCTTACGCTGTCAGTTAGTCTAGACACCCCGATCATTCAAGCGCATCCGGACGCTTAAGATCGAGTTTGCGGCGATCGCGTTTCGTGGGCCGCCCTTTTCCGTCGAATTTCGGATTGTCCGGAACACTGTTCTTCGGTGTTGACTTGGGGGGATCAAGATCTTCGTAAAGCGCTTGCGCCTCCGGCGCCGGACCACGCCGAGCGCCCAAGGTCAAAATGCGAATGACACGAATGTAGCGGGACTGTGGGAAGGTCAGAACATCGCCGGGAACAACGGCGTGCGCAGGTTTCGACACTTTCTCGGAATTCACCCGGCAATGACCACCCGAAACCAGCTTGGTGGCCAGGCTGCGCGTCTTGAAAAACCGCGCGTGCCAAAGCCATTTGTCCAAGCGAACCTTCGGCGTGGCCTCGGCCACCTCAGGTTTTGTCCTTGAGCCCCATCAGGGCCGCCGCGAAGGGATTGTCTGGGTCGATCTTGTCCTTTTTGGCAGGCTTGGCCGAAAAGGTCTTGGGTCCGTCATCGCGCCGAGGCTTGCCTTTGCCCGGCCGACCGCCTTTGCCCTTGGGCTTGCCGCCATGCCCCTGACGTGGTTTGCCACGTGCCTCGTTGCGTGGGCGGGCGGGCCGACCTGCCCATGTGAACGTGTAAAACACTTCGATTTCTGGCGCATCTGCTGCACCATCCGGGGCCTCGCCCACCGGGATTTCACCTTCGGACGCCTCGGGAATAACCGCCTCGACTGCGGGCGTTTCGGCAGGTTCTTCGGCAATCGGCGCGGCGCCTTCGTCAACAATCGCTTCGGCGGTTGTTTCGGTCGAGTCCACAGCCGGGTCTTGGGCCTTGACCGCGGCATCGGCCACCGCCTCATCCACCGGCTTGACCTTTTCACGCTCCCCCCGTTCGGCCTTGTAGCCCAATCCGGTCATCAAGTCGGCGAACTGTTCCAACGTCATACCCGTGATCGACAGCATGTCGGCCTTCGCTTCGAATCCACCACGGCTGTCTTCGGCCCGCAGCATGTCGGCCAGGCGTTCCAGCATGTCGATGCGAATGGCCCGTTCGCCCGCGGCACGGTACCCGGCCATGGAGTGGTAACCCTTAGGATTGGCGGTGCCTGATGGAACGGTCACAAGGCCCGGTGGTGGGGATTCCGGAAATTCCGCAAGCCCCTTGGCCAAAGACCACAGCACCAGCCGAAGTCGGGTTGGCGCAGGTTTCAGCAACAGCGGCATGAAGATCGTGAACTGGCCAAAGCGCACACCATGCTTGCGCAACTGACCGCGTGCATCCTGATCCAGCGCCTTGACTTCATCGGCGACATCGCCGCGCGGGATGATGCCAAAGCTTTCGACAAGCTGAAAACCAAACCCGCGCGCCAGCCCCGAAAGCGCCTCGTCCCGCTGAATGTTCAGCAATGGTTCGAACAACAGTGCGATCTTGCGATCGATGAAGTGCTGCAGGCGCCGTTGAACCTTTTGCGCCACATCCTGTCCCACCGTATCGTCGACAAATGCGGACGCTTGCGGTTTGAGAGGGTCCGCACCGGGCACCAACTTGCCCACGGCATGCTCGCCCCACATCAACCCACCTTGTTCGGTGAAGTCTATTTCGGTGTCGGGTGCGTTGTAGAACTTGTCGGCGCGCAGGTGAAAATGCGGCGCCAGTGCCTGCAGGCTGGCCTGCTGGACTGCCTTGGCCTCTTGCCCACCCGCGGTTTTGTCCTGGATGAACCGGAACCCTTCCAGCCGACCGACGAATTCGCCCTCGACTGTCACTTCACCGTTGTCATTTACTTCGGCCACCATGGCTTCCTTCTGGTTGAGCCGCCGCATAAGCACGGATGTGCGCCGGTCCACAAATCTTTGCGTCAATGCCCCATGCAGCGCATCTGACAGGCGGTCTTCTACAGCGCGCGTCGCGTCGCGCCAATGACTTTCATCAGCCACCCAGCCCTTTCGCTGTGCAACATAGGTCCATGTGCGGATATATGCCAACCGTTTGGACAACGTATCGATGTCACCGTCAGTGCGGTCGATGCGATTCACGTGTCCGGCAAGCCATTCGGTCGACACATGCCCATGTTCATGCAGGTCGTAGTAAATTCGTTCGAGAATGCTGGCATGCTCGGCATGGCTGATGCCACGGAAATCGGGCACGCGGCAGACATCCCAAAGAAGTTTGATCGAAACGCCATCGCTGGCCCGCGCCTGAATGTCGGGCTGCGCCGAAAGCGTACGCAGGGCGATCAAGTCATCGGCCTCGCGCGCCCGGGTCAGCCAGTCATCGCTTGGTTTTTGTTCCAGCGAACGGATCAGGGCATCGACATGACCGAATTGCAAATCCGAATTGCGCCATTCCAGTTTGCGGATAGGGGCAAAGCGATGATCCATGATCGCCTGTGCCATATCATCCGGTAGTTCCGGTGCTTCGCCCGTGACACCAAACGTACCGTTGGCCATGCCCCGACCAGCACGGCCCGCGATTTGCGCCAGCTCGTTTGGTGCAAGCGCGCGCATCCGGCGCCCGTCAAACTTTGTCAGCGATGAAAAAGCCACGTGGTTGATATCGAGGTTAAGCCCCATTCCGATCGCATCCGTGGCAACAAGATAGTCCACTTCGCCGTTTTGGTAGAGCTCGACCTGTGCGTTGCGTGTTCGAGGGCTCAAAGCCCCCATAACCACGGCTGCACCGCCCTTCTGGCGCCGCAGCAATTCCGCAATTGCATACACATTATCAACTGAAAATCCAACAACTGCGCTTCTTGCAGGCAGTTTACTTATCTTTTTAGAACCTGAATACGTTAAATGAGACATTCTCTGACGGCTGAGGAACTCCGCATTCGGCACAAGCGCCGCAATTGCCCCACGCATCGTGTGCGCACCCAGAAACTGGGTCTCGCGAAGCCCCCGCATCCGAAGCAGGCGGTCTGTGAACACGTGCCCCCGTTCGGGATCTGCGCACAACTGGATTTCGTCGACTGCAACAAAGTCCGCGCCCATCCCTTCGGGCATCGCTTCGACCGTGCACACCCAGTATTGCGCACGTGGCGGCACGATCCGCTCTTCCCCGGTAACAAGCGCGACCACGGACGGGCCACGAATGCTGACGATCTTGTCGTAGACCTCGCGCGCCAGTAAACGCAGCGGAAGACCGATCACACCGGTGCGATACCCAAGCATCCGCTCGATGGCGTAATGTGTTTTCCCGGTGTTTGTCGGGCCCAGGACCGCAAGGATCCTTGACTGCTCGCCCATCGGCTTGTCCTCGCGCCGTTTAGAGTTCTCTGCCGCCGATCTCGCGCTCCACGGCGCTCATGGCGTCGGTTACGTCCTCGTGGTGGGGATGTATAGCCAGAACGTGTTCGAACGCTTCTTTGGCCATGTCGTAACGCTCGATCTGGTAGAGAATGCCGCCCAAACTGGCGATTGCGTTGTAGTGACGCGGATTGAGCGCGAGTGCTTTCTCGATATCAGCCAGCGCAGGCCCAAACATTTCCGCGTCGGCATAGGCCATGGCCCGCATGTGCCAACCTTCAGCGAAGTCCGGCGCATGATCCGTCAAGGCTGTGAAATGTTCGATGGCCGCCATCACATCCCCGGCTTCCATCGCGTCAGTCCCACGCTTGAGCAGCAAATCGGCTGCCGAAGAGCCTGAGCGGGTCCAAGCCAGTTCGATATCTCCGGCAATCCGTCGCGCATCGCGCGGTTCGGCTGTCAAAAGCTCGGCAAAAAGCTCGTCCAGTTGGTTATCCTGTGCTGCAAGAGGTAAGGAAAACATGACTGTCGACAAAAATGCCGCGACGATACAATTGAGAATGCGGTGTCTTACGCCCATAACAAGACCAGTTTAGCGCGCCTGGCCGGGAATCAAAGCCCCGGCCGATCAAAACTGGAGGAAAAGATATGAGCGACGTGATCAATACCGCCGTGGCGGCCTTGCAGGCCAAGATGGATAGCGGTTTCGACGGCAGTGCCAAATTCGTGATCGAGGGCGAAGGTGCCATCGTGATCGATGGCGATGGCGTGCGCGCCGGTGATGACGAAACCGAGGTCACTCTGACAGCCGACACCGATACGTTTCAATCCATTCTTGACGGCGATCTGGATCCGACCGCCGCATTCATGTCCGGCAAACTGGCCGTTGATGGCGACATGGGCACGGCAATGAAGCTTGGCAGCGTGCTGGGATAAGGAGCAACCATGAAAGACGCCCCCTTCTTTGGTGACTTGGCCCAAGGGCCGGACGGAGGGTGCGCGTTCTGGCTTGGGACGCATGATGGCGTGCAGGTGCGTGCGGGCCTTTGGCGACCGACGCCAAAAGATGCGACCGAAACGGCGGGCACCGTCCTGCTGTTTCCCGGTCGCACGGAATACATCGAAAAATATGGGCGAACGGCCACAGCCTTCGCCGAGGCAGGGCTCAGCACCTTTGTTATCGACTGGCGCGGTCAAGGGTTGGCGGACCGGTTGAGCGACGATGTGATGTCTGGCCACATCAATCACTTTCCGGACTATCAAAACGATGTCGCCGCCATGGTCGAGGCCGCGGAACGCCTGGACTTGCCCAAGCCCTGGTTCGTGTTAGGGCATTCCATGGGCGGCTGCATTGCGCTGCGCGCAGTCATGGAAGGTCTGCCGGTTGCAGCGGCGTCTTTCTCGGCTCCGATGTGGGGCATCCGGATTTCCACGGCGCTGCGCCCCGTTGCATGGTCGTTGTCCTGGGGCAGCCGTGGGGTGGGGCTTGACCACATCTATGCACCGGGCACAACGCCCAACAGCTACGTGTTGTCGGAACCGTTTGAAAGCAATCGACTGACCACCGACCCCGAGATGTACGACTACATGATCGGCCAGGTTCAGGCCCATCCTGAACTGACCATTGGCGGCCCCAGCCTGCGTTGGCTGTACGAATCGCTGGTTGAAACACGCCGCCTCATGCGGCGCCCCTCGCCTGACCTGCCTTGTTTGACCTTGCTGGGCACAGAGGAAGACATCGTCGATGCGTCGCGGATTCACGAACGTATGGCGCGATGGCCCGAAGGGACGCTTGAACTGGTCGAGGGGGCACAACACGAAGTGCTGATGGAGGCGGCCGAGATACGCAACCGGCTACACACGCGTCTGACGACATTTTACGCCGACGTCAAATCGCGGCTCGAACAGTCTGGCGCTGGCGCCCAAGCCGCTGGATTTCAAGCTCCATCACATCCCCAGGTACAAGGTATCGGCTAGGATTTTTGCCCATGCCCACGCCGGGTGGCGTGCCGGTTGGGACAATGTCGCCGGGCTGAAGGCTCATGACCTCGCTCAAATGCGAAACGATCTGCGCCACTGTGAAGATCATTGTGGACGTGTTTCCCGTCTGCATCCGTTCGCCACTGATATCGGTCGAAACATTAAGCGTTTGGGGGTCACCCACCTCGTCCGGTGTAACCAGCCAAGGCCCAATCGGCGCGAAGGTGTCACAGCTTTTGCCTTTGGTCCACTGGCCTGAACGATGAAGCTGGAAATGCCGTTCCGAGACATCGTTCATGATTGTGTACCCTGCCACATAGTCCAGCGCATCGGCTTCGGAGACGTATTTCGCCTCGCGCCCGATCACGATGGCCAATTCCACCTCCCAATCGCCGTGGGTCGATCCGCGCGGCAGCACGACATCATCGTACGCCCCGATGATCGACGAGGTTGCCTTCATGAAAACCACGGGCTCCTCGGGTGGCGGAACATTCAGTTCGGCGGCGTGGTCCGTATAGTTCAGCCCGATGCAGACAAGCTTGCCGATGCGGCCCACGGGCGGCCCCAGTCTCGGCGCGCCATCCACCAGCGGCAGGTTCTCCGGGTCGACGTCAGGCAGTTTGCCCAGAATGTCGCCGGCAAGGTCCATCACCGTGCCACTCAGGTCCCGCACGTTGCCGTTTTTGTCCAGCACGCCGGGCTTTTCTTGCCCGGGTTCTCCAAATCGCACAAACCGCATTGTCGCGTCCCCCTGTTCTTGCATGCTGACGATAGCGGGCCACAGCGCCACCGCAAGAGGCAGCCGTTGCTGGCCAGTTGTGCAAAGTAAACTAAACTACCGATATGGTTCTCGAATTCAAACCCCAAGGTATCTACTGCCCCGCCGGTGACTTTTTCATTGATCCGTGGCGACCCGTGGACCGCGCCCTTATCACCCATGGCCATGCCGACCACGCGCGCCCCGGGCATGCCCGATATCTGGCCACCACGGCCGCAGGTCCAGTGATGCGTCACCGCCTGGGCGACATTAACCTTGAAACCATTTCATACGCAGAGACACGCCGGATCAACGGGGCAAACGTGTCCTTTCACCCCGCAGGTCATGTTCCCGGCTCTGCCCAGATCCGGGTGGAGGTGGATGGCGAGGTCTGGGTGGTCTCGGGCGACTACAAAACCACACCGGACCTTTTGTCCGAACCTTTCGAGCCTGTCCGATGTCACAGCTTCATCACCGAATGCACCTTTGGCTTGCCGGTCTTCACATGGCCGGACGATGACACCGCGGCGGCGGACATCAACGCATGGTGGGCGTCGAACGCCAAGGACGCCAGGTTCAGCCTCTTGGGGGCGTACTCACTTGGCAAGGCGCAGCGCGTGATGTCCATGCTTGAGCCGTCGATTGGCCCCATCCTGACCCATGGCGCTGTCGAAAACACCAATGCGGTCCTGCGCTCTCAGGGGCTTGATCTTCCTGACACGGTCCATGTCACACCAGAGCTGAATATCGAGGACTATCCAGGTGCGCTTGTGCTCGCGCCGCCGGGTGCATTGGGCAGCACATGGGCACGACGGTTTCGGCCCGCGTCAACCGGGTTTGCCTCGGGCTGGATGCGCCTGCGCGGCGTTCGTCGGCGGCGCGCGGTGGATCGGGGGTTTGTCATATCCGACCATGCAGATTGGCATGGATTGACCGACGCCATCAAAGAAACTGATGCGGAAAATATATACGTAACGCATGGTTACACGGATATCTTTGCGCGATACCTGAGCGAGAACGGATACAACGCTAAGGTCGTCCCAACCGAATTCACGGGCGAGAGCTTGGATGCGCAGGACGATGTCGGGGAAGTCGAATGAAGCGTTTCACCGACCTCTATGGCATGTTGGATCAGACCACCAAGACAAACACCAAAGTGGCGGCTCTCGCCGACTATTTCGGCAGCGCCCCGGACGCCGACAAGCTTTGGACCGTGGCGCTCTTCTCGGGCCGTCGACCCCGGCGGGCCATTACCACGACCAAGCTGCGCGAATGGGCGGCCGAACGTGCCGACATCCCTCTTTGGCTATTCGAAGAAAGCTACCCGATTGTTGGCGATCTGGCTGAAACCATTGCCCTTGTTCTGCCGGAACCAGCACGCGATCATGATGACAGCCTGGCCACCTGGATTACCCGCTTGCGCGCCTTGGATCATGTCGAGGAAGGCGCACGCAAATCTGCCGTGCTGGACGCATGGGACCAGATGGACGCACAGCAACGGCTGGTTTTCAACAAGCTGCTGACAGGCGGGTTTCGCATCGGAATCAGTCGTAAACTGATGACCCGCGCGCTGGCGCAGGCCACCGGGATGGACGAAGCCGAGCTTGCGCATCGGCTTATGGGCGACTGGACACCGGATACCACAAGCTGGGCAACCTTGATAGAGGCGCCCGACGCCTCGGCGGACCTGTCACGCCCCTACCCGTTTTGCCTTGCTTACGGGCTGGATGATGAAACGCCTGCGCCACTCGGAGACCCACCCGACTGGCGCGCGGAATGGAAATGGGACGGCATCCGTGGCCAGCTTATCCTGCGCGGCTCGGAGCATTTCATCTGGTCGCGAGGCGAAGACTTGATGACGGACCGCTTCCCCGAACTGGCCTGTGCCAAGGACTTTCTGCCCGATGGAATTGTCATCGACGGTGAAATCGTGGCGTGGGACGGCGCGGCGCCGTTACCCTTCAACGCGCTGCAGAAACGCATCGGCCGCAAGACCGTACCCAAGAAACTGCTCAAAGAGGCGCCGGTGATCATGCTGGCCTATGACTTGCTGGAACACAACGCCACCGATCTTCGTGACCGTCCTTTCGACGAACGGCGTGCCGCACTTGATACGTTATTGTCGGGTTTACCCACTGAAGCACCGGTACGCGCTTCACCTTTGATCCCGTTTAAAACCTGGTCTGCGCTTGGGAAAACACGCAACACCGCGCGCAACGAACGCGCGGAAGGCCTGATGCTGAAACGTGCCGACAGCGTTTATCACGCGGGACGCAAAAAGGGTGACTGGTGGAAATGGAAGCTGGACCCGCTTACCATCGATGCCGTGATGATCTATGCCCAGCAAGGTCATGGCCGGCGCGCCAACCTGTTCACCGATTTCACGTTCGCGGTGCGCGACGGGAACGAGCTTGTCCCATTTACCAAGGCGTATTCGGGGCTTACCGATGACGAGTTCCGCAAGATCACATCTTGGGTGCGCAAGAACACGTTGCAACGCTTCGGACCGGTGCGTCAGGTGCGCGCCGAGCATGTTTTCGAAATCGCTTTTGAAGGGATCGCGGAATCCACCCGCCACAAGTCGGGCGTATCGCTGCGGTTTCCGCGCATGAAACGCTGGCGCCACGACAAACCGGTGGATGAGGCCAATACAATCGAAGATCTCCGGGAGATGTTGGTGCAGTACGGCTAAGCTGTGTGCGACAAACGAGGTGACAGCGGCTTTGTTCCCTTGAGCCTCGGCACGCACCCCCCTATGTCATACCGAGCAAAGTCTAAAGGAGACCCGAATGTTCCAGCTGCCCTTCCCCGTCCGCGACGCCAACGCCACCTCGGGCAGCGATAATCTGGGCGATCTGCCAGAGTGGAATCTTGACGATCTTTACACCGGTGAAGAGGCCGCCGAGTTAAAGCGTGACCTGGACTGGCTGGAACAGGCTTGCGCCGACTTCGCCGAAGAATACGAGGGCAAGCTGGCCGATCTCGACGCAGCGGGTCTGCTGGAATGCATTGAGCGGAACGAGAAGATCAGCAACATAGCCGGGCGCGTCATGTCTTTTGCAGGGCTGCGATACTACCAGCTGACCACAGATGGGGAACGTGCGAAATTCCTCTCTGATGCTCAGGAAAAAATCACCAAATACACCACACCACTGGTGTTTTTCACGCTCGAGCTGAACCGGCTCGACACCGATGCGCTCAAGGCGATGTATGCCGAGAATGCCGATCTGGCACGTTACGCGCCCGTTATCCGCCGTATCCAAGCAATGAAACCTCACCAATTGTCGGATGAGCTTGAGAAATTCCTTCACGATCTGGGCGTCGTCGGGGACGCGTGGGAGCGGCTGTTTGATGAAACCATCGCCGGGCTGACGTTTGACGTGGACGGCGAAGAAATGGGCATCGAGGCCACGCTGAACCTTCTGACCGAGCAGGACAGGTCAAAACGCGAAGCCGCCTCGCGCGAGCTGGCCAGGGTTTTTCAGGAGAACATCAAGATCTTTGCCCGGGTTCACAACACCACAAGCAAGGAAAAGGAAGTGATCGACCGTTGGCGCGGCATGCCCACGGCCCAGACCGGGCGCCACTTGTCCAATGATGTCGAGGCCGAAGTGGTCGACGCGCTGCGCAATGCGGTGGTCGACGCGTACCCCAAGCTAAGCCACAGATATTACGAATTAAAGCGCAAATGGCTGGGCCTTGACCGGATGCAGGTCTGGGACCGCAATGCGCCCCTGCCGATGGAAGAAACCCGCACCATCGACTGGCCAACGGCCCAGAAAATGGTGATGGACGCCTACACAGCATTTGACCCGCGCATGGGCGACCTGGCCGAGCCGTTCTTCAACAAGGGCTGGATCGATGCCGCCGTGAAACCCGGCAAGGCCCCTGGCGCCTTCGCGCATCCCACGGTGACAGATGTGCACCCTTACGTGATGCTCAACTACCTGGGAAAACCCCGCGATGTCATGACCCTGGCGCATGAGCTGGGCCATGGCGTGCACCAGGTTCTGGCGGCAGGGCAAGGTGAACTCCTGTCCTCCACCCCTCTCACCTTGGCCGAAACAGCCTCGGTTTTCGGCGAAATGCTGACTTTTCAGACCATGCTTGAGGGCGCCAAGGACGATGCCGAACGCAAGGTCCTGCTGGCCGGCAAGGTCGAGGACATGATCAACACGGTTGTGCGCCAGATCGCCTTCTACGATTTCGAATGCAAATTGCACGATGCCCGCCGTGGTGGCGAGCTGACACACGAAGATATCGGCGCGCTGTGGATGTCCGTGCAGGGCGAGTCGCTCGGCCCCGCTTTCGATTTCATGGACGGGTACGAAACCTTCTGGGCCTACATCCCGCATTTCGTGCACTCGCCCTTCTACGTCTACGCCTACGCCTTCGGCGACGGATTGGTAAATGCGCTTTACGCCGTCTACGAAGAAAACCCCGACGGGTTCCAGGACAAGTATTTCGACATGCTCAAAGCAGGCGGCTCAATGCACCACAAGGACCTTCTGGCCCCCTTTGGCCTCGACGCCTCGGATCCCGCCTTCTGGGACAAGGGCCTTGCTATGATCTCGGGCTTCATCGACCAGTTGGAGGCGATGGAGGACTAGGATCTGCCGCTGCTCGACGCCAACCACACATGGCGCGGGCGCCTCAAACGCGCCCTCGTCCGCATCCGCTCAAACGTGCCTCCGGGCCTGCGCCTGATCCTCGGGATCGTTCTGATCATCGGCGGGGTGTTCGGCTTTCTACCGATCCTTGGCTTTTGGATGATCCCGCTGGGCGTCGCCGTGGCCGCGCTTGACATCCGTCCGCTCTATCGCCATTTGCACGGCAAGGACATGCCGCCAACGCTGCAGCTTTTCCCGCTTCCCCGATCAGAGGTGGCCAAGGTCCAGCATCTGGAACTGCCCGCCACGCAGTCCGATTTCGTCGGCACAATCGCCGAGATGACGGCAGACGCCGATCCGGATCAGGATTTCTTCGCAGTCCGCGTGGGCGATGACGTTGTTGGCTTCTTCAAGATTGACCGGCAGTTTTCCCGCACCGTGGAACGTCTGCCGCAAGGCACCCACGGCTTTCGCGGCCTGCTCATCGGCGCGCAGTACCAGGGGCAAGGTCACGGGCGCGCATTGCTGAAACAACTGCCCACCTACATCGCCCATCACTACACAATTTCAGACCTTTGGCTGTCCGTGGACGCACATAACACCCGTGCAATCCGCCTCTACGAAAAGCATGGATGGCGCGCAGACGGTCCTCCACGTCAGGGCCGCATCGCCATGGAAACCGTGATGCGCCTGACGATCCCTGGATCAGACGCAAAAGAATGAGAAAACCGTGGGCTATTTCAACTGGCTGTCCTTCGACCCGCGGCGGTTGATACCACTGCGCACCTGACGTGCGCCGTCCCGCTCCTGCATGCAGTCAATGCACAGCTTTACGCCGGGTATGGCCTGTCTGCGCGCCTCGGGGATGGGTTCTTCGCATTCCGCACAATGGGTGAGGCTTTCGCCCACCGGGCGCTGTTGCGCTTGCAACCGCTTCAATTCGTCCTCAATCGAGGCGTCGATCTGTTCCTGAACCGCGCCGTCGCGCGCCCATCCACCGGCCATGGCATTCTCCTAAGACCATAAACCTAAGCGCTCACTTCGCAATTGTCACGGCTGCGCGGTGAGCACCATGTACCGCTGAAATGCGCCCGCGCCTGAATTCGCCTGGTCGATCATGCCCCGCAGAACCGAGATAGCCGCTGGCGAGGTGGTTGCAACAGCGTGGTCCAATCCCTCACCATCGGCAAGTGCGGTGAAATCGATCACGCTGACCGGCAGGCCGTCGACGGCCTCGGGGCTGTCGATCACACCCAAACGCGGTTTGCGCCCTGTGATGAACGAGGACAAGCTCAGCGCCCGATCCTGTTGCGACACGAAAATCAGGAACGGCTGCGGCAGATCCCCGATCGTCTCAGCCTGGCGACGGAACACATCCGGGTCGATATCCGGCGACATCAACACCACACCGCTGATCCGGCGCAACAAGGCGCGATCGCCACGCAGCGCCGCCTGCCGCATCACTTCCATCACCAGTTGCGAGCCCATGGAATGGGCCAGCAGCAGCACCCGGTCATTCCCGCCCTGTGTCAGCTGTTTCAGCAACCGTTCAAGATCGTCCCGCGCAAAAAGCACGCTGTCACGATCATAGACATAGCCCCGTGGATCACCCGCCGAGGCCCAGGAGAAAAGCACCGAAGGTTCGGATACGTTAAAATCCGTGCGCATCTGTGCCAGCCGGTACATGCCATCAGACAGCGTGCTGTTGTATCCGTGCACAAAGACCTGGGTTTCGACGCCTGGCCGATCGGCCTTGATATCGCGCAGAAACGAGTTGCTGCTGTCGTAAATGCGGGTGTCGGCCACAACGAAGTCCGTGGCGGCATCGGGCGGGCCTTCCGGCCATTCGACGCGTCCCGGTTGGTGGGTCGGCGGAATTGACACGTCGGCTCGGAAATACCGCATCTCGCCTGTTCGACGGTCTCCAAATGTGCCCCCGGTTCGGTCCAGCGCCTTTTGCGTGGCCACAAAGACCTTCGCGATCTGCGCCTCGGGCACGGTGGGGCCATATTGCGCGGCATTGCGCGGCGCGCAGGATGTCAGCACAACGAGACTGAAAAGAATGACAATGCGCACGGATAAAGTGACCTTCAAAAACGACTCACCGTCATAGAATAAGGCCCCTCCCGGCAATCGAAAGGGGCCTTGTTCAAGTGTCAGAGATTCAGCTCAGGCCGAAGCCATCATGCCTTTTTCCTGCGCAAGCGAGCGCATGCGTTTTTGCAGTTTCTCAAAAGCACGCACCTCGATCTGGCGGATGCGTTCGCGACTGACGTCATACTGGCCGCTCAGTTCTTCCAGCGTTACGGATGTCTCGCTCAGTCGCCGTTGGGTCAGGATGTCTTTTTCACGTTCGTTCAAAACATCCAGCGCCTCGGCCAGCAATTCGCGCCTTGCTTCCAACTCGTCGCGCTTCTCATAGTCACCGGCTTGGTCGGCATCCTCGTCCTCCAACCAGTCCTGCCATTGCATCGTGCCTTCGCCTTCAGAGCCGACAGTGGCGTTCAGCGACGCATCCCCACCGGACATCCGGCGGTTCATCGAGATCACTTCGTCCTCGGTCACACCCAGATCATGTGCAATGCGAGCGACGTTGTCGGGGTGCATGTCACCTTCTTCCAACGCGCCGATGCGGGCCTTGGCCTTGCGCAGGTTGAAGAACAGCTTTTTTTGCGCACTCGTAGTGCCCAGCTTGACCATCGACCAGCTTCGCAGGATGTACTCCTGAATGCTGGCACGAATCCACCACATGGCGTAGGTCGCCAACCGGAAGCCCTTTTCGGGGTCAAACCGCTTTACAGCCTGCATCAGGCCGACATTCGCTTCGGAAATCACCTCGGCCTGCGGCAAACCGTAGCCGCGGTAGCCCATCGCTATCTTGGCCGCCAAGCGCAGATGGCTTGTCACCATTTGATGGGCCGCGTCGGTGTCTTCCTTTTCGACCCAGGCCTTGGCCAGCATGTATTCCTGTTCCGGCTCCAAAAGCGGGAACTTGCGGATTTCCTGTAGATATCGGTTCAGACCGGCCTCTGGTGATGGCGCGGGAAGATTTGCATAATTGCTCATACGTCTGACCCTCCAATGTTTATTATGTTAACATTCATATAGGTGTGTTCGCGCACTGCTTCAAGATAAGTGAACTGTTTTGTTCAATTTATAATGTAGCGACAACGCTCAAGCGTCCAGAGGTGTGACAGCACTCTCACGCAAGCGTGCGAACAGTGTTACATTCCGTTGTCAATCCGGCTGACGCAAGGCGCCCAGCAAGACATTCATATCCTTAGGTAATTCCGCCTCGAACCGAGTCATTTGGCCACTAACCGGATGCTCAAAGCCCAAAACAGCGGCGTGCAAGGCCTGTCGTGAAAAACCTGTTGCGGCGGCAAACCCCGCCTGTGAAAGCGCCTTGGCATTCAGTTTGCGTCGGCCGCCATACACCGGATCACCGACCAAACCATGGCCAGCATGGGCCATATGTACGCGGATCTGGTGTGTACGGCCAGTCTCCAGCCAGCATTCGATCAAGGCCAATTGCGGCGGGTGTCCGAACGGTTCCACGATCCGTGCGCGTGTTACTGCATGTCGACCACCCTGAAAAAGAACCGCCTGACGCTGCCGGTCGGTCTTGTGCCGGGCCAGTTGCGTGGTCAGCTTGAGGATGTTGCCCGGCTCGAAACTGACGCCCTTGATGCCGCGCAGACGCGGATCGCCCGCATCGGGCACGCCGTGCACAATTGCCAGATACTTGCGCTCCACACGATGCGCTTCGAATTGCGCGGCCAGACCATGATGGGCGCGATCGGATTTCGCCACCACCAGCAACCCACTGGTATCCTTGTCGATCCGGTGCACGATCCCGGGGCGTTTCTCACCGCCCACCCCCGACAGGTCGTCGCCGAAATGATGCAGCAACGCATTGACCAACGTCCCGTCCGGACTGCCCGGCGCGGGGTGTACGACCATGCCAGCAGGCTTTTTAACCACAATCAGGTCTTCATCTTCAAACACAACCTGCAGCGGGATGTCCTGCGGGACGACGTCGACCTCGGCAGCCATCGGCACGGTAATGTCAATGATATCACCTTCGGCCACCTTCCCCTTGGGATCGGTCACGGTTTGCCCGGCCTGGGCCACGCAGCCATCGGCAATCAGTCGCGCCAGCCGCGTACGTGACAGCGACGCCCCCTCTGGCACATCCCGGGCAAGCGCCTTATCAAGGCGGGGCGGTGGATCGGCGCCGATCCGAACCGACAGCACAGTTTTCTGAGGGGCAGAGCCCATGAGTGACACTCCAGAGCCTCAGCCGGTCGACGCAGGGTTGGTGAAATACCTGCGCCTGCTGGTGACTGTGCTGACAGCGGTTATGATTGTCGGATTTCTAGTCATCGTGTTTCTCTTTGTCACCAAGTTCTCCGAAGCTTTCGGGCCCAAACTGCCTGACTTGATTACCCTGCCCGATGGCAGTACGCCCAGTGCCTTCACCCGTGGGGACGGCTGGTATGCGGTTGTAACAACTGACAACGAGATCCTGATTTTCAACGATGAGACGGGCGAATTGCGCCAGTCGATCCAGATCGAGATATCGCAGTAGCTAGAAGGTGGTACCACCTCCCCGGCTCGAACGGGGGACCTCCTGATCCACAATCAGGCGCTCTAACCAACTGAGCTAAGGCGGCACTGACGATGGATTTAACTTTAGGAGCTTTCGATTGCAAGTCTCTTAGAACGTGAATTCCCAGGTTTGCTCGACCAGATCGCGGCCGTAGTTATGTACCGGGATTTGCTCGACAAGCTGCCATCCCATCGCACGGTACAAGGCGCAGGCCGCCACATGGCTTTCATGGGTGTTGAGCCGGACGCGCTTGTAACCAACGGTGTTTGCGAATTCCAAAAGCGTATGCACCATGCGTCGGCCAAGTCCGGTCCGCCGCGCCTCGGGCAGCACCAGAAATAGCCGAAGTCGCGCTGTCTGCGCACCTTCTCGCGTGCAAAAGACAGAGCCAAGCCTGGCTTTGCCTCTATGGGCGATCCAACCGCGTTCTGTATGGGGATCGTGCATAAGCATGAATTCGTTCAGAATACCCGCAACAACCGGTTCGAACGTTTCGTCAAATCCCTCGTTCTGCATGTACAAACGTCCGTGCTGCGCTGTGACCCAAGGCGCATCCTCGGGTTGAAACTGTCGCAGGCGAATCTCGTTCATTGCATGATCGAACCGCGAAGCGTCTTGAATTTCAAGTACTGAACCGCTACGTCCCACCTTCTCGGACAGGAGGCCGCCATGGGCATCAACACAGAACGCGACGTCGAGGCAAATCTGCAAATCGGCCCCACTGATCAGGGCATGGTGCGTTTGTTCGTCGAGGCAGGCCAGGTCGAAATTCCAATGGATTTCGATCCGGAAGAGGCCCGCGACATCGCAGAAGAAATCCTGGCCGCCGCCAAAGCAGCCGAAGCCCGAAGATCATAACCCCGGATCACGCGCACCCTGCAAGCGCAATGCAGCATGCCGCGCAAACCGTCTCGTCAGCGCCGTGCGCCGGGACGTTGCCAGCTTGTTTTCCGGCGCCATGCGGATGATCTGTGCGTCATAGCCATCCGCGATGATCAACCCGGTCCCTTCAGGCAATAGATCCGTTGGAAACGCTTCATCCACTGCCCAGAAATACCGGTCGCACCATTCAAGATAGCCATCCCACTTCGCATCGCACGCAAAGTCGGCACGGCTCGATTTACACTCCACCACCCAGATTTCCCCCTTGGGGCCAAGCGCCATGACATCCACGCGCTTGCCTCTTTCAGGGGTGAATTCTTCAACCGTTGCAAAGTCATAGCTTAGCAAATGCCGGCATACGCCCCGCGCCAGAAGCTGACCGGGCTGTAAATCGATATGTGTCCGAACCGGTTGCATCTGGCCTCAGCTGCACACGGCGCGCACGGCATTGGTGCCATCGCAGCGCGGTTCCATCATAAACTCGGCGATCTCAAGCGCGTTCGGTGCGCAAACCGGGTTGACCACAGATTGGCCGATGACGTCTTTCGAAAGGTCCGCCGCGGCATTGCCGGTTATGATGATCTGGCCATCCCTGCGGTCGAAATTGAAAGACCCGCCCCTGAATTGGGGCGCCGAACCACACCAAGCTGCACGTGACGCGCAGGCGGGAACCGCAACATGTTTCATTGGTCTTCCTTTAATTCAGTTTAAGGTTTTGGCTCACACTGAGTGCGATCACAGACCGACTACATCCGCCCATTCGCAACTTTCAACAGCTTCCCGCCCTTCGCAACTCAAGTCAAGAACATATCAGGAACACAGGTTATCTTCTGCACAGAAACTGCCGATCACGCCCTATTGCCTTGCAGGTTTCACCAACCAATTCATACTTGTTAAGATCGGCGTTTCGGCCAACTGATCTTGAACCGTGCGTTAGGAAAAGGCCCGTTACATGTCAGACAAGACGACAGAAACCTCTCGCGCGCGCGGTGCGCGTTACGCCAAAGACCTCGAAGGACATCTCGAATGGCTGAGCACGTTCTCTGGCACGGCCCTTGGCGTGCTGGCCGTCGCCTCGGGCATCTACACCTACCTCGGCGTCTCGTCGCTTCTGGATGATACCGGTGCCATGTCCACGTTTGCCGCGCTGGCCTATTCGGTCGCGGTTTCCGTCGGCATCTTCGTCTTCTGGTCTTATCTTCTGCGGCTTTTCCCGGCGGTTACGGGCGCGCGGGCGCGCGTCGGCCTTCTGGGTGCGATGGGTCTTGGTTCCCTGGCCATCGTGGCCATGTCCAGTTGGTTGAACGCAGCGGCGCTCGCAGGGTCCGCAGCGGTGGAGCAGCACCTTGCCAAGACCGTACAGGACTACCAGCAAAGCCTTGAACGCGCTCACGAAATCGCACTGACGGGACAAGCGTTGCAACGGGATGTTGCGCGCGTGCGCCAGTCCTTCGAAGATCTCAGCGAACAGGAGGCCACTGGCAACCTTTCAGGCCTTGCGGGTCGCGGCGCCGTGTTTCGGGTGTTACGCCAGAAATCGGCAGAGCTTTCGGCATTGGAAACGCAGATTGCCGAGCAGACGCCGCTGGTGCAAACCGCCTTCGCCGAAGGCAATGTGATCCTTAGCCGGATGCGCGCGCTGACAGTTGAACCGGGAGCGGTCGAGGCGCGCTCGGTCGAGTTCTCCGAAGCGGCCGTGCGGCTTCAGGGTCTGATCACGCAGATGCGCCAACTGACCGTGGCCCCCCTGGTGGAAAGGGCGGCACAGGATCTTGCGGCCTCGGTTGTGCTTCCTGAACTCGACAGCAGCACCGCCGCAGGACGCAGTGATCAAGCCGCCACGATCACATCGGTGCTCGAAGTGCTGGGCCAGCGTGCCACCACGTTGGAACGTGCCGCAACCACCGTTGCTGCGCTGGAACCAGCCCCCGAAGTCACGTACACGCCCATTTCCGCTGCCGATGCGGTGATCCTCTATGCGGGGAACTTCGTGCCCTCCTGGGCCGGGGCCATCGCGATTGACCTGCTGCCCGCAGTTCTTGTGCTGATCCTTGCGATCACACATGGCATGATCCGCACGATGCGGGACGGCACCGCGGTAGAAGACACGATGACGGTGGCCGAGTTGCGGGCTGCACTGTCGTTGGCGCGAGACATCGAAGACGGCGATCCGGAACACTCCCATCATACGTCCGAGCCCAAGCATGACAAGGTCAAACGCATCACCGGCACCACCTCATGACGGGCCCAAAAAAACCTGGCAAACACGGACCTTTGGTGGCGCGCATCCTGACCGGTACGCTGATTTTTCAGGTGGGTGTGGGCGCAATGCTGGTCATGGGAGATGTGCAACAGGCCCGGCTGTCCCTGCCAGGTTTGGGGCCGGACGCGCCACGATTGACCGAGCCCGTGCGCCCCGGGGACCAGCGGCGCCTGTTCCGTCCGATCCGCGACCGCCCCGTGACCCGACCGGCGCGCGACCCGGGGAAAATACCGCAAAGACTGACACTTAGCCAAGTCGACAGTACCACCTACCGGCTGGAAGGAGGCATTGCGGATGGCGATGCCGAGCGGGTGATCAAACTGCTGGATGACGCCGCCCCAAAGCCTGAGTGGCTGATCCTGCAATCGCCGGGCGGGACGGTCAGCGACGCGCTGACGCTTGGCCGGTACCTGCGCGAAACCGGTATCAACACCCGCATGCTGGCCGGAGAATTCTGTTATTCTGCATGCCCTTACCTGCTTGTTGGCGGTCGGGTGCGCGAGGTTGACGAGGCCGCGCAGGTGGGGGTTCACCAACATTACTTTGGCGAAAGCACCATCCTGCCTGCCTCTTTCGCGGTCGAAGACATCCAAGCGGGCCAAGGCGAGGTGATGATTTACCTGGATGAAATGGGCATCGACCCCCTGGTCATGACCCATGCCCTGAGCACGCCACCGGACGAGATATACGTGCTGCTACCGGAACAGTTGCGCGACTATGGCTTTGTTTCAAAAGAAGAATAATCGCCCCTTGTCGCGCCCATGTGAACGGCTTACCTATGTCGGGTGGCGGGTTCTGCCCTTCTCGTGAACGGTTGCATTCCGGTGGCCTTAAGCAATTCCGAGGGAGCTGGCTCTGTCCTGGCCCTGGCCTGGTTACCTGGCGCCCACCTGTATATACAGGTCCTCGGGAATGAGAAAACCAAACGGTCGCGGTGGTCCCGTCACACCCACCGAAAACGTACGTTACGTACTTTTTTAGGGGCAAAACGTACGTAATCCAAAACGCGCGACAATAGGCCGTTCAGCGACCAGATCCGTGCAGCGACGGGCGCGTTTACTTTTTCTGCCAGAAATCCTTGCGACCCTGATCCACCCGCACCG
>JBCBTE010000042.1:0-19820 GCA_039818805.1 Pseudomonadota bacterium
TGGGTAGCGACGTCATCCTTCCCTGTGACGTGGGCGACATGACGTCGGTTGATGGTTTGTTTGCAGAGCTTGAAAAACGCTGGGGCAAACTGGACTTTCTTGTGCATGCCATCGGGTTTTCCGACAAGAACGAATTGCGCGGCCGCTATGTGGACACCAGCCGCGACAATTTCCTGATGACGATGGACATCTCGGTCTATTCGTTCACCGCCGTTGCCGCCCGGGCCGAAAAGATGATGTCAGACGGCGGTGCGATGCTAACTCTGACCTACTACGGCGCAGAGCAGGTGATGCCGCATTACAATGTTATGGGTGTCGCCAAGGCGGCGCTTGAGGCCTCGGTCAAGTACCTGGCCGAAGACCTGGGCAAGGACGGCATCCGCGTCAACGCCATTTCTGCCGGTCCGATCAAGACCTTGGCGGCCAGTGGTATCGGGGACTTCCGCTATATCCTGAAATGGAACGAGCTCAACTCTCCCTTGCGCCGCAACGTCTCGATCGACGATGTCGGCAATTCGGCGCTGTATCTGCTTAGCGATCTGGGCAGCGGTGTGACCGGCGAGAACCTGCACGTGGATGCCGGCTATCACATTGTTGGCATGAAGGCGGTCGATGCGCCGGACATCGAAAAGTCCTGACACTCAGGTACTGCGCCGCCGCGCGATCTCGTTTCGCAAGCCTTCTTCACCCCGCGCCATCGCCCATTTGTGGTTCGCCGTAAAGGCAGGCCAGAGAAACGGAGCCAAAACCCGCATCCACGGCTTTTCCACGTCGACCGTCCAGTCGTAGACGATGTCGGCGACAGGTCCGTCCTGTGTCAGGGTCCATACCCCCTGCCCGGCCAGATCGCCCTCGGCCCGGATCGTCCAGCTGCGCGGCGGCTCGACATCGATCACGGTGCCTTGCCAGCGCAGCGTGTAGGGCAGTTTCCCGCGACTGTGGAACGCAACCTTGCGACCCAATCCATTCTCATCGCCGGGATCAAGGACATTGACGCTCAGATAAACGTCACCCCACCACTCGGTAAGGCGTTCTACGTCACCCAATGCCTCGGCCACTTCTTCGATCGTGGCCTCGATTCGCCACCGCGATGTCAGGATACGCGCCGCCATCTCCGTACTCTCCGTCAGGCTCGTAAAACGCTACCGCGCATGGGCGATCAGACAAAGACTCGCTTTTGTTCTGAGCGGCTTTGCGCTATGCGCGAAGGCCAAAAGGGAGACTGCGCCACATGACCGACCGCCTGCCGCATGAAAAGGGATTTCACGTCAGTTGGGATCAATTGCATCGCGATGCGCGTGCGCTGGCCTGGCGGTTGCAGGACGAAGCACCCGAAGACAAAGGTTGGCGCGCCGTTGTGGCCATCACACGCGGCGGCATGGCGCCCGCCATGATCGTGGCGCGCGAACTGGACATCCGGGCCGTTGATACGATCAGCGTTAAATCCTATGACCACCAGACCCAAAGTGAGCCGGTGGTGATCAAATCGCCGGACAAGGACCTGGTAGGCGATGGAACAAGTGTTCTGATCATCGATGATCTGGTGGACACGGGACGCACGTTGGAAGTGGTGCGCGCCGCCTTGCCAAAGGCCCACGTCGCCACGGTTTATGCCAAGCCACAAGGTCGAGAACTGGTGCACACATTCGTCACCGAGGTCAGCCAAGACACCTGGATTTTCTTCCCATGGGACATGGCATTGCAATATGTCGAACCCTATCGCGGGGCCTAAGGGGAGCAATACATGCTAAGCCGCACGCAAACTACGTTTTCACCGCCGGTGATGGAAGCCCGCCGCTGGCTGGAAGGCGTGGAGTTTCCGGACCACCGGCCGCTGATCAATGTCAGTCAGGCCGCCCCGGTTGACCCACCGCCCCAGGCATTGCGCGAAGTGATTGCCGAGGCCGCGCTCAACACGCCGCAGGCGCATCTTTACGGCCCGGTCTTGGGCCGCGCGGACTTGCGCGAAGAAGTCGCCATGACGTGGCGCGCCGCGTATGGCGGCGCGGTCGAGGCCGCACAAGTGGCCATCACCTCCGGCTGCAACCAAGCCTTCAGCGCAACGATCGCATCTCTTTGCACAGAAGGAGATGAAGTTCTTCTTCCAACCCCTTGGTATTTCAACCATAAAATGTGGCTGGACATGGTAGGCGTCAAAGCGGTGCCACTGGCGACCGGCGACGGGCTTTTGCCTGATCCAGAGCGCGCAGAACGCCTTATGACCGAGCGCACGCGTGCGGTTTCCCTGGTCACCCCTAACAATCCGGGCGGCGTGGAATACCCCGCCGACCTTTTGCGATCCTTCTACGAACTGGCACAACGCCGGGGCATCGCACTGATCGTGGATGAGACTTATCGTGATTTTGATGCCCGAAATGGTGCACCGCATGATCTGTTTGAAGATCCTGATTGGGACAAGACACTTGTCCAGCTTTATTCCTTTTCCAAGGCCTATCGCCTGACCGGACATCGCGTCGGGGCCATGGTGGCCAGTCGTGACCGGCTGGCCGAAGCTGAAAAGTTTCTGGACACGGTCACGATCTGCCCCAACCAGCTTGGCCAGATTGCTGCCCTTTGGGGAATGCAGAACCTTGGCCAGTGGCTGGCCGGAGAACGCGCCGAAATTCTGGACCGCCGCGCCGCGATTGAAGACAACATGCCCAAGCTGCAGGCTAAGGGCTGGCAACTTTTGGGATGCGGGGCGTATTTTGCCTACATGCAGCACCCGTTTGACATGCCGTCGAACACCCTTGCGCAAAAGCTGGTGCGCGACGTCGGAATTCTGCTTTTGCCCGGCACGATGTTCCAACCCGATGGCGACGCCGACGGCACCCGCCAGCTGCGCGTTGCCTTTGCCAATGTGAACCGTGCGGAAATCGGCGTTCTGTTTGACAGGTTGGCCGGTCTCAGCTGGCCCCTTGCCCCCAACGCGGACTGAGCTTAGACAGTCGGGACCATTGCACGCATCGCTGTCTGACGGGGTTTTCATGGCTGGCAAAAGCATCACCAAACCACTGGTCTGGATCCTTATGGGCCTGCTGATTCTGGGCCTTGGCGGGTTCGGTGTCACCAGCCTGTCGGGAACATTGCGCACCGTGGGTCAGGTGGGCGAGGCAGATATCAGTGTCACGGATTACTTCCAAGGCCTGCAGACCGAAATCCGCGCAGAAGAGGCCAGCCGCCGCGAAAGCATCAGCTTTGCCCAAGCACGCGCGCTCAACCTCGACCAACTCGTGCTGTCGCAACTGATCGTGCAAGCGGCTTTTGATCATGAAACGATCATCAGCGGGCTGTCCGTGGGCGATGAGAACCTCAGGGACACGATTCTTGGGATGCGCCAGTTCACCGGCGTTGACGGCGCGTTCAATCGCGAGGCCTATCGTTTTACGCTGGAACAGCAGGGCATGAACGAACGTCAGTTCGAACAGGACACCCGCCGCGACATTGCCCGCAGCTTCCTGCAGGCGGCCGTGCTGGCCGGGGTGAACATGCCGGAAAGCTATACCGACACCATGGTCGAATATCTGGGAGAGCGGCGCAGCATCGAGTGGAGTCTGCTGGATCGTGATGATCTGGACGTTGGCGTACCCGTTCCGACCGAGGCTGATCTGGTGGCCTATCACACGGAAAACCCCGAAGCGTTTACGCAACCGGAAACCAAGCGCATCAGCTATTCGTGGCTGACCCCCGACATGATCATCGACACGGTCGAGGTGGACGAAACCGCCCTGCGCGATGCCTATGAGGCGCGCCGCGGCGAATTCGTCCAGCCCGAGCGTCGCTTGGTCGAACGGCTGATTTACCCCGATCAGGCGGCGGCCGAAGCCGCACTTGCGCGTGTGACAGACGGCGAAGCCACGTTTGAGGACCTCGTCGCCGAGCGCGGTCTGGAGTTGTCTGATGCAGATCTCGGTGTCGTCGCCAAGACCGATCTGGGCGATATCGCCGAGCCGGTCTTTGCAGCCGAAACATCCCAGGTCGTTGGTCCACTGACCACGGGTCTGGGGCCAGCGCTTTTTCGCGTGAATGCCGCGTTGGCCGCGCAAGAGACCCCGTTCGAAGAGGCCGTGCCGCAGTTGCGCGATGCGCTCGCACTGGATCGGGCGCGCCGGGTGATCGAAGCCGAAATCGAGGCCGTAGATGATCTGTTGGCTGGCGGTGCGACGGTCGAAGACCTGGCCAATGAAACAGACATGCAGACGGGCCAGATCAGTTGGCACCCCGGCATGTCCGATGACATCGCAGCATATGAGGCGTTTCGCGCCGCCGCCGCCGCGATCACCACCGACAACTATCCCGAAGTTGCCGAGTTGGAAGACGGTGGCATCTTCGCGATACGCCTCGACGAGGTGGTTCCGCCCACTGTGCAACCGCTTGACACCGTGCGCGAAGCCGTCGCCGCCGCGTGGGAAAATGCACAGATCACCGCGCTGCTGACAGAAATGGTTCAGCCAAAGGTCGCGCAACTTGAGTCCGGTCAGGGGTTTGCCGATGTGGAGCTGGAGGTGTCCGGCACGCAAGAGGTGACCCGCCGCGGCTTCATCGCAGAAGCCCCTGCCAGCTTTATCGAGACCGTTTTCAACATGCAGGAAGGTGGCGTCGAACTGGTCGAGGGGCCGGGGCGCGTGTTCGTTCTGAAACTCAATGCTATTCAGGGCCCCGACCCAGAGGATCCAGATCTTCAGGAAATCGAGCAGTTTCTCGAAAACGAAGCCGCAGGCGGTGTGGCGCAAGACTTGTTCCAGATCCTGGCGAATGACATTCGCACACGTGCCGGTGTGGAACTGGATGAAGGCGCTCTGAATGCCGTGCACTCCAATTTCCAGTAAGGACGCCGTTTCGTGGAACTGACACCGGCCTTTGACGCGTTTGCCGCCCAGTTCGAGGCCGGCAAGAACCAGATCGTTTTCGCCCGGCTGGCGGCCGATTTGGACACGCCGGTATCTCTTATGCTCAAGCTGACCGGGGCGGCACAAGATGCGTTCATGCTCGAATCCGTGACGGGCGGCGAAGTCCGTGGACGATATTCGATCATCGGCATGAAGCCGGACCTGATTTGGCAATGCCACGGCGAGACCAGCCGCATCAACCGGCAAGCCCGTTTTGACGCGCAGGCCTTTGAAGCGCAGGATGGGGACCCGCTGGATACGCTGCGCGCGCTGATCGCGGAAAGCCGGGTTGATCTGCCCGAAGACCTGCCCGCTGCAAGCGCCGGCCTTTTTGGGTATCTGGGCTATGACATGATCCGTCTGGTAGAGCATCTGCCGAATGTGAACCCCGACCCGCTGGGGCTGCCCGATGCCGTGATGATGCGCCCCTCCGTGGTGGCCGTGCTGGACGGGGTCAAGGGCGAAGTGATCGTCGTGGCCCCGGCCTGGGTCAGCAGCGGCCAGTCGGCCCGAGCCGCCTATGCGCAGGCCGCCGAGCGTGTGATGGACGCGGTGCGCGATCTGGAACGCGCCATGCCGCAACAGGCGCGTGATTTGGGGGAGGCGGACAAGGAAACCGCCCCGGTGTCGAACTTCACCCGCGACAGCTACAAGGCCGCAGTGGAAAAGGCCAAGGAGTATATCCGCGCCGGTGACATCTTTCAGGTCGTGCCAAGCCAGCGGTGGACGCAGAAATTCACCCGGCCTCCCTTCGCGCTCTACCGCAGTCTGCGGCGTACCAACCCGTCACCCTTCATGTTCTACTTCAACTTCGGCGGGTTTCAGGTGGTCGGGGCCAGTCCTGAAATTCTGGTGCGGGTGATGGATGGCGAGGTCACGATCCGGCCGATTGCCGGCACCCGCCCGCGGGGCGCGACCCCGGAGGAAGATCGCGCGCATGAGGCCGACCTATTGGCTGACGGCAAAGAACTGGCCGAGCATCTGATGCTTTTGGATCTGGGTCGTAACGACGTTGGGCGCGTGGCCAAGATCGGCACGGTGCGTCCAACCGAAGAATTCATTATCGAGCGCTACAGCCACGTCATGCATATCGTATCGAACGTGGTCGGAGAATTGAGCGACGACCACGACGCTCTGTCGGCCCTGCTAGCCGGATTGCCAGCGGGCACCGTTTCGGGCGCGCCAAAGGTGCGCGCGATGGAGATCATTGACGAGCTTGAGCCGGAAAAGCGCGGCGTCTACGGCGGTGGCGTTGGGTACTTTAGCTGCAACGGCGATATGGATGTGTGCATCGCGCTGCGCACGGCGGTGGTGAAGGATAAAAAACTCTATATCCAGGCCGGGGGCGGCGTCGTTTATGACAGCGATCCAGAAGCTGAATACATGGAAACCGTGCACAAATCGAACGCCATCCGCCGTGCGGCCGAGGATGCGGGTCGGTTTACCGGTGATGACAATGCGTAGGCGGTTCCGTTGCGCGGTCCCGCGGCGCGCGTGACACGCATTCTGCTGTTCAACAAGCCCTTCGGCGTTTTGTCACAATTCACCGACAAAGGCACCGAAGGAAGTCCGCGACCGACGCTTTCGTCTTTCATTGACGTGCCGGGGGTTTATCCGGCAGGACGACTGGACCGCGACAGTGAGGGATTGTTGATCCTGACCGACAACGGCAAGGTGCAAGCCCGAATTTCCAGCCCCAAATTCAAGACGCAGAAGACCTACCTTGTGCAAGTTGAAGGCGTGCCCGATGACGGGGCGTTGGACGCCCTGCGGCGCGGCGTGGATCTGAAGGATGGCCCGACCCGGCCTGCGCAGGTACGGCAGATTGAACCACCTGCGCTTTGGAAACGCGATCCGCCGGTACGGTTTCGCAAATCCGTGCCGGATTGCTGGCTGGAGATTACGATTTCCGAAGGCCGCAATCGACAAGTGCGCCGCATGACGGCGCATATTGGCCATCCCACCCTGCGGTTGGTACGTTGGCGCATAGGAGATTGGGACCTTGACGGCATCGCCCCGGGAGAATGGCGAGAGGTCAAGCCAACCCGACCCCAGGCGCGAAACACTGAGTGACGGGCAATTTGGCTGTACCCTGCCCGGCAGATCATTGGTAAGCGAGATTGCCCATCCGCCCGGAAAATTGTCTGTTACACCTTGCCTTATCTTAGGCATCCGCAAACTAAGGGAGAGGCCCGATGATCGATCATATCACTATCGGCGTAAGCAATTTTTCCCGGTCCGTGGAATTTTATGATCGCGCCTTTGCCCCTCTTGGCGTGACCCGGTTGTTTGACTTGCCTTTGGACCAATCCGACGGGGTCAGGGTGACGGGTTACGGTGACGATCGGCCATGGTTTTGGCTGGTGGAAGAGAACGCGACAACGGGCATGCTTCACATCGCGCTGCAGAGCAACGACCGCGCAAGCGTCGATGCGTTCCATGCGGCTGCACTTGGCGCGGGCGGAACCGACAATGGCGCGCCCGGCCTGAGACCGCATTACCACGACAATTACTACGGTGCGTTCGTTCTTGACCCCGACGGGCACAACATCGAGGCCGTGTGCCATCTTCCGGCAACCTGATTGCCGCCTGTGACACGCATGGGCAAAACCGCTGTGCCCCGCGGATACGTCTGATCAAAGCCGGACGGCATTTGTTTACTCGGCGGTCAACACCGCCGACACCGGCGCAAGCGCCACCGACGCTGCACGATCCTGCAATCCCCACAACAACAACGCGCTGATCGTTTCAGGTCGCAGACGGCCCACCATGATCACCCCCTGCTCTTCCTGGGCCGCACGGAACGCGGCCTGGTCCAGGAACCGGCGGATGGCACTGGCACTTTGATTCTTCGCATCGAAGTCGCGAAACACAGTGGCCGAGGGCACGCCTTCGCGCGCAATCAGCTTTTGGGCTGTGTTCAATCCGTTGGGAAACATGACTAGGCCGTGACCGCTGGATAGCAAAATGGGCGCCAGTTGCTCGCTGGCGGCGCGGCTTGACTGAAGCCCTGTGCCCGTGCCCTCAAAGACGGCAACCGCTTCGGGCACGGCGGCCAGATAGGTTTCCATCGACACTTCCGCATCCACCGGTGCCGCGTTTTCCGGCAGGTTTGTCATGGCCAGGACTTCAAGCCCTGCCGCACGGTATCTGGCCGCCCGGTCCGCGGCATTGGGCATAGCGGCATCCACCGCAAAGCTTAATGGATACGGGAAATCGGCCAAGGCTTCCGGGCCAATCGGGCTAGACCCGTCATCAATCAAGATGATCGACATTAGCGGCTTGTCATCCGGGTTTTCGAATTCGGCCGCAAACTTGGCAATCGGCGGGCGTGTATCCTCGGACGGTTCGGCATCGGCACCTTCCGCCTCAGCAAGGCCGGGCGTTTCCACCACCGCGGCCTCCTGACCCGTGTCACCGGCTGTCGGCAGGCGATTGGTGGTCACCCCTTGCGCCAGATCTCCGATGGTGCCGGACGGCTCGGGGTCGTCTTGTGCTGGCTCGGGCGTTTGCGGGACTTCCGCGATGTCGTTCTCTGTTTCCGTCTCAGCATCCTGATCCTGCGCCAACTCGGGTTCCGGTTCGGATGGCGTGGTCTGCGGCTGCGGGTCTGATGGCGTTGTCTGCGATTGTGCGTCCGGAGCACGTTCGGTCGTTTCGTCGTCCTGCGGGAACGCGGCTGTTTCTTCTGTCGGTTCGGGTTGAACAGGCTGTGCGGGTTCCGTCGAAATCGACAGATCTTCTTCGTCGCCGGGCGCCTGGGGTGCATTCGCCTGCGGGTTGGGCAGTACCGGACTGTCGCTGTCGACCGCTATTCCGGAACCGCCTTCCGGCGCGTCCGGCGCGCTAAGCCCTGCAACGTCCGCCTCGCCGGTTTGGGGCGCGGTGGTCGATGTGGTATCCGCACCTTCCAAGGAACTGAGATCATCGGGCGCTGGCGCGGTGACCTGCGGCACATCGTCGGGTGTCGGGGTTTGCTGAAGTCGGGGCAACTGCGCCTGACCGTCCTCGCGCGATTGATCGAATTCCGATCCTGCCGGAACTTCCACCGCTGTTGCCTCGGGCGCCCGCGCGCCAGGCACCTCCGACAGCAATGAAATCGCCCCAAGCGCCAATCCCGACACGACCGTGCCGGAAAGGAGCCCTGCCAAATATCCGCGTAGCACTGCTTTTGCCCTCGTATTTGTTTCTTTACATCTTTGCGCCTCTTGACGCTGCCGTGCAAGCCTGAGCAAGTATATCGCGACTGACACCCGGGGCTCTACCCCTGAAAAACACAAGAAATTACGGGAAAGCGGGCAAGATGCTGCTGCTGATCGATAACTACGACAGTTTCACGTATAATCTGGTGCACTACGTCGGCGAGTTGGGCACCGACGTGGTCGTCCACCGCAATGACGCGTTGAACGTGCAGGACGCCATGGCGATGAATCCGGCCGGTATTCTGTTGTCGCCCGGTCCGGGATATCCCGATCAGGCGGGCATTTGCCTGGCCTTGATCGCGGCGGCTGCGGAAACTTGCACGCCGCTGATGGGCGTGTGCTTGGGGCATCAGGCCATCGGACAGGCCTTTGGTGGTCAGGTGGTGCGCCATTCTGACATCGTTCACGGCAAGGCGGGTCTGATGCACCATGCGGGCCAAGGCGTTTTTTCCGGGTTGCCCTCACCTTTCGGCGCGACGCGGTACCATTCACTGGTCGTGGATCGGGAAAGCTGCCCGGATGTTCTGGAGGTGACGGCACACCTGGAGGATGGCACCATCATGGGGTTGCAGCACAAGGACCTGCCCATCCACGGCGTTCAATTTCATCCGGAATCAATTGCTTCGGAACATGGCCATGCTCTTTTGAAAAACTTTCTGGACACGATGCAGGTGCCCGCGTGAGCGACAGTCTGAAACCGCTGATCGGGGCCGCCGCAGACCGTGCGTTGACCCGCGCCGAGGCCGAAACCGCGTTTACCACGCTGTTCGAGGGTGAGGCGACACCGGCCCAAATGGGCGGATTTCTGATGGCGTTGCGCACGCGCGGTGAGACCGTGGACGAATACGCCGCCGCCGCTGCCGTGATGCGTGCCAAGTGCAACAAGGTGCGTGCGCCCGAGGGCGCCATGGACATCGTCGGCACCGGTGGTGACGGCAAAGGCACGCTTAACATTTCAACGGCAACGGCCTTTGTGGTGGCGGGCGCGGGCGTGCCCGTGGCCAAACATGGCAACCGCAACCTCAGTTCCAAATCAGGCGCGGCGGACGCACTGACAGAAATGGGCGTGAACGTCATGGTCGGACCGGACGTGGTGGAACACGCACTTGAAAGTGCCGGCATCGCCTTCATGATGGCCCCGATGCATCATCCGGCCATGGCACACGTTGGTCCCGTGCGCGCCGAACTGGGCACGCGCACGATCTTCAATATTCTTGGCCCCCTGACCAACCCGGCAGGCGTGAAACGCCAACTGACCGGTGCCTTCTCACCGGCGTTGATTAGGCCCATGGCCGAAACGTTGGGCGCTTTGGGTTCTGAACGCGCGTGGCTGGTGCATGGCGGGGACGGCACTGACGAGTTGAGCATTTCAGCGTCAAGCCAGGTAGCCGCACTTGAGGAAGACGGTAGCGTGCGCGAAGTGGAACTTCACCCCGAAGATGCCGGTCTTCCCGTGCACCCGTTCGAAGACATTTTAGGGGGGACGCCCAAGGAAAATGCCCAGGCGTTCAAAGCGCTTTTGGACGGTGCTCAGAACGCCTATCGTGACGCCGTGTTGTTGAACGCGGCCGCTGCGCTAGTTGTGGCCGGTAAAGCCGACGATTTGAAAACAGGCGTGACCATGGCGTGTGAAAGCATCGATAGCGGCGCCGCCAAGGCGCGCATTGACACCCTTGCCAAAGTGACAACGGAGGCCGCATGAGCACCCCCTCGATCCTGGAAAAGATCAAGACCTATAAACTGGAAGAGATCGCGGCGGCCAAGGCCGAGAAGCCTCAGGACGAGATCGAGGCCGAAGCCGGCAACGCACCGCAAGTGCGCCCGTTCGCCGACAAACTGCTTCAGGCCAGCAAGCAGGGCTACGGCCTGATTGCCGAAATCAAGAAAGCCAGCCCTTCCAAAGGGGTGATCCGAGAGGATTTCAACCCCGCGGAATTGGCCAAAGCCTACGAGGACGGCGGCGCTGCGTGTTTGTCTGTGCTGACGGATGCACCAAGTTTCCAAGGCGCGCCGGAGTTTCTGCGCGAAGCCCGGGACGCTTGCAGTCTTCCGTTGTTGCGCAAGGACTTTATGTACGATCCATACCAGGTCGCCGAGGCGCGGGCGTGGGGCGCCGACTGTATTTTGATCATCATGGCATCGGTAAGCGATGCCCAGGCCATCGAGTTGGAAGAGGCCGCAACCGCCTGGGGCATGGACGCGCTGATCGAGGTTCATAACCAGACCGAACTGGAACGCACGGCGGTTTTGTCATCAAAGATGATTGGCATAAACAATCGGGATCTCAATACGTTCGAAACCTCGCTGGATGTAACGCGCAAGCTTTCGAAACTGGTGCCCGTTGACAAGATGATCATCTCTGAAAGTGGTCTTTACACATCGGAAGACCTGGCCGATCTGGCACGGTTTGGTGCGCGCTCTTTCCTGATTGGCGAATCCCTGATGCGGGCCGACGACGTGATGACGGCCACGCGCACAATCCTGTCCGGGGCAACAACGGCCGGCGGAGGCCTGTGATGTCCGGCCTGACCCATTTTGACGGCAAGGGCGAGGCCCACATGGTTGATGTGTCGGACAAGCCGGTAACAGATCGTATCGCCATTGCGGAAGCATACGTGAAGATGGCGCCGGAAACATATGATATCATTGCGGAAGGTCGCGCCAAGAAAGGTGATGTTCTGGCCGTTGCCCGTCTGGCCGGGATCATGGGAGCCAAGAAGACTCCGGATTTGATCCCGCTTTGCCATACGCTGCCCGTGACCAAGGTAGCCGTCGACCTGACGCTGGATGCGACGCTTCCTGGCGTACGCATCGAAGGCACGGTCAAGACCATCGGCCAAACCGGCGTCGAGATGGAGGCGTTGACCGCTGTCAGCACTGCCGCCCTGACGGTCTATGACATGGCGAAGGCCGTGGACAAGGCGATGGAGATCGGCGGCCTTCGCGTCTTGCTGAAAGATGGTGGTAAATCGGGACGGTTCGAGGCGTCATGATCTCGGTTGAAGAGGCGTTGAATAACCTGTTTTCATTGGTTGCCCCTTTGGAAACGGAAGTCGTTCCATTGGCCGACGCTGGCGGTCGGGTTCTGGCCGAAGGGGCGGAAGCCCGTCGCGATCAGCCGCCATTTGCAGCCTCGGCCATGGATGGCTACGCCGTCATCGGCACCGAGGCCGAGGTGGGCGCGCGGTTCACTGTCATCGGAGAATCCGCGGCAGGACACGGATTTGACGGCAAGGTGGAACCGGGCCAGGCCGTGCGCATCTTCACAGGGGCGCCCGTTCCGGTTGGAGCCGACCGCGTGGTGATTCAGGAGGACGTGACCCGCGACGGCAACGAGATCACGCTTACGGCGCATCTGGAAGGTCGGACACATATTCGCCCGGCGGGAAATGACTTTCGGATCGGCGACCGCGTGCGGGCCCCGCGCGTCCTGAGCCCCGCGGATGTGGCCTTGTTGGCAGCGATGAATGTGCCCGAGGCCACGGTACGGCGCAAACCAAGCGTCGCGCTGATTTCGACCGGGGACGAGTTGGTGATGCCGGGCGAACAGCCCGGCCCGGACCAGATCATCGCGTCCAACACGTTCGGTCTAAAAGCGATGCTGGACGGCCTTGGCGCAAACCCGCGCATCTTGCCCATTGCCCGGGACACGCGCGCGTCCCTGGAAACGGCATTCGATCTGGCGCAAGGTGCAGATCTAATCGTGACCATTGGCGGCGCCTCGGTGGGCGATCACGACTTGGTCGGCGACGTGGCCGCCGACCTTGGCATGCAGCGTGCGTTTTACAAGGTGGCGATGCGTCCGGGCAAACCACTGATGGCCGGACGGATGGCTGGCACCGTGATGTTGGGTCTGCCGGGTAATCCGGTGTCGGCGATGGTCTGTGGCCATATCTTCATGGCGCCCATGATCCGCGTGATGTTGGGCCTTGGCGCGTCACCCGCACCACGCAAGATCGCGCGTTTGGTCCATGACATCCCTCAGGGTGGCCCCCGCGAACATTACATGCGCGCCGAAGTACAGGATGGAACGATCACGCCCGAGCCAAGCCAAGACAGTGGATTGCTGTCGGTGCTGGCGAATGCCAATGCGCTGATGATCCGCCCAGCCGGGGACCCGCCCCGACAGGCCGGCGACACGATGGAATATGTCCCCCTTTAGGACTTATCCACAGCAGAGTTGACACAAAACAAGAACATGCGTAGAACAAACGTAAACGCATGGTCTTTGGAGGGCGTCAAACATGCTGACCAAAAAACAGCTGGATCTGTTGGAATTCATTCACAAGCGTGTTCAGCGCGATGGCGTTCCCCCCAGTTTTGACGAGATGAAGGATGCGCTTGACCTTCGGTCGAAGTCCGGCATCCACCGTCTGATCACAGCGCTAGAAGAGCGCGGGTTCATCCGCCGTCTGGCGCATCGGGCGCGGGCACTGGAGATCATCAAACTGCCCGACAGCCTTGTGACGGACATGGTGCCAGGGTTCACGCCCCGGGTGATCGAAGGCGATCGTCCTGACACGCCGCAACCGGCCAATGCGCAACCTGTCGAGGTTGCCCACGCAACCGAACTGCCGTTGATGGGACGCATCGCGGCTGGTGTGCCGATTGAGGCGATCGAACACGCACGCCACAACGTTTCGGTGCCCGGCGACATGATTGCCGGCCCCGGCCAGCACTACGCGCTTGAGGTTAAGGGCGACTCGATGATCGATGCGGGCATCAATGACGGGGACGTGGTTGTGATCCGCGAAACCAGCACGGCCGACAATGGCGATATCGTCGTTGCGTTGATCGAAGATCAGGAAGCGACACTTAAAAAGTTCTTCCGCCGTGGCAACGCCATCGCCTTGGAAGCGGCCAATCCAGCCTACGAAACCCGTGTTTTGCCCGATGACAAGGTCAAGGTGCAGGGACGTCTCGTGGGGCTGATCCGCACGTATTGATTACCCCCTCAGCGCGCATTCCAAAGCCGTATGCCGGTCACGTCGCGCGCCGACAGTGCGCGAATGCCGGTCTTGTCGCGATACAGTGCAAGCGCCCCTGTTTCCTTCAGGTTGCCGGGGTGAATAATCGTGCAAGGCAAGGCCGTTGTTGCCGGTTCGGCGCTTAGAACAATCCATTCCTCGGGGCCGCAACTGTCAAACGCCGCGGCCGCCTTCTTGCCGCGCAGGGCTGTCACCGGCCAACCTGACGCGGCGACAGTCACCCACCGCGCATGGGCGGCTTCCTGGTCGCTGGCATCCCCGTCATTTTCCAACCAGTTGCTGGCAACAAAGCTGGATCCACGTGGTTTGGACAGGGCCCTGCCCTGATCCGTCATGATACCAACCAGCCCGCCTGTGTCGGCAATGAGAACCGCAGGCCTGTCTGCCACGCTCCAAAGCCAAACCCCAACGATCATCGGAATGATCCCTGCGATCCGGGCCCGGCCTTGCCACAAGATGACAAGCAGTGCCCCAAGCGCAATAAGCGGCAAGACAGCAGGTCCGGGCGTCATCACCGTGCCGCGCGCACCGTCCAGACCGGAAATCCAATGGGACACACCAAGGATCCAGTCCAGCCCGAATTGCATGATCCGCAGCGCCACCCAGTCAAGCCCGAATGGTAAAAGAAGCGCTGCGAGAACGGCCATCGGCATGACCATGATCCCCATCAGCGGCACGCTCAGCAGGTTGGCAACCAGCCCATAATGGGCAATCTGGTTGAAATGCGCGGCCGCAATCGGGGCCGTTGCCAACCCGGCCACGAACGAGGACAACACGACCGCTCCGATCGGGCGCAGCCATCTTGGCCCCAGGCCAATCTCGACATCACGCAACCCGTTGAACACCGCCACAAGCGCCGTTGTCGCGGCAAACGACATCTGAAACCCCGGACCCAGCAAGGCCTCGGGGCGCAGCGTCAGAATGATGCAAGCAGCCATTGCTACGGCGCGCAAGCTAAGGGCGCGGCGATCTGCCAACACTGCCAACAGCATCACCGCCACCATCACGAAGGCGCGTTCCGTCGCAACGTTTCCCCCCGACAGCGCCAAGTATCCAGCAGCTGCGATAAGCGCACCAACCGCCGAGATTTTCTTGGCCGTCACACGCAGTCCGATCCTTGGCACCAAGGCAAACCCAACCCTGAGGGATCCAAAGACAAACCCTGCCAAAAGGCCCATGTGCAGGCCCGAAATAGCGAGAAGATGCGCCAGGTTTGACACCCGGAGCGCGCGCAGGGTTTCTTGCCCGATGCCCGACCGATCCCCGGTCATGATGGCCGCAGCGAACGCCCCGCTTTCGCCAGGCAGTATCGACTGCACGCGGGCCGACAGCGCCATGCGCGCCTTGAACAGCCACTGACCGCGCTCGGGCGGGGCAAGGCGCAACACCGGCGTTCTTGTATACCCCACAGCACCCAGGCCCTTGAACCAGGCGTGGCGCTGGAAATCAAAACCACCGGGCTCAACCGGGCCGCCGGGCGGCGACAAATGAGCCGTCAGGATGATTGTGTCGCCGGGGCGTGGCGCCTCGGACCCGGGTCCGTTGTGCAATGATACCCGCACCCGCCCGGGCGTGCGCGCAGGAGAAATGTTGCGCAGAACGACGCGGTCCAACGTCAGGCGAAGCGCGTCAGAGCCCGACCGGTCCATGCCGACGACACGCCCTTCCACCGGGCCATAGTAGCGCCAGCCCAGCACCGGGTCGGCCATGGTATGCGCGCGCACCGCAGCCAGACAGGTTCCGAGGGCCAACAGGGCAAGCGCCCAGCCGAAGGGTGCGATAGCGAAGCCAAGCCGTTGGGTGCCCCAAACCATTGCGATGGCACCGGCAACAAGCCCGGCATAGACCCAGGGTTGAGGTTCGGATTTCAAGGAAAAGTAAAGCCCGATCCCGCACGCCAAAGCCACGGGCACCCAGGGAAACAGGTACCCACGCTGAGCCATCCACGCAGAGGCGGCGGAATGCCAAGGCTGCAAGGCTTGTCTCCCTTCTGATCGGTCGATAGACAGGCGGCATTAACCATAAGCTTCCCATGATTACCGAAAGGTTAACCGCGCCCATGCCGCAGACCGTCGTGACCCGTTTTGCCCCCTCGCCCACGGGCTATCTGCATATTGGTGGCGCGCGTACGGCGCTGTTCAACTGGCTTTTCGCGCGGCGCCATGGCGGGACGTTTCTGCTGCGGATCGAGGACACGGATCGCGCCCGGTCCACCCCCGAGGCGACACAGGCCATTCTGGACGGGATGGCGTGGCTGGGGCTGGACCATGACGGCGACGCGATCAGCCAGTTTGCCCGCGCAAACCGCCACGCCGAAGTGGCGCATGACCTTCTGGCCAAAGGCGCGGCTTACAAGTGTTTTTCCACGCAGGATGAAATCCAGGCCTTTCGCGACGCAGCCCGCGCGCAAGGCCGCTCGACCCTTTTCCAAAGCCCATGGCGCGATGCCGACCCCGCAACGCACCCCGACGCCCCGTTTGTCATTCGTATCAAGGCCCCGCGTGATGGCGCGACCGTGATCCACGATCAGGTTCAGGGCGATGTCACCATCCGCAACGACCAATTGGATGACATGGTTCTGTTACGCAGCGATGGCACACCGGTCTACATGTTGGCGGTGGCAGTGGACGACCATGACATGGGGGTGACCCATGTGATCCGGGGGGATGACCACCTGAACAACGCCGCGCGGCAGATGATGATCTACACCGCGATGGACTGGCCCCTGCCCGTCTACGCCCATATCCCGCTGATCCACGGGCCAGATGGGAAGAAACTAAGCAAACGGCACGGCGCGCTTGGGGTCGATGAGTACCAAAAGACGGGCTATCCAGCCGCCGGCATGCGCAATTACCTGACGCGCCTTGGCTGGAGCCATGGTGACGACGAGTATTTCACCGACGCGCAGGCCAAAGCCTGGTTCGATTTGGACGGGATCGGCAAGTCGCCGGCCCGGTTCGACTTCAAGAAACTGGAAAATCTCTGCGGTCGGCACATCGCCGCGACGGATGATGCTGCGCTGCTGCATGAGCTGGACGCGTTTCTGGCTGCAACCGGTCAACAAAGGCTGAGGGCCGAAAAGCGCGCCTTGATGGAAACCGGCATGTATTGCCTTAAAGAACGCGCGAAGACGTTCCCGGAACTTATTGATAAGGCGACGTTTATCCTTTCTGATCGGCCAATCCCGATCGAAGAGAAAGCTGCGGCAAATCTTGATATTGTATCCCGTGGTATACTAAGTGAATTGACGCCGCGACTGCAAAATGCTAGTTGGTCGCGCGACGCCTTGGAGGCGGCAGCGATGGGGTTTGCCGAGGAAAAGGATATTAAATTCGGCAAGTTGGCTGGCCCAATTCGGGCGGCCCTGGCAGGCCGGACTGCAACACCGAGTGTGTTTGATATGTTGCTTGTGCTTGGGCGTGACGAAAGCCTCGCCCGGCTGGAAGATGCTGCCTCAAAGAGTGATTAACCCTCTTTAAAGGCCCGCTGGAATAAGCAGCCCGAATGCGTTTGGCGCACGGGCTTGGTAAGGAGAACCCAAATGGCAGAGAGCACGAAATCCGCAAAGCTGACGATCGATGGTGATGACTATGAATTGCCGATGTATTCGCCATCCGCGGGCCCTGATGTGATCGACATTCGCAAACTCTATGGTCAGGCTGGCGTGTTCACTTACGATCCGGGTTTCACATCCACCGCCAGCTGTGACAGCACGATTACCTACATCGACGGCGGCAAGGGCGAGCTTTTGCATCGCGGCTATCCGATCGACCAACTTGCCGAGAAATCGCACTACCTCGAAGTGTGTTATCTGCTGCTTTACGGTGAATTGCCGTCCACCGCGCAGCTGGAAGACTTTGAAAACCGTGTGACCAACCACACGATGCTGCACGAACAGATGCACTTTCTGTTCCGCGGCTATCGTCGTGATGCGCATCCCATGGCCATCATGGTGGGCGTTGTTGGCGCACTAAGCGCGTTTTATCACGACAGCACCGACATCAGCGATCCCTGGCAGCGCGAAGTCGCCTCGATCCGGATGATCGCCAAGATGCCGACAATTGCGGCGATGGCTTACAAATACGTGCTGGGCCAACCGTTCGTGTATCCACGCAACGATCTGGACTATGCCTCGAACTTCCTGCGGATGTGCTTTGCCGTGCCTGCCGAGGATTACGAAGTGAACCCAATCCTGAGCCGCGCAATGGACCGGATTTTCACGCTGCATGCGGATCACGAACAGAACGCATCGACCTCGACGGTGCGGCTGGCGTCCAGTTCGGGTGCGAATCCGTTTGCCTGCATCGCAGCGGGCATCGCCTGCCTTTGGGGCCCGGCTCATGGTGGCGCCAACCAGGCTTGCCTGGAAATGCTGCGCGAGATCGGCACAGTGGACCGGATCCCCGAATTCATCGCCCGCGCCAAGGACAAGAATGACGACTTCCGTCTGATGGGCTTTGGGCACCGGGTTTACAAGAACTTCGATCCGCGTGCCAAGGTGATGAAACAGTCCGCAGACGAAGTGCTGGACCTGCTGGGTGTCGAGGACAACCCGGTTCTGCAAGTCGCCAAGGAGCTGGAAAAACAAGCGCTGGCCGATCCGTATTTCGCCGAAAAGAAACTGTTCCCGAACGTGGATTTCTATTCGGGTATCATCCTTGAAGCGATGGGCTTTCCGACTTCGATGTTCACACCGATCTTCGCGCTAAGCCGCACGGTAGGCTGGATTTCGCAATGGAAGGAAATGATTGCGGACCCACAGCTGAAGATAGGACGTCCGCGCCAGCTTTATCAGGGTGAAACGCTGCGCGACTACGTGGATATGGAAAACCGCTGAAGCCCAGTTTTTCTGATTGCATCGCGCGCTCCTGATCGGGGCGCGTTTTGCATTTTGTGACCTGATCCATAAACTTTTAGACAACTCGCACCGTACTTCCCCGCCCCAATTTACCGCGCATTCAGCCCCTTGCGTCATCTTGCGCGCAATTCTCGGCACGCGCGAAGGGGCACTTCATGGGTATGTTGGCATTGCTGCTGTTGGTTGGAAGCACCATAGGAGGGCTTGTCAGTCTAGGTGGTCTTGATGCGCCGGACCTCGACGAAGCGCAATCGACCGATAGCCCGGACGGCGAAGAAGACATGAACCGTGGGGCTGACCTGTTGACGGGCACCAATAGCGAGGATCTGTTGTCGGGGGGCGACGGCGGCGACTGGATTTTGTCCTATGACGGGAACGACACCATCAGCGGGAACAAGGGTGGCGACGTTTTGATCGGCGGCGACGGCGTTGATGTGATCAATGCAGGCCCGGGAAACGACTTCGTGGAAGCCGCCAACCTGGTGAACGAAGCTTTGCTGCGCACCTCCGCGACCGCGGGCGGTGATGTTCTCGACGTGGTATTCGAATATGACCTTCCCGGCAAATCGGACGCAGGCGACCTCGTCTCATTGGGCGACGGCGAAGACACGGTTGTCGCAGGCAGTGACGATACGATCTCGGGCGGCGCGGGCGCGGACGAGTTTGCCTTGGGCGACTGGATCGATGGCGGCCGCCCGGTGGAAATCGAAGACTTCGACGTAGCGGAAGACATCATCACATTTGTATACGACCGGCAGGGCCCCGAGCCTGAATTGACTGTCGAAGCCAATCAAACCACCGGTGTAACCACCATTCGCGCAGATGGCGAGGCAATCGCTGTGCTGCGTGACGCAAGCCCTGAATTCTCTGTCAAGAACATCGC
>JBCBTE010000043.1:0-19763 GCA_039818805.1 Pseudomonadota bacterium
CCTCGTGCCCGCTCCCACGCTCAGAAAAGCAGAGATGATCCATGTCAGGCTTCAATTGGCCTGTCAGCCAAATGAGTTCCCGATTGCGGCCACACTCGCGCTCCAATCGCCGGGATGACTGGATCTGATTCAGGTAACCGAACAAATAAATCCGCAGCATTAGCCCGGGATGATAACCCGGCCGACCCGTCGCTGCCGGAGAAGTCTGGAAACCCAGTTCCGCCAAACCGAGCATATCAACAAAAGCATCAATCGCCCGAACGGAGCTACTCTGGTCGACATAATCATCCAGACAGTCGGGCAACAAAACTGTCAGTTGCCAGTCAATTCCTTCGATAAACTGCACCATGGAAAGCCTCCACATCGAATGTGGAAATCATACCACCATTCAGATCAAAGGGGGAGTCTTCACACATCCTCTCCGCATTGCAGACCGACATCTCAGCCAAAACCAATGACCGCTTCCGACCAGTCAAACAGGCTTTAGCTAAAAGCTCATTCAAACACCCTGGTCCAGTCCTCGCCAAACTGACATGAGGTGACAGGCGCGATTGTCCGTCCCATCAGTCGCCCCAATCTCCAGTGGATTTTACAACAACACTTACAACATCGGCTTTCTTAGAGACTCAAACCTTTGTTTTATAATGTAAAAATCGAAATCATGACCCAATCCATCATCGGCGCGACGGACAAACGGGCGGCGGACGTTACTGCTTTGGAACGGCTCACTTAAACCTCACATCGCGATGGCAACATTGGCCGGGCAATCGACCTGTTTTGTGCTGATTTGATAAAAGGTTTTTGCGTGCCTCGCCAGCCTTTCGGCGCGCCTAGCGCACCCCGGCGCCCGGGCCGGTTTGCTCAAACCAAACCACCACGCCGCTGCCGAAGATCTTGCTGCCGTCCTGTCGTGCAACGATTTGGCGAGGAATGCGGATCGTCGTCTCGCGCGTCGCATCTGCGGCCTGCCACGGTCGGTCAACCAAAAGGCATCCGGCCTCTTTACCGCCATAGGTGGGCGCGGGGTCAACCTGTTGCATGAAAAGCAGATTGTTGGCGATCCGTTCGCGCCCCAGGAACACCGAACCGGTCCCGATTACCTGCCGCTCTGCCAGCGAGGTCAACGCGGATTGCTGGCGACTTTGCGCCCACACGCCACAGACCAGCGTCCGACCTTGGGCTTCCCGGACATCTGCCGCAAGGGTCAGGCCGCCGCCGGATGTGTATGTTCCGCCATCCACCACGGGGGTTGCGCTTAATCGAGACACTGCCGGATCGCCGGCCGGGGCGCATGCTGTTAAGATTGTCACGCAAGCCACTGATAAAATTGCGTATTTCTTCATATTGCCTCGCCCTGTCCTGAATCGCCACATGGGGAAGACGTACGCAGGTGTTGCACAAAATCAAGATGCTGCTGTCCATCTCGCGGCAATGTGCATCAGCCGGAATTTGCGAACTCCGCCGTTTCGCGCATCAGTTCGGGATACCATTGCTCCAGCACTGGTGCGAAAGCTTCGCGCAGCCGGCCGACCTGTGCAGGTGTCAGGTCCTCTTTCCAGGCACCCGCCTTACCCTTGGCAAAGAATGCAGACATCCCTTCCGGACGCTCGCGAAATCCCTGCTTTTCTTCCTGCTTCTTCATGGTCTCGAAAGTGGTGGCGCGGATGGCCTTGGCCAGTTTGGGTCGATCCACCTTAACGCTCAGGAAATCCAGCACTTTTTCGGTGGTTTTGGCGGGTTTGGCCAGCATATCCTCGTAGCGGATCACGACCCGGGGCAATCCGGGCGCCGTGGTCCAGCTTGTGATGTGCTCGTCCCACCGGCCCAACGCGTCATAGATCCCTGTCTCGGTGCCCATGATCGTCTCGGGGTCGCACATGCGGCTGATGGCCTCGTCCGCACTGCCCGAGATGTGCCGCGCAAAGGACGGGGCGACGTCAAAGGGGTTGCGCAGCACGTAGATTGCCCCTGCCGTCACCTCGGGCGGAATCAGATCAGTGTCCAGAAAACGGACCGGCTTGCAGTGCGTCTTGACGAAGTGCTTGCCCATTTTCGAGTTGGCAATCAGTCGAAGAGCTTGCGGACGCACTTTAGCCCAGTCCGCTAGGTCTTTGCCATGATAGGGTTTTCCCGCAGCCGCATCAAAGAAATCCTGGCGCACATCGGCTGTGGTGAACTGGCGCAGGTTGTTGATGTCGGGCGCTTTGCCCGGCGGCATGAAGTAATGCGCCAGAAGGCTGCGTATCCAAGTGTTGCCGGACTTAGGGTAAGAGGCCAACCAGATGATACGGCGCAGATCAAACACTGTAGTATCCGTATTTCTTCATCAGACGTTTGTGATCACGCCGCACACGATCGATCAATTCGGGCGCCAAGTCCGTCTTCCATTGTCCCGCGCTGCCCTTGGCAAAAAATTTCTCGCTATTGGGGGACTTCTCGGCAAAGCCTTTTTCTGCTTCTTGCTTGGACAACTCGTCAAAGCTTGAAAACTTGATTGCCTTGTCCAAACGTTCGGCTTCCGGTGTTACACCGATGAATTCCAAAGCCTTGCTGAATTCTTCCTGCGGGTTTTCCAGCATGTCCTCGTATCGCAGCGCCAAAACCGGAAAGCCGGTGCCCTGGGTCCAGCTTTTGACGTGTTCGCTCCAGCTTCCAAGGAATTGCCAGACCGTCGTGGGGTCTGCAGCATTGGCATTTTCGCTGCTTGCGATGGCCTTGACCGCCTCTTCCGGGCTAAGTGCATAGTGCCGCGCATAAGACAACAGCATATCCAAGGGATTTCGCAGGATATAGATGGCTGAGCGAGAGTATTTCGCCGGGATCATCTCGACCCCCATTGCGTGGCCGCGAATGTTATGGGTTTTGACAAAATTCACGTCCGCATTGTTGGCAACGATCCCCCGAAGCACTTTGTCGCGAAGTCCAAGCGTCAGATTTGCGTCGTTGAGATCAATCTGGCGCCCGGCAACCATGTGATAGGTGCGCGAAATCGAGTCCCCGATGCCAAATCTGTGAACCTGGTTGATGCTCAGCGGGCTTGGGGTGTTTGCCAGGTAATTCGCCAGGAAGATACGCAGCCACGTGTTGCCGGATTTTGGATAGGACGCGAGCCAGACGATGCTTTTCTTCATGCGCAGCATTCCAGACAAAAAAAAATGAACGGTTGCCCGTTCACGTAATAGGAAACGGCGGGAGAGTACACTCCCCCGCCGTCAAATATCAGACCTGTAACTTAGAAGCTCAGGTTGATCGCGGTGCCGAGAACGGTACCTTCCAGGTCGGTGCCTGCGGTGCCATCGTCTTCAGCTTCGACATAAGCCACGTAGATGTCCCAATCGACACCCGGGCCCAAGTCACGGCTTGCGCCGATGCGGTAAGCTTCGTACGATTCGTCTGCGCCACCAGTACCAGTGTTGTTGTATTCACCTTGGTACGTCAGGGCTTCGAACGACCACGGACCAGCCGCGTCATACGTTACACCAAAGCTCCAGCCTTCTTGGTCGTTTACACCACCAACTGCGCCGTTGTCGTTTTCAGCATACGAACCACCAACGGTGATGCCGCTGAAGCCGATGTTGAAGCCAACGCCCCAAGTTTCAGGGTCGGAACCAGCACCAACAGCTGCGTCACCGGTACCCCAGCGAGCGGCCAGGGTCAGGTCGGTTGCGCCGAACGACTGGCTGTAGTTCACACCGATGTCGAAGATGTCCGACAGAACAGCGTTACGGTTGATGCCGAACGAGTTTTGCGCGTTGAAGGCACCAGTCGGAGCATACGAAATACCAGCTGTGAAGCCAGAGAAGCTCGGAGTGTAGTAGGTGATACGTGCAACGTCGTTGTTACCAGCGACTTCGGTGTAGGACGAGATCGCGGCCTGACGGAAGTTTGCAGGCAGAACACCCGAGAACGGTACGTAGGTCGAAATCGACGGCGAGTTGATGAACATCGACGTCACGCCAGGTGCGCCAACCATCATTTTATAACCGGCCGAGTTTTCGTAACCAATGTCCAAGCGGCCGAACGAGTCGCCCGAGATCGACATGTACGATTCGTCGATACCGTCAACACCACCACCAGCGTTCAGTGCTTCCATCTGAACGTTGATACCGAAGGTCAGGCCGTTATCCAGCGTGATCGACGGGGTGAAGATGATTTCAGCGTTCGTGTGCACGGTGATGCCGTCCAGGTCAGCACCAGGAATGATGGCTGTGCCCGAAACGTCAGCATAGCCAACGTGCTGGTTGAAGAATCCACCCCAGTCCAGGTTCCAGTCCTGGGCCGAAGCAGGAGCAGCAGCGGCGACGCCGAGAGCGATAGCGCTGGTGCAGAGAAGTTGCTTTTTCAAGGTTGTCCCTCCTTAAAGCAGGAAAGTTACATGTTCCACCGCCCCCGATCCAGGACGCGGCTTGAAGGATGAATGCTGTAAATTGGCCCCGAGTGTCAACGAACCGCCCCTGCACCCGCATCTTGTTGTGGCGTATGTGACGAATTTCACACACAGAAGTTTCGGCGCGGGCCTCAAATACCCTTAAAACACAGGAAAACCACTTTTTTTAAGGGCTTCGTCGTTGATTTGCACCTGCGCTCGACAGGCTTGTTCAACACCAATTCCAGCCTGATTTTCGACTCACCCCGTGCACGGAATCACCCGTTGCCTTACAGCCGCGGCTTTTTGGTCACAGCGCCGAGCCGCCGATCTGGTCTATGTCGGCCAGAACGTCCAACGCGGCGGTCAGGGCCGCGCCGCACCCCGTCAGCATCCGTGGCAGAACCAGCCACTCCAATGTCCAAGACGCACCGGATCTTTCCTGCTCATGGTTCAGTGTCAGGTGTTGCGCCGCCAAATGCCCCGCCATGTCGCGGGACAGCGCCACCAGAAGTTCGGCCCGAACCGGGTTGGACTTATGTGCCATGGCCGATGATGCACCCCCGCTGGCAAAGCCTACCTCGTCTACGCCTTGTTGTGCCATCAGGGCCAGGTCTGTGCCGATTTTGCCCAGGCTGCCGGCCACACCCGCCAGCCAGCAGGCCAGTTCGAAAAGATTGCTGCGTTCGGTGTGCCACGCCTTGCCGGGCACCTCCAGACCAAGCGCAGACCCCATGTGGCCCGCTATCGCGTCGCCGAACCCGTCGAAACTGTCACGCGTGCCAACCGGGCCACCAAGCTGTAGCTTCAAAAGACGCGGGCGCATCCCGTCAAGACGTGCCAGATGATCGTCCCAGGGCGCGCGCCAGCCGGCAATTCGGTGGCCGGCGGTAACAGGCAAAGCGGCCTGCATCCGTGTGCGCCCCATCAACGGCCGATCTCCGAACCTGGCTTCCAGCGTATCCAAAACCGTCAACAAGCGTTGGATACGGTCTTCTAAATCCTCAAGAATTTCGCGCAGCGCGAGAATCAACGCAGTGTCCATCACGTCTTGGCTGGTCAGACCCTGATGCACCGCCGAGTGTAAAGAGGCCGCAACCTGCGCCTTGATCTGCATCACCAGGCCCGGCACCGGCATCCCATCCCGCAAGGCGGCCTCGGCCAATACTGCTCGGTCAATAGAAACGGCGTCGATGGCCGCTGCTGCGGCCTCGGCCATGTCCAGTGGCACTTTACCCGCGTGCCCGCACGCGCGTGCGTAAGTCGCTTCGACCCGCAGCATGTCAGCAATCTGCGCGGTTTCGCTCAGCCGGTTTGCCACCAAACCGTCACCCGTCAGCCTATCCAGCCAATCGGTCACGTGGTCGCCCTTAACCCCAGGATCGACCGCGCCTGCGCGGGGCTGGCAACGGGACGTTCATATTTCTCGCACAGCGTCGCGGCCCGTGCCACCAAGGCGGCGTTTGATGGTGCAAGCGTGTCCCGGTTCAGCCGGACGTTGTCTTCTAGACCGGTGCGGGTGTGACCACCTGCGGCGATGGCCCATTCATTCACTTTGATCTGGTTTGCGCCGATCCCAGCCGCACACCACTGCGCTTGCGGCGCCCGATCCTGCATGATGCGCACATAAAAGTCGAAAACTTCGCGGTCCGCCGGCATGGCGTTCTTCACCCCCATCACGAACTGCACATAAAGGGGTCCGAAAAGCTGACCTGCTTTGTGCATGGCAATCGCCTGCAGGATATGACTGAGGTCGAAGGCCTCGATTTCGGGCACAACCTCGTGGGTCTGCATTTCCGAGGACAACCACGCCACCAGATCCGGTGGGTTTTCATACACCCGCGTGGGAAAATTGTTCGACCCCACGGACAGCGACGCCATGTCCGGGCGCAACGACAGCATCCCGCCGCGGGCGGCCCCTGCGCCGGACCGACCTCCGGTCGACATCTGGATGATCATGCCCGGACAATGCTGTTCGATCCCTTGCTTTAGTCGCGCGAACCGCTCGGGGTCAGATGTGGGTGTGCCATCCTCTTCGCGCACGTGGCAATGGGCAATCGCCGCACCCGCCTCAAACGCGGCCTGCGTGGACTCAACCTGTTCGTCCACGGTGATCGGGACCGCCGGGTTATCCGCCTTCTGCGGCACAGACCCCGTAATGGCCACGCAAATAATGCACGGTTTGGTCATAAGACACCTCTTGTCACGCCTCTCAGACGTACCTCAGGCCGTGCCGCCTTACAAACCCCGTTCTTCCAGCACCTTGCGCGCGTGCCGAAAGCACTCCAGCCCTTGCGGAACCCCGCAATAGATGGCCACAACGTGCACGATCGCCCTGATTTCTTCTTTGCTGACCCCGTTGTTCAGCGCGCCTCGGCAATGGATTTCAAACTCGTTCATCTTGCCCAACGCCCCGATCATGCTGAGGTTCATCATGCTGCGGGTCTTTGCGTCGATTACGTCGTCGCCCCAACCAAAGCCCCAACCCCATGCGGTCATTGCCTCTTGGAACGGGCGCGTGAAGTCATCGGCAGCGGCCAGATTGTTTTCCACATACTCCGCCCCCAACGTGCCCTTGCGCTGTTCCAAGCCTTTCAGAAACAGGTCTTCATCAAATAAACTCATGGGGTGTCCTTTCTTGGTCATACGTCGACGGGGCGCAGGGCATACAAATCCTCTGCCGCAGTTTTGATCTTGTCGTGGTCATGCAATTTGGCGCGCCACGCATCGGGGATTCCGCTATAGCCATAGATCCGCCCGGCCAATTGACCCACGACGGCACCGACCGTATCCGCGTCTCCGCCCAGATTGACCCCGGCCAGCACCACGTCGCGAAACGTGTCGCCTTGGGTCAGCGCCCAAAAGGCCGCGTGCAGCGTGTGCACTACGTATCCGCTGGCTTCTTCGGGTGGGTCATCGGGACATGGCAGCAAGCTCTGATCACCCGTCACCATGAACTGTGCCATGTTCGCCGCAGCACGCTGGCACAACGGGCTGGCATGGGTCAGACGGCTTTGCAGTTGCGCCACCGCCATGGCGCTTTCTTTAACCGCGCCGTAGGCCAGCACGACAGGGGCCAGTCGCATGATCCCGCCATTGCCGCTTTGCGCATCTTCCACCGGGCCTGCATAAGGGTTGCCGGTTGCCTCATATCGGCGCAGTGCATCTGCCGTCTGTGCACCGATATCAAAACAAACCCGGGTCGAAGACAGGTACCCGTGATCACGCCAGTTGATGAACCGCTTCATCGCATCCTCAGCGTCCCACCCATTGGCCGAGCGCAGCATTTGCGCAAGACACATCGCCATGGACGTATCATCGGTCCATTGCCCGGGGCGCAGGTCAAATGGTCCTCCGCCGACCATATCGGTGATTGGTGTGAATGTTCCGCGCTCGCGAAATTCCAGCGTGGTGCCCACCGCGTCGCCCACAGCCAGACCCACAAGCATCCCAAGCGCCTGATCTTCGGTGAAGGGCTTTTGCATCATTGTCGGGGTATCTCGTCGTCAAACCGGCCTGATTTTGCACGTTTGAGCGTACCCAGCTCTTCCTCTGCGCTGCCATCATCCAGTAAATCAAGGCGCAAGCCACGATGGGCATAGGTCGGATGCCCAGCGGCACGCAGCCCCCTGAGCCGCGCCGCCATCGCCCGCTTCTTGCGCACCTGATGTGGTTGAAAATGATCATAATCACGCGGGCCGTGATCCGCCCCCTGCACCAGATCCCCCGCAGCGACCGCCGCTTCAAAGAGCGCCTGTCCGGCCGGACTTCGCGTGATCACACCGTTGAAACCTTCATCGTCGCCCTCGGGGTTTGCGTCCGGCCAGATATCCGCCGCAGCGATGTCCGCCGCTTCGCCAATCGCGTCGGGGCACAGTTTGCAGCGCGTCTGAATGCGCCAGCCCGCCTCGTCCGCCCACATCTCTTGGTAAGTACGCTCGAACGCACGACCATCCCGCGTCTCCACTCGCGTCGGCCCCGGATTACCATGCCCGCGATACCGAAAAAGCGTCAGATCGTCCTCAGCCACGTCCAGATCTTGCAGCAACGCCTGCGATTTTCCCAGATCCGAGGCGCCGCCGCAGACCATCACCAACACCGCCAACAGCAACAGATCGATCCGCGGGTCCGCTTTCGCCCGCGCCCGCACGGCGCCCGCGTCACAAGGCTTGGCAATGATGGCAAACGGTTCCCCGCGCGCCAGTGCCGTCTCCAGACCTGCCAGTGTATCCGATGGCCCGTATCGAGAGCCTGCGCGCGCCGCGACCTCTTCGACAGTCTCTGAAATGACCCATTTCGACCGCATCGGACGTTCCGGATCGGCGGCACAGTGCAGGACAAACGCGGCCTTTTGAGACCGCAACAAGTGCACTCCCAACGCGGTCAGCACGCCGCCGGTCGCCGCTCGAAAGCGAATGTCCGCGTCTCCGGCCCAGGCCTCGCCCATATGCGTGTAGCTGCCCCACACGTCATCGTGACGTTGACCCATGGCTTCAGCCTGGGCAACCACCCCGGGACAGGCGGCCAGAATGTCCGTATCGGCCTCCGTGTTCTCTGGCACCAGCGGCGCGGGACGCAGACGCCCCTGCCCGTTCATCCGCATCGCCCAGCGATCCGGTCCCAGCGCCTCGCACAGCCCACAGCCGATGCACAGGCCGCTTTCCACGACCTCGCGCACCGAGCGTGGCTGATGCGTCATCGCACTTTCATCGCGACATTCTTTGTCTGAACGTAGTTCCATAACGCCTCGCGCCCCTTCTCGCGGCCATAGCCAGATTTGCCATAGCCACCAAACGGTGTTTCGACGCCGCCTGCAAACCATTCGTTCACGAAAACCTGCCCTGCGCGGATGGCTTGCGCAGCTCGGGTCGCGCGGTCCAGATCACGGGTAAACACCCCGCCGACAAGGCCATAATCCGTCCCGTTGGCGATCTTGATGGCCTCCGCTTCTGTCTTGAAGGGGATGACGGACATCACCGGGCCAAATACCTCTTCTTTCGCGATGGTCATGTCAGGCGTCACATCCACCATCACGGTAGGCTCTAGAAACGCGCCGGGAATATTCATCTTGCGCCCGCCGGTGGCCACTGTCGCGCCTTGTGTTTCGGCCTCCGCGATCATGCCGGCCGCGCGGTCGCGTTGTGCTTCCGACACCATCGAGCCCATGTTCAAACCCGCCTCGGTGCGTTCCATCCCGGGGCCCACCGACAACGACTTCGCAACGTTTATTGCGCGCTCCACGATCTCGTCATGGCGGCTTTCATGCACCAGAACGCGGCTCATCGCGCTGCATACCTGCCCTGCGTTGAAGAAGATCCCCCAACGGATGTCATTCTCGAAGGCTTCCAGATCGGCATCATCATGCACGATCGCCGCCGATTTGCCGCCCAGTTCCAACACGCACGGCACCACGTTCTGCGCGGCTGCGGCGGCAATGGCGATGCCCGTCTTCACCGAGCCGGTGAACACGATCTGGTTGACATCATGATGCGCGCTAAGCGCCGCACCCGCCTCGTGCCCCCAGCCGCACAGGATGTTGACTGCACCCTTAGGCAGGCCCACGGCCTCAGCCAGCTCACCATAGATCCAATTGCTCAGCGGCGTCAGTTCCGGCGTCTTGATCACGCAGGCATTGCCCGTGGCCAGCCCTGCCGACAAGGATCGCGCTGACATTTCAAGGGGAAAGTTCCATGGGATGATCTGCGCCGACACGCCATAAGGCTCGTGATGAGTAAAGTCGAAATATCCCCCACCCAGCGGGATCGACCGGCCCTCGACCGTCTCGGCCTGGTTGCCGTAATACTCGAAGTATCGCGCGGCGCCATCGATTTCCTTTTGCGCTTCCCAAAGCGGTTTGCCCTGCTCCAGCGTCAGAATCTCGGCCACCTCTTCGCGCCGTTCCAGCAATTTGCGGCCCATGTCTTGCACCATGCGGCCCCGTTGGACAGGCCGCATATCCGTCAGTACACCGCTCTGATGGACCCGCTTTGCGGCCTGTACGGCGCGGTCCACATCCGCGGCATCCGCAAGCGCCTGCTGCGCCAGAACAGCGCCCGTCCCGGGGTTGATCACGTCTACCCGTCCTGCGCCACCATCAACCCAAGACCCATCGATGTAGTTCTGCCAATAGTCTTTCATGTCTGTCCTCTTAACCCCGTCACACCAAGTGAATCGCCAATCAGTTGTTGGCACTTGACCCTGGGCGACCTGTTCTACCTTCAGGCGACAAGCCGGTGCGCATGAAGCCTGTCATAGTGTGAACGCATCCGACGATGCACTTGCTGAACGCGCGGCGCACAGTCTTCTATCTCCAGATAGCGCCGCTCTTGTCGGGTCAATCCTGTCGATTTCGCCAGATTGGCATGAAACGATCCCCCGTCCCACCAGCTATGCTCGGACGGATCGCCGCCCGGTTCCCAATGCAAAGCCTCTGGTAGAAACGGGATGTCCACCGCCTTGCAGAACGCTGCGACCATACCTTCGGGATTTTCGAGCATATCGTCACTGTCGATCACAGGCGGCGGCGCGCCGTTGAGCGCCCAAAGCAGATCAAAAAGCGCGCGCTGTTCAGGAAACCCCACCTCACCCTCATGAAAATCCGGCCACTTGTTGTGCATCGAGGTGATCGTCTTGGCCGGGTCACGGATGAGAAACGCGTGGGTGAAATGCGACAGAAACTCAGCGTCCCACATGTGATTGATATAATGCGGGAAATCCTTAAGAAAGACTGCGCTTTTTTCCGCTCGCGCCTGAATATCCCTCCACACACTCTCAAGTGTAAGGCCGGGTGTTGTCACCTCGCCCTCACGAAACCTGTGCCACAAGGGCAGTTCGCCCTGGTACCACGCTTCGCCGAAAGGCTCGTGCAAGCAATCGAGATCCCCGCGCTGCCGCATCATCCATTCAAACGCCGTCGAGGTGGATCGCGGCACGGCCCAAAGCGCGATGATCTTATGCATGCAAGCTCTCCAACAAGTGGCCCTGCGGCGTGAAAGGTGCCACCCCAAGATCCTTGAAGATCCGCCAATACAGCGCGGTATCATGTCCGATCACCGGTTTTCCCAGCCGCATCTCAAGATCGCGCGTCAAGTGCAGAGGGCGTTGCGGCGTCCCGCCCGGCCCGGACCGGAAATTGCACATCCCGTTGATCAGATAGGCGTCCGCCTCGGGCGCTTGTTCGGCGACGTACTCAAAGCTTCTGGTTGCCAGATCGCCGTCGAACACCCACCGGCACTCGTTGACTGCATCCTGACTGGAAAACCACCCCTGGTCGTGAAAATTCCCGGCCCAAAGCACATCAAACCCGGCTTCTTCCAGAAACCCCACTGTACCCTGCCACCATTCCGGCCAGTGATAGGCGGCATTGAGCGCCACCTTCTCTACTCTCATATCGCGCAGGGCCTCGACCATGGCATAGCCCGCCATGTGAAACCGTACGCCATACTGGTCGGACAGCCGCGCACAGTGATCGCGCACACCGTCCACGCCCAGACCACAGGCATGCACCCAGTTGCTGCCCACCTGCCCCGCCACATCCACGCCGTTGCGGGCACAGACATGCACGAAATCCTCCAGCATCCCAAAATTCTGCTTCCGCTGGTCCAACCCATGCGCGTAATCCGGCGCATGCAGCATCCAGCCATGCACGCCGACGGTCTCGGGTGCCATGCGGATGAAATCACTTGGCCCCGCGCAATAGTCAAAGGGCGGGCAGGTGAAGGCGACCTGATGCGCGAAAAGCTTGTGCTCGGGGCGCCATTCCTCGGGCATATGCATTAATAGAGCCCCCCATTATCTAGTCTGTACTCGTTGATTAATGGCCTCCCACCAACGATTTGACCCGCAACAAAAAACTCAGAAGCAGATCTGTACCCAGCAAAGAAACCTGAACAACTGTGGGTCAACAGATCCTGCTTAAGCAGCATTATGCTCAAAGATCCGCTTACGACGTCCAGGACTTCCACGGTGACGTTCGCCGCGGTCGAAAGGTCTCGGCGCGTTCGCTCTTTCCCGTCTGCCCCGAAGTAACTGGTTTCTTGGTAGTCTGCGGGGTTGAATTCAACCACTCTGACCCGTGCGACGAAATCAGCCTTCTCAAAGCTTTTTTGTACGTTTTCAAAGAAATAGTACCCGTTCAGTGAGGTATCCAAACAAGCGGTGCCCATTGTCGGCCAGAAAGCCAAAATCATAAAGCTGACGATCCACTTACCCATCCACCGCCTCGCGCATCCATTGCTGCAACTTCGCCACCGAATGCTCGGAGTTTACCCCACAGCCGGGATCCAGCACCAGCGGACCGGGCCGGTAGCCCCGCGATTTCAAGCCTCGATGTACCGATTCCACCAGCCGAATGTCCTCTTCCACCGTCGTTTGCCGGTCTTGCACCGCCAGCCCACGGATCACGTCGCTTTCCACACCTCCTTCGGTGTACCAACCGCGGTAGACCGTGCAGTGATCCACATCCCGCGCCCGCCAGTGATAGGTGTTCAGAACATTGCCCGGGTAGCATTGAAAACTGACCATCGGCCACAGAAACCAAGATCGATAGTCACCCGCGTGTGGCACTGACATATCAATGGGATAGGTCATCGCCTCGAGATTTTGACACTCGGTCACGTGGCGCAACACATAACCCTTGTCCGATGGCTGAATATCATAGGTTTCGGGCTTCACTACGCCCTCGGCAAAGGTCGGATGGTTGAGCGAGCAGTGATAGCATTCCGAATAGTTCTCGACCGACACTTTCCAGTTGCAGTTTTCCGAGATTTCGACCCATTCCAACGGGGCAAGCGCATCGATATGCGGCACAAACTCCCGCATCTCGGCCCGCACGCCGGGAAACCAATCGTCCATCGGCGCAGTGTCGGGATCCAGATTCACAAAGAGGAAACCGTTGAAGTCTTCGCACCGCACCTCGGTCAGGCAAATCTTGGACCGATCAAAACCCGGCACCGATTTGATGTTCGGCCCGGCGCGAAGCTCACCGGTCAATTCATATGTCCAGGCGTGATAGGGGCACACCACGACCCGCGTGCTGCCCGTGCCATCAACCAATTCATGCGCCCGGTGCTGGCACACGTTGTAGAAACACCGCACCACTTCGTCACGCCCGCGGATGCAGAACAAGTTCTGTCCGGCAATCTCAAACGCAAAGTAGTCACCCACGTTCGGCACCTGCGCCGCATGTCCCGCCAATTGCCAGGTGCGCGACAGCAACCCATTCATTTCGTTATCAAAAATTGTGGGATCGGTGTAAAACCGGGCGTCTAGCGAATGTACCAAGGGTGCGTTCATTCCGGCTCCTCCTGATAGATGCCAAGCTGATGGCGGCGTTTGTGGAATTTCTCGACCCGCTCAACGATCTCGTCGCTGGCCACGGCGATGACAAAGCTTAAGAGCGTCTCCAGCAGCGAGATGGTGGACACGGAAGACGGGAAAAACTGTGGCGTATCGGCGGCCACGACAAATCCGTGATGCGCTTGCAGGATGATCGGGCTGGCCGGGCTGTCGGAAATCGCCACCACGGTCATCCCTTGCTCGCGCGCCAATCGCACCGCCTCGATCACTTCCGTCCGGTAGGGACGGCACGTGATCGCGATCAGCACGTCGCGCGCATCCGCCCAGGCCAGGTCATCCACCGCCGTGGACCCCGGGCGCGGAATGGCGTGAAACCGCGTCATCCCGGTTGAGGCCAGATAGGTGAAGTTGCGCACATTGGCGTTGTTCACACCCACGCCAAGCGTGAACACCTGTCGACAATTCCAGATCGCTTCGGCCGCAACCTTCAATTGCTCCGCGCTGATGCCACCAAACGTCTCTTCCAGATTGCGAATCGCCGCGCCGATCATATCGGCGTAAAGCCCGCCCAGATCGCCCGAGCGTGATACATCCTGCAACCACCGCGCACGGTCCGGGAAAGACACTTGCCCGCGCCGGATTGCATCGCGAAACGGCTCGCGGAAATCATCATAGCCTTCGAATCCCACCTGCCGTGCCATGCGTACGAACGTGTTGGGCTTCACCTTCGCTGCTTCGGCAATCTCACGCACTGTGGAAACCCCAACATCTGCTGGATTTTCAAGCACATAGCGCGCGGCCTTCTGCGCTTCGGGTGTCAGCGCATCCCACTCGTCGGTCAAGCGCTCCAGAACAGTTGATGATACATTTGTGTCATTCATGATTGACGATGGTACATACGTACGATTACGCTGTCGAGCAAATTTGCGACTCGTTTCATGGGAAAATGCACATGTCGGACAAATCCTTCCCCACCCAGGCCCGCGTGGTCATTGTCGGCGGTGGCGTCATGGGGGTGGGCCTGGCCTATCATCTTGCACATGAGGGCTGGACCGATGTTGTGCTGCTTGAAAAGGCTGAACTGACATCGGGTTCTACATGGCACGCGGCGGGACAGATCACGCATTCCACCTCGTCCTTCGGGCTTGGTAAATGTGTCGATTACAACATCGGGCTTTATTCCGGCGCGCTGGAGAAGGAGACAGGCCAGGCCGTCACCTGGCACGGCTGTGGGTCTTACCGGTTGGCCTATACCGAGGACGAAATGGACTGGCTGCGCCACACCCTTTCGGTCGGTCGCAGCCTTGGTTTCAACATCGAGTTGGTCGGCCCCGATCACATCCGCGCCAATCACCCGTTCTACAATCTCGACGGTGTCATCGGCGCGCTTCACACGCCCGATGACGGCCACGTGGACCCCACGAATGTGACCATGGCCATGGCCACAGGCGCCCGCCAAAAAGGTGCGCGCATCATCCGCAATTGCCGCGCGACGAACATCACCCAGGCCGACAATGGCGAATGGGTCGTGGAAAGCGAACAGGGCACGATCACCTGTGAGCATGTTGTGAATGCGGGCGGCACATACGCCCGACAGATGGGTGAATGGTCAGGGCTGCTCCTGCCCATGACCTCCATGACACACCACTATTTTGTCACCGAACCCGTGCCGGAATTCGAAGCCCTCGACAAAGAGCTTCCCGTCATCCGCGATGACAAAAAGGTCTCTGGCTACATAAGGATGGAGCAGAAACGCGGCCTGATCGGTATCTATGAGAAGGAAAACCCCAACTCTGTCTGGCACGACCACTGCCCGTGGGACTATGAGAATTGGCTTTTCGACGCCGATTATGACCGCATCATGCCGTGGCTTGAAGAGTCGCTGAGCCGCATGCCCATTTTCGTAGACTTAGGCATCCAACGCGAAGTGCATGGCGCCATCTCGCACCCGCCCGATGGCAACCCGATGATTGGTCCCGCCCCGGGCGTGAAAAACTACTGGTGCTGCTGCGGCACGCAAATTGGCATCGGCTGGGGCCCCGGCCTGACCCGCGAACTGGCCCGCTGGATGGTGCATGGTGCTGCGGATATCTCCATGCGCGAATACGACCCGCGCCGCTTTGGGCCATACGCGAAGAAAGAGTGGCAAGTCATTAAGGCAGAAGAAGATTATTGCCTGCGCCACGAAATCCCCTTCCCGCATTTCAACCGCCTTGCCGGTCGCCCGATCAAACCCTCACCGCTTTACGAGACGCTCAAGGACAAGGGCGCAGTCTATGAGGAAGTTTTCGGCCATGAACGCCCTCGCTGGTTTGCCAAAAACGGCGTGGCGCAACGCGACCACTACAGTTTCAAACGCAACGAGGTGCACGACATGGTGGCCCTCGAATGCCAGGCGGTTCGGACACGCGTCGGCATCATGGACGTCTCTGCCTTCACCAAGGTCGAGGTTTCGGGCCCCGACGCCTACGCCCTGCTCGACCGTCTGACGGCGAACCGTATGCCGCAAAAAATCGGGTCCATAACGCTGACCCATATGCTCAACCGCCGTGGCCGGATCGAGCTGGAAACCACCATCGTCCGCATGGCCGAGGATCGTTTCTACCTCGTCTGCGCCGCTTTCTTTGAGCAGCGCCTGATGGACCACCTCCATCAACAGCGTGACAGCGAAGACGTGATCATCACATCACTGTCCGAGGACTGGTCCGCCCTTTCTCTCAACGGACCAAAATCCCGCGATGTGCTGGCAAAATGCACCGACGCGGACCTGACAAACACAGGCTTCCGCTGGCTCTCGGCCCAAGAAATCACCGTCGCAGGCCATAAAATCTGGGCCTTCCGCATGTCCTACGCGGGCGAATTGGGCTGGGAATTTCACATGCCCGACGCCGCTTGCGTCGACGTCTACAACGCGCTCTGGACAGCAGGTGAACCCCACGGCATTGCGGACTACGGCTCCTTCGCCATGAACGTCATGCGTATGGAAAAGGGCTTCAAAGGGGCTGGTGAACTCACAAACGAAGTCACCTTGGCCGAGGCCGACGTCACCCGTTTCGCCCGCACCGACAAGGACTACCTTGGCCGCGACAAGACCCTCAACACCGACCTTCCTTGGGTCTGCGCCTATCTCGAAATTGACCCAGATGGCGTGGAAGACGGTCATGGTGGCGAAGCCGTGTTGCTGGATGGGAAAGTCGTAGGATCAACAGCCTCTGTCGCCTACGGGCACACAGTCGGTAAAATTCTGGCTTTTGCTTATATCAAGCCATACGCCAACGTACCGGGTCAGGAGATCGAGGTGGTGGTCGCCGGCGAACCCCGCAAGGGCCGCATCCTTGGTGAACCCGCCTACGACCCTGCCAGCCTCTTGCCCCGTACGGATGCCGCGATGGAAGACGCCTGACACCCAGTGCCGTTTTCCTTCAAAGAAGGCGGCATCCAAAAACCGCAACTTTCCGGTCCGGCATTTATGAAAAGCCCGGGTCCGCCCAGCACGACCAAATCGAGAAGAAAGACTTCGCCATGACCAACCTGCCCGCCACGATGAACGCTATGGTGTTGATGGGCCATGGCGATCTTGACATGTATGAATGGCGCACTGATTGGCCGACACCCACACCCGGGCCCACAGATGTGGTCATCAAGGTCGGGGCATGCGGGCTCAACAACACCGATGTGAACACCCGCTCCGGCTGGTATTCCAAGGCCGTGGACGAGGCGACAACCGGCGGTGTATTTGAGGAGGTCGATGAGGAAGACCCCACCTGGGGAGGCCGCCCGCTCACCTTTCCCCGCATCCAAGGGGCCGATGCCGTAGGCCGTGTTGTGGCCGTCGGCGCAGAGGCCGACCAAGCACTGATCGGCAAACGTGTCCTAGTCGACGGCTGGGTGCGTGACTGGTCCGACCCCGACAACAAAGACAACACCGGCTATTACGGCTCCGAGAAAGACGGCGGTTATGCCGACTACACCATGGCCGACATGCGCGACGTTGCCGTGATCGACAGCCCTTTGTCCGATGCCGAGCTGGCCACGTTTCAGTGCAGCTACTCTACCGCCGAAGGCATGCTTGCACGCGCCCATGTTGGTGCCGAAGACACGGTTCTTATTCCCGGTGCAAGCGGCGGCGTCGGCGGGGCTCTGATCCAATTGGCCAGACGTCGCGGTGCGCGTGTCATCGCCATGGCGTCTGAGGCCAAGCACACCCAAGTCGCCGAAATGGGCCCCGACCGTATCCTGCCGCGCGCACCCGAAAACCTGCAAGCGGCCCTGGCGGATGAGAAAATCACTGTCGTTGCCGACATCGTAGGAGGCGACCAATGGCCCGCCCTGATTGATGTGCTGGAACGCGGCGGTCGCTATACCTGTTCCGGGGCCATTGCCGGCCCCATGGTAGAGCTCGACCTGCGCACCTTTTACCTGCGCGACCTGACGTTCACGGGCTCGACCGTCATCCCCCAACACGTCTTTCATGACGTGGTCAAATACATCGAGCGGGGCGAGATCAAACCCATGCTCGCCGCCACGTTTCCGCTCAAGGATTTCCGCGAGGCGCAACGCGCCTTCATCGCCAAGGAACACACCGGCAATATCGTGGTGATCCCATGACCGATCCGGCGTGGGACACCCTTTTGACCGAGGTGAAAGCCGCCCATGCGCGGTTGCCCGCGCTGCAAGACTTCTGCGCCTTTCCGAACACCGTAACGGCGCAAAAGATCACCCCACACCACGACCCGCTCAGCGACCTGATGCAGGCCGACCCCGCCTTGCACGCGCCAAACGATCTGACCCCGCTGCGCGAGGCGCTGAAAGACGCAGCCGGCAGCGCCCGGTGGCGCGAAACCTACCGCGACACCGACTATGGCCAGATCCTGCACGCCAGTTTTGGCTGTTACGAAATCCTCGGCCAAGATACGCCGCTGGGCACACAGGACATGCGCAGCTTCGTCATCTACCAAAAGCCCGGCTTTCACTACCCGATGCATCACCACCCCGCCGAAGAGCTCTATCTCGTGGTCGCCGGCGAGGGTGAGTTCCACATCGAAGGCGAACCGTCACGTCACCTAATGCCCGGCGACACCGCCTTTCACCCCTCCAACGCCCCCCATGCGCTGACCACCACGGATCATCCGATTCTGGCCTATGTGCTTTGGCGCGGTGATCTGGGCACCAAGCCTGTCTGGTCCTACCCCGAGGCCCTGATATGACCAAACGCGCCCTTTTCGACGCGGCGCTCGCCGCAACGAAAGACTGGCACGCCGCCCTGCCACAGGCCGCCGCGTTCTGCGACTGGCCCACCGATTTAGCCTATACCGAACGCGCACCGCACATGCTCAGCGCCGCAAATCGCATTCAGACCACACCTGGCACGCCCAACAGCGCCTCCGCGCCGCTGCTCGCAGCGCTGCAAGCCCTGGCGCCCCACCTGGAATGGCGCCACACCTACAGCGCCGACGAAGTGGGGCACCACTTCCTTGATCATTTCGGTTGGTTTGAGCTCGCGGGTCCCACTGGTCACTTCGTAACCCGACGCACCCGCATCACCGTCGGTTATTGGGGGGCGGGTCTGCATTATGGCCGTCACCATCACACCGCCGAGGAACTGTACACCGTGGTCGCAGGTCACGGCACCTTCCATCTTGACGGGGCGCCTGACCTCAATCTCCTGCCCGGCGACACCCGCTTTCATGCCTCGGACCAGCCACACGCCCTGACAACAACCGACAGCCCGATCCTGACGTTGGTCTTCTGGCGCGGTGACGGTCTAGCCGACCCGCCAAGGCTGACCTTGGAAGAAACCGCGCCATGAAGATCACCCGTATCGAGATCTACCAGGCTGATCTGCCCGTCGCGGGCGGCCTCTATCGCCTGTCCGGTGGGCGCGAATACACCAGCTACGACGCCACCTTCGCCCGCGTTCTAACCGAAGATGGCTTGGAAGGCTGGGGCGAATCCACGCCGTTCGGGGCCACCTATATCGCGGCCCATGCGGGGGGCACCCGTGCCGCCCTCGATCTTCTGGCCCCGGACGGCGTGGATTCGCCCCAGCCTTCCAAGCCATCTTCGGTTAGAACGCGGGCGAAGGTGGCGTCGTAGCTGG
>JBCBTE010000044.1:0-19653 GCA_039818805.1 Pseudomonadota bacterium
TGTTTGGCGAACGCGAAGTTCTGGTGGCCGCCAAGCATTTGACGGGTCTGAACGGCGTGTACCGCACCCAATCCGGCATCTCGGCACCAAGCGCGCCCTTGCGGATAAGAATTGGCTGGAAACTTGGCATCTGGGAAAGCTCGCGTGCGCCAAGATCTCGGCGACCGACCCAACGGATCTCACGAATACCATTGTCACGGGTAAACACCTTGTCACCCGCCCGCAGGTCTTCGACCGGGCGTGTGCCACTTGGCGTGGCAATGCGTGTACCCGGGGTGAAGCATACGATCAAGTCTTCAATGTCGGTGAAGTTGATATTGGCGGTTTCAGAGCCGCGTTGAAGTTGGATCTGTCCATTAAAGCCGGGGTTGCCGTTGTTCTCCGGGTTCCGGACAAAATTCACGACTTCCCAGCCGTCATCCAGCAGCGGCGTGATGTCCAAGGTGTCAAAATCATCCCCGCCCGAGCCGCCATCGGCGGTGGTGTTGTTGACACCGGAATCGCCTAGTTGATCAATGATGATCGTGTCGCGATCATCCCCGCCGCGCAGGTTGTCGTTGTCGCCTCCCCCGGTGATCGTGTCGTTGCCAGCACCGCCATCGACTTTGTCATTGCCCGACCCCGCGTCGATCTGATCGCCACCGGCGCCGCCACTGATGTTATCGTTGCCCGAGCCGCCTTCGATCGTGTCAGCGCCGCTGCCACCTTTGATGTTGTCATCGCCGCCTTGGCCAAAGATCAGGTCGTTGCCACGACCGCCTTCCAGCGTATCGTCCCCTTCTTCAAGGGGGGTGACGACAGGTTCGTCGATCAGATCGCCGGACAGTGAGAACCCAGACGGGCTTGACCGAGCCTCCAACGTGAATTCGATGAATTCACGATTTTCGAACGCCGCCGAGAACCACGCGTCTTGATCTGCCGGATTGTTCTGCTCGCCGCCCGCCGCGTTTACCACACCACCAATGTTTGTGACGCTCAAAGACGTGTCGGACGACGTGGAAAACGCCGTGAAACTGCCCGCGTCAATGGTTACGGATTCCTGCGTGCCGTTAGTGTTGCGGTCCAGATCGTTCCAGGTTGCGGTCGAATTCAACGACACGTTGTCACCTGTGGCAGGGTTGAAAAATTCCAGACGGAATGTCGCTGTTTCACCCGCATCGTTGTTGCGGCTATTGCTGTTGAGCAGGATTTCGAACCCGTCGCCCCCGGACATGTCGATATTCAGTCCGTTGTCCGTCGTGCTGGACAGGATCAGGCGTCCTGAAATTGGCGTACCATCTTCCAGCGTTGCCACGTTGCTGTAAATGGCCACGTCACCGACATCAGCGTTGTTGTTGCCAGAAGAACTGTCAGAGACAAGGTTCCCGATATCCAGCGTGATCGGAGACGCGTCCGAGCCCAACGAGGTACCCTCGCCCGCATCGCCGAAAATGACGTCATTTCCGGAACCACCAGTGACACCATCGTCACCGCCTTCGCCTGAGATGCGGTCATTTCCGCCAAGGCCTGTGATGGTATCGTCGTCATTGGTGCCCTGAAGCGTATCGTCGCCAGACGTGCCGGGAATGGTTGCCATGGCAGTGGCCTCCTAACAGAAAAATACAAAAAACACGGCCCCGCTCAGCAGGTTTTAGTACCCTTAACCGCGCGTGACTGACACTTGTGCAACCCATACACGATAAAAAGGGGAATTTCCCAACAATCCTCGCATTTTGGTACAATTAGGCTCAAAACGTCACGTAATCGGGCAGTTCTGTTTCCAAAAACGAAACAATCCCGGCTACTAGCCGGGATTGCTTCTTCGAAATCGATGTAGCCCCCGCAACCGATTCCAGTGGACCGGCCCATCTGACGGGCCGGTCGGCTGCATAGGGTTACTTCACCAACAGGCGCGCTTCGTGTTTCTTCAGCGAACGACGGGCGGCTTGGTACGCATCCAAACCTTCCTTCTCCGACAGTTCCGGGAAAAGCTCGAAGATTTCGTTGCGTTGCGCGTTGCCCATACCGTCAAGTACGGTCTCACCGGGCTGGAAGCTTTCCGTCCAGCTGCCATTTGACAGAACGACTTCGTGCTGGTCGAACATGAAGTGAATGTAGCTGACCGTACTGGCCGCAACATTGTCCACACCTTCCATACCTGTCAGATGCTTGGCTGCCGCGAGAACTTCACGATCTTCAAAGTAGAGCGCTGTTTTCTCGTTGTTGATCAGCAGACGGTGCTGTGGCGAAACCATCATGTCGCGCTCTGGCAGACCATGGCCCAGCGATCCTGCCCGGATCAGTACCGGCGTCAGATGCGGTGCATTGACCAGTTCCTGACCTGAAAGATCGCGGCGCCCCACCCAACGGATTTCCTGCAATCCGTTGTCACGGGTGATGATCTTGTCGCCTTCGCGCAACTCTTCCACCAGACGTTCGCCTTGCGGCGTGGCGATCACGGTCCCAGGCGTAAAGCAGGGGATGACGTTCTCGATATTGCGGAATTCCATCGTGCCGGTGACATTGCCATCCGAGTCCTTGAATTCGACAAACCCGTCTTCCTGATCCGCCGAGGTGAAGGTCACGGTCAGACCACCACCAGGGTTTTCGGCTTCGGCAGCGCCAGTCAGGTCAAGCGTGTCGAAATCATCCGCGGGATCACCCGACGTGGTACTTTCGCCGCCATCCACGTCGTCGCCGGCGGTGATGTCGGTGAATGTGTCGCGGTCGGCACGGCCTTCCAACTGGTCGGCACCCGCGCCACCCGATATGGTGTCGTCGCCGGCCCCGCCCTGCACCGTGTCGTCACCCTGGCCGCCGATCAAGCTGTCATCGCCATCCTGGCCACGGATCGAGTCGTCGTCCACGCCGCCATCCACGGTGTCGTCACCGGTACCACCCAGAAGGGTGTCGTCGTCATCTTCCCCGAAGATAACATCGTCACCGTCGCCGCCGTCGATGCTGTCCCGTCCGTTGTCCGGCACAGGATCGCCAGCCTCATCCGGGAATTCGTTCGGGAAACCCGGGATTGGATCGGGACCGAAGCCGCCAAAGATCGTGTCATCGCCGCTTCCGCCAGAGATCGTGTCGGACCCGTGGCTGCCGATGATCAGGTCGTCCCCGGCATTGCCTTGAACACTGTCATCATCGATGCCGGCATTGATCGAGTCATTGCCCTGTCCGCCGGTGATGGTGTCGTCGTCGTCACCGGTGATGATAATGTCGTTGCCTTCGCCACCATTGACGATGTCACGACCGTCATCCGGGTTCGGATCGCTGTCGGACAATTCACCACCCGGCGAGTCGCGGAAGATCGGGTTCGACCCGGTCAGGTTCGGATCGTCGCCGACGTAATCCGAAAAGGCATCCACACCCGCGATGATCGTGTCATCGCCTTGACCACCATCGATACTGTCGTTGCCAAGCCCGCCGATGATGCTGTCATCGCCAAGACCACCACTGATGGTGTCATCGTCGATGCCGCCATCGATCGTGTCATTGCCCAGGTCACCGGTGATAAAGTCGGCATCATCACCCGTGGTAATGCTGTCATTGCCGCCGCCACCGATAACCGTGTCACGGTCATCGAACTGTGCAAGGCCGGTTTCGAAAGGCACACCGATGAATGTCTCGAAGTCGATCAGGTTGTCGCCACCCGACGTGTCGATCACGTCGTCACCCTGATCACCGAAGACTTTGTCACTGCCATCGCCGGTGATCACGGTGTCATTGCCGCCACCGGCATCCACGTCATCGTCGCCAGCGCCGCTTTCAACGATATCATCGCCGCCGCCTGCCAAGACGATATCATCGTCGGGGCCTTCACCCGGCAAAATGGCATCGCCCGCATCGATCAGGTCACCTTCGGGGTCGCCTTCATAGGCGGCATCAATCGTGTCGGCGCCATCGGTGCCTTCCACGATGCCGTCACGCGGATCTTCACCCACCGTGACCGTAACGGTGGCGGTGTCTGTGCCGCCGTTGCCGTCGGTGATGGTGTAAGTGAACGTGTCGGTCCCCGAGAAGTCGTCATTCGGATCGTAGGTGATCGTGCCGTCCGGGTTGACCATGGTGGTCCCGTTCGAGCCGTCCCCCGCGCTGACGACGGTCAACGTGTCCCCGTCGACATCAAAGTCGTTGTCGAGGACCGGGATATCAACGGGTGTCTCAAACTCGGTGCCGATGCCATCATCATCGTCCACGGCCACCGGATCATCATTGACCGCGTCGACCGTAATGGTGACGGTTGCCGTATCGGTGCCGCCCTTGCCGTCACTGACGGTGTAGGTGAAGCTATCGGTTCCGTTGAAGTTCTCGTCGGGCGTGTACTCAAACGAGCCGTCTGCGTTAACGACGACCGATCCATTTGACGGATCCGTATTGTCGATCACTTCCAGCGTGTCGCCGTTCGGATCACTGTCGTTGGTCAGCACATTGCCAGTGATCAGCGTGTCCTCGTCACCGGACACCGTGTCGTCCTTGGCTTTTGGCGCGATATTGCCACCGACGATGTTCTCGATTTCTTCGAATACCATCTTGCCCGTAACGTTGCCGTCGCCGTCCAGGAACTCGACGAACCCGTCTTCATTGTCCGATGAGGAGAACGTTACCCGGTTGGGTCCGGCACCTGTCAGGTCCAGCGTGTCGAAATCATCACCGCTCGAACCGCCGTCGACATAGTCACCCGCTGTGATGTTGATGAACATGTCGCGATCGTATTCGCCCTCCAGCGTGTCGGCACCTTCGCCGCCCGAGATCAGGTCGTCATCCTTGCCGCCTTTGATCTTGTCATCGCCGTCGCCGCCATACAGTTCGTCGTTGCCGTAATCACCGTCGATTCTGTCGTCACCGTCGTCGCCGAAAATTGTATCATCGCCACGGTCGCCCGAAAGCTTGTAGTCGTCGCCGGCACCGCCCTTGATCAGGTCGTCGCCGTCATTGCCATAGATTTTGTCAACGCCGTCGCCGCCCAGTAGTTTATCATCATCGTCGCCGCCCTTGATCTCGTCGTCGCCGGAACCGCCTTGCACGGTGTCCTCGCCGGCACCGCCGTAGATCTTGTCATCGTCGGCGCCGCCATCAAGAGAGTCGTTGCCATCCTCTCCCTTGATGTAATCCTCGCCGCCTTCGCCGAAGATGGTGTCATCACCAAGGCCGCCTTTCAGATCGTCATCGCCATCCGCGCCATCATCGACCACCGGCGCATCGAAATAAATATCGGTGACATTGATGCCGGTGTTGTCTTTTCCATCTTGCGTGTGCGTGATTTCGATGCGGGCAACCGGACCAGGAATACTGACCAGAAGCGAATACTCGTCGCTGTCGTCATCCAAATAGCCACCGTTCGAATCTGCCGTGTCCTGCCCCGGAACTCCGTCCGTGTCCGACAGGGTCAGCTCGCTGCCAGCCTCCAGATTGACGACAATCGCATGTCCGGCCTCATTGTAGGCCCGGACCTGCACCACGCCGTCGCCATCAATGTCGTTGATGCGGAACGAGACATCTTCGACTTCTTTCGAGAAGTCGAAACGATAGTTGGATTGATTGCCCTTTCCGTTGAGCACATTGTCCAGCGAGCTTTCGTCATCGACAGGATTGCCGTCGGCATCGATATTGCTGACGTTCTGCTCGTCGGTGGTAAATTCGGTTTCGGACGCGCCCGACTGGCTCAGAATAGAAAAAGTAACATCAACATTGCCGGTGTCTTGGGTGAAACCGGTCAGCGTGTCGCCATCGTGCAGACCTTCTTCGTCCCACTCAAAGCTTTCGCGCACCGTGATGCCAGCATTTTGACCCGTATAGTTGCTGTCGCCAAAGATCAGGTCATCGCCGTCCCCACCATCGACCTTGTCGTCGCCTGAACCGGCGTAGACATCATCGTCACCGACGCCAGACTCGATATCGTCGTGTCCGGCACCGGCATCCACGATGTCATCATTCGGCGCTTCGCCGGGCAGCAGGGCATCGCCATTGTCGATCCGATCGCCTTCCGGATCGTCCAAATAGTTGATGTCGATGTGATCGTTGCCGTCCGTGCCCTCTACGACGCCGTCACCGAAATCGTCGAACACCAAGTTGTCGATGGCCGCCGAGCCGTGCAGTTCGACCTCCATGCGGCCGACATTGCCCACATCCAAATCCTGGATGATCTGACCGTTGTCGTCTGTGCTGTCGATGTGAATCGTTTTGATGAAGTGACCGTCTGGATCATAAAACTTGATCCGCGCGCCTTCCTCCAGATCCAGAAAGGTGAGACGGTTTACATAAGCAGCATCATCGAAATCGAAGATCAGCTTGCCACCACCCGAATTGTCATCCGGGTCATGGCTGTTACCATCCTCAGAAATGATCAGCGCCTTGTTCAGGTTTGTCGTTTCAAGGTCATGATCGCCACCGGTCGGATGCGCCGTGTCAAAGATCATGGCCTTGTTTGACCCGCCCACGGCCGAGATCGACACGCCCTGGCTTGAAAACTCGTTATCTACGACCGTACCAGTGGCTAGATCGTTGAAATTAATAAACTTTGTCATGGCAGAACCCTCCTAGACCACGGTGCGAACGGCGCGCGGCGCGGCCGGATAATCGACATAAAGGCAAGAATGAAGAGGCGCGTGACGTGGCGCAGACAGACGGATATACCGCAGAGTTGTTGTCTTTGATTTTAGTGTGGCTTGCATGACCACGTCCCCTAACATTCACTCACTCGTTGCCCAGACAAAGCGATGTGCGGTGATCTGGGCGACCGACACAAACGCACGCACAAAAAGGGAGAATGGCGTGGTATAACCAATGATCGTGCACATTGCGCACGGCACACAAGTTACCCCGTTGCAAATGCAACGTCGCGAACACACTCTCCGTATCTTTTGGCAGATACGATTGGTGCGGTCGCCCCCGTGACCTACAGACATCGCCCCCCAGTTGGACAACCACGTTTTTAGTTAAATGCAGCGAACGCTCAAAGTGAATTTTGTCAGAAAGTGGCCCGTAACAAGGCCGGATTCGGTAAATTTTGCGGCAAAAAAGCAGACAAACCTCGAACGGAAGTTAGATTGTTTCAAAGGGTTGTCTTGGCGGAAAAAGGCTTATCGTCATAAAAATAAAGAATAAGCGGACTTCCGCCAATCGAGGGTTCAACCATGGCGTGTTGGCTGTTTCCGCCGGTCCTGAAAAAGGGCACGATTTCAATTGTGTCAAAATTCGTTCAAGGCCATGCACTCGTTGTGATCACATTCGTTGCCAATGATGTAAACTAAGCAAGAATATTTCCTATCGGGAAACGATTCCGCCATATTTCGCCGAATCACGGCAAAATTGTGCCGGTGCTGGAAATCCACTTGTTCCGGTCTGTTTTAGGAAGACGAAATGCAACGCGGCGATGTCGGCTTGATCCGTTGAACATCGCCAATCCTCACGAGGGTGCGGAAATCCCTCAAATGATTGGTACCCAAGGCCGGACTCGAACCGGCACGCCCGTTAAGGCGGGGGATTTTGAATCCCCTGCGTCTACCATTCCGCCACTTGGGCACGGGCACTTCTCTACCCAAAGGCTCGGGCCGCGTCCAGAGGGTTCGATAATGGCCTTGACCCGACTGTTTGCGCATGGTCAGACGCAGCATATCAATTAAAGAGCGATCACCTTTATGCTCAGACGTCTTTATGACTGGACGCTGTCGCTGGCCGACCATCCAAGGGCACTTTGGGTTTTGGCGATCGTGTCTTTTATAGAAAGCTCGGTCTTTCCGATCCCACCCGATGTCCTGATGATTCCGATGATCCTGGCCCGGCCGTCGCGCGCGTGGTTGATCGCACTGGTGGCGCTGGTGTCATCGGTGTTGGGCGGGCTGTTGGGGTATGCCATCGGGGCTCTGGCCTATGAGCAGCTGGGGCAACCGATCCTTGAAAGCCTTGGCAAGGCCGATGCGATGGAAGCGTTCGGAGGCCGATTCAACGATTTCGGCTTCTGGGCGGTGTTAACTGCCGGGATAACGCCCTTCCCTTACAAGGTCATAACGATCATGTCGGGCTGGACAGGTATGCCTCTGGCGACTTTCGTGGCCACGTCCATTCTGGCCCGCGGGCTGCGGTTTTTCCTTGTCGCCGGCCTGTTGTGGAAATTTGGCGCCCCGGTCAGAGACTTCATCGAGCGTCGTCTTGGTCTGGTCACGATCCTGTTTGTTGTACTGCTCTTCGGCGGATTTTATATCCTTAGGTTCCTATGACTCAGCAGCGCACATACATCCTTCTGGCCGTTGGCGGTTCACTGGCTTTGATGGCAGGCGCCTTGGCGTTTCAACACCTGGGTGGGCTGGCCCCCTGCAAGCTGTGCATTTGGCAGCGTTGGCCACATGTGGCGGCCATTGCCATAGGCCTTGTGGCCCTCGCCCTGCCCGGTCGGGTCCTGCCAGCTTTGGGCGTGTGTGCGGCCTTGTTGACGGCCGGTTTCGGCGTGTATCACACCGGGGTCGAGCGCGGCTGGTGGGATGGGCCTGCCTCCTGTTCGTCCAGCGGCGTCACAAACGTGTCCCCGGACGACCTTTTCGACCAGATCATGGCCGCACCGTTGGTGCGGTGCGATGAAGTCCCGTGGGAGATGTTGAGCCTGTCCATGGCCAGTTGGAACGCGATTGCATCCGTGATGCTTGCCGGTCTGTGGCTGATGGCGTTCCGCCGCGCTTAACCGGCCTGTTTCTTGGTGCTTAACAACAGGCTTGTCTCGGACGTAGCCACGCCTTCGAACTTGCGAATGGCAGCCAGAACCTTATCAAGTTCTTCCAGCGTATCTGCCCCAATTTCGGCGATCAGATCCCATCGACCATTTGTGCTGTGGATTGCACGCACGGCACTGAACCCGCCGAGTTGACGCAGAATGCGGTCCGTTCCCCGCCCCTCGATCCCAAGCATCATAAGACCGCGCACAGGGTCACGCACCGTGTCGCCTTTGACAACCACCGTGAAGCCGACGATTTCGCCGGATTGTTTCAAACGATCAATCCGCGCTCGAACAGTCGTGCGCGACACGCCCAGGGTCAGCGCAAGGTCAGATAGCGACGCCCGGGCGTCATGGCGCAAGGCAGACAGCAATTGTCGATCCGTATCATCCATTTTGCAGACCTTCCCCTTCGATCCGATCAATTTGGTTTCGAATAGTGCAAAATGACGGGTTAAAAACAACCCATTTCGCAATCAGTTTAGGGCAAAGGCTTTGAGGATGACATGATGAGCGACACAACCTGTATTCTGATCGGCGCGCCGGTCGATAGCGGAAAGGCAAGGCGCGGATGCTTGATGGGTCCTGACGCCCTCCGCGTGGCTGGTATCGAGGACGCGCTGGAAGAGCTGGGGCATGTCGTTCAAGACTGGGGCAATCTGGCGCCTGCCCAAGCCACCGCACCCGATGCACTGCCAAACCATCTTGTAGCGCCGGAAGAAACGATCGGCTGGACCCAAACACTGATCAAGGCCGCCGAAGAGGCCACGGCGCAAGGGCTGCCCATTTTCCTTGGCGGGGATCACAGCCTGTCGCTGGGCAGCGTGGTGGGCGTGGCCAATCACGCCGCCAAAGCCGGACGGCCGCAATATGCGCTGTGGCTCGATGCGCACAGTGATTTTCACACACCTCAAAGTACAGCGTCTGGCAATCTGCACGGCACGCCCCTGGGGTATGCAACCGGGCGCGACGGGTTCCATGGGTTTCCCAAGGTCAAGAACCCTTTGCCGTACAAGAATGTTTGTTTTCTGGGTCTTCGTTCGGTCGATCCGGAAGAACGTGAGTTCTTGCAAGGCACCGAGGCGCGCTGTCACGACATGCGCAGCATTGACGAACAGGGCATTGCACGTCCCCTTTCCGCCTTCCTCGACGAAGTGGCGCAGAACAATGGCGCGCTGCATGTGTCATTCGACGTGGATTTCCTTGATCCGGGGTTTGCACCGGCTGTCGGCACCACCGTTCCAGGAGGTGCGACCATCCGCGAGGCGCATCTGGTCATGGAGATGATTTGCGACAGCGGACTGATGACATCGCTGGACCTTGTCGAGCTCAACCCGTTTCTGGATGACCGCGGGCGCACAGCGCAAGTGATGGTCGAGCTGACCGCCTCTTCATTGGGTCGCCGCGTCTTTGACCGCCCGACACGAGCCTTCTCATGAGCGTGCAGGCCCCGGCCTCGGTTGTCATGATCCGGCCCAACCGGTTTCGACCCAACCCCGAAACAGCGGCAGACAATCGGTTTCAATCCATCCCGCATCTAGGCGAGGACGAGGTGATTGCCCGTGCGCATTCCGAATTCGATGCGGCGGTTGACACGTTGCGTACAGCGGGTGTCACGGTGCATGTGTTCCAGGATGATGCCGCCGACACGCCGGATTCGGTTTTTCCCAACAACTGGTTTTCCACTCATCACGGCGGGCATGTGGCGATCTACCCGATGTTCGCGCAAAGCCGTCGGCGTGAACGGCGCATGGATGTGATAGACATGCTCAAGCAAGACTATCGCGTGGCCGAAGTCACCGACTACTCGGGGCTGGAACTCGATGGCTTGTCGCTTGAAGGAACGGGTGCGATGGTGCTGGACCACATCGGCCGTCTGGCCTTTGTCGCCCGCTCGCATCGCGCCGATCCATTGTTGCTGGAACGGTTCTGCACACGCTTTGGATATGAACCGATCCTGTTCGACGCTGCAGATTCCAGCGGCGCGCCCGTTTATCACACCAATGTTCTTATGGCCGTTGGAACGCATGTTGCACTTGTCGGCCTGGATATGGTGGTCGAGCCCGAGCGCCGCGCGACAATCGTGGACCGGCTTGAAGAAAGTGGTCGTGATGTGATCGCCCTGACACCGCAGCAAATCTCGGATTTTGCGGGAAATGCGATTGAACTTGCCACGCCGAAGGGACTGGTTCTTGCCTTGTCATCCCGTGCCCTGGCTTCATTGACAGACGCACAGAAAACCCGACTGACGGCATCCCTGCGCCTTGTCCCTCTGACACTGCCGATCATCGAAAGCGCGGGCGGATCGGCCCGTTGCATGATTGCAGGCATCCACCTGGCCCGGCGCGCGGCCGTTGCAGAAAGACGATCCCAATGACCAATCTTACTCCTTCCGACAAGGCGCTGGTGCCATTCGTTTCGGTCGAGAACATGATGAAGCTTGTCCATCGCATTGGCATTGAAACCATGCTCAAGGGGCTGGCCGAATACATCGACGCCGATTTCCGACGGTGGGAGCTTTTTGACAAGACCCCCCGCGTGGCCAGCCATTCCGAGGTTGGCGTGATCGAGCTGATGCCGACATCGGACGGCGAGGCGTATGGATTCAAATATGTCAACGGGCATCCCAAGAACACGCGGGAAGGTCTGCAGACCGTGACTGCCTTTGGTCTGCTGGCAGATGTGGACACAGGCTATCCGGTGTTGCTGACCGAAATGACGGTTCTGACCGCGCTGCGCACGGCGGCCACATCAGCTTTGGTCGCCAAGCATCTGGCACCAAAGGGATCTGACACGATGGCCATGATCGGAAACGGCGCACAATCCGAATTTCAAAGCCTTGCGATGAAGGCGCTCTGCGGTTTGAAAACCGTGCGCCTGTGGGACACTGATCCAGCGGCGATCGAAAAGACCGCACGCAACCTTGCCGGGCTTGGCCTGAATGTTGTGACATGCGCCAGCGCCGAGGAAAGCATGGAAGGCGCACAAATCATCACGACCTGCACCGCGGACAAGCAGAACGCGACGATCCTGACCGACAACATGGTTGGCAGCGGCGTGCACATCAACGCCATTGGCGGCGATTGTCCCGGTAAGACAGAACTCGCCCCGGCGATCCTGCACCGAAGCGATATCTTCGTGGAGTACCCCGAACAGACCCGCATCGAGGGCGAGATCCAGCAGATGGACGACGATCACCCAGTGACAGAATTCTGGCAGGTTCTGACCGGCAAGGCGAAGGGGCGTACGGATGACCGGCAGATCACCCTGTTTGATTCCGTGGGCTTTGCCATCGAGGATTTCAGCGCCCTGCGGTTTGTGCGTGACAATATCGGCGGTACGGATTGCTACTTCGATCTGGATCTGCTGGCCGATCCCGATGATCCGCGTGATCTATTCGGTATGGTGCAGCGCGCCAAACCCTAACGGGCCTTCAGTCGCTGCCGTCGGTATTCCCACCAATCGCCCCAAGTCTCGTCTTCTCGCGTCCTGTCCCGTACATAGCTCAGTTCGCGCTTGCGCAGGTCAGGCGATACGCCCGCACTCACCTGGCCATCGTGCAGCCGGTTCCAAACCAGCACGTCCGGTACAATCTCTGGCGGGCCGTGGGTGATGTGTAACCTGTGATACATCTCTACATCCATCAGCCAGATCAGATTCTCATCGAATTCCAGCATGGCATCCCGGCGCATCGCCAGCACCGAGGGGCTGCTGACCGTGTTCTTGCCGAAGCGAATCTGCGGATGCATTCGCGGGACCATCGCGCGTTCGGCCGTCTGGCCATCGTATGTCACGGCGGAACCACAAAGCGCCCACGCGGCTGTGCCCTCGAAGGCTCGCGCCGTCTTTGTCAATGCATCCGGCCCGGCCAGAAGGTCATCCTGGAACAGGATTTTCAGAATCTCGCCGCCGGCATGCCGCATCGCGTTGTTGGTGTTGGCAGACGCCTGCCGCGGGCCATGTGCATAGTCGACACGGGTGATCCGCAAGCGATCCGAATAATCAGTGCAGACCTGTGCCACGTCAGTCGTATCCGACTGGTCCGAGACCACCACGTCAAAATCGTGCAAACTCTGCTGACCCATGCGGGCGAACGACGCCGCCAGGAAATCCGCACCCTGCCCGCCCATGTCATAGGCGGGAATACAAATCGAAATGCGGGGCGCGGTGGTCATGTCATCGTCTGTCGCAAGAAGTCCCTTGTCCCGCAACAGAAAAACGGGGGGCCGAAGCCCCCCGGTTGAGTTTCGCCACTCAGGCTCACTATTTGTACCGCCCGGTTTCTGCCTGCGGCCTGAGTGTCGTCAGGGGCGAGCGCACCCGCCCCGTGTCAGGATGGGTCGAAGCAATAGTCCGCCCCCACCCTAGTCGTTCGGCCTCGCGCAAATGTTTACGCCCTTGGCCTGTCTCGTCGGGGCGGTCGGCTTAGCTGGGAGCCGAGCCGCCCCTACACACCCCCAGGAGGATGTGAATCCTGTTTAACTACAGCCCGAGGTCGCGCCGCAGGTGTTGCACTTCATGCAGGTGCCGTTGCGCACCAGCGTGTAGTTGCCGCATTCGCCGCAGGCCTCGCCCTCATAGCCCTGCATCTTGGCCTTGGTGGCGGCGTCCATGCCCGTGGCCACCACCGTGCCCGAGGACACGGCCGTGGTGCTGGCAACCGTGGCCGTTGCCGTTTCGGGCACCAGTGTTTGCAGCGCCACTTCCGGGTCTGCGGTGCTTAATGCCGTGGCGCCCATCGACGCGCCGCCATTCAGCACCACAAGCTCTTGCGGAAGACGCTTGCGCAGGTAACCGGTCGAGCTGATCTGCTTCAGAACCTCAAGGGAACTTGCCGCAGCTTCGCCTGACATCTCTTTGATATTGCTGACACCTTCCTCTTCGCCGCGACCAAGGTCATCAAACGATGCGCCCTCGGGTTTGACATGTGCCAGGTCCGTACGATCAAGATAGCTGACCGCCAGTTCGCGGAAGATATAGTCCAGGATCGACGTCGCGTTCTTGATGCTGTCATTGCCCTGCACCATGCCTGCCGGCTCGAACTTGGTGAAGGTGAAGGCATCCACGAACTCTTCAAGCGGCACGCCGTATTGCAGGCCCACGCTGACGGCGATGGCGAAGTTGTTCATCATCGCCCGGAAGCCGGCACCTTCCTTGTGCATGTCGATGAAGATCTCGCCCAGGGACCCGTCCGAGTATTCGCCCGTGCGCAGATACACCTTGTGCCCGCCCACGATGGCCTTCTGGGTGTACCCCTTGCGGCGTTCCGGCATCTTCTCGCGGTGGGATTTCACAACCTCCTTGACGATGACCTTCTCGACGATCTTTTCGGCCAGCACAGCGGCTTTTTCCTGCGGGCTGCCACTTTCCAGAATCTCGGCCGCATCATCGTCATCCTCGACAAGCGCCGCCGCGAGGGGTTGGGACAGTTTCGACCCGTCGCGATAGAGCGCGTTGGCCTTCACCCCCATCTGCCAGCTGCGTTCATACGCCTCCTGGCAGTCCTCGATGGTGGCATCGTTGGGCATGTTGATCGTCTTGGAGATCGCACCCGAGATGAAGCTTTGCGCCGCCGCCATCATGTCGATATGGCTGTTCACCGACAGGAACCGCTTGCCTTTCTTGCCGCACGGGTTGGCGCAGTCAAACACGCCGTAATGCGTTTCGGCCAGATGCGGCGCCCCTTCCAGCGTCATTGTTCCGCAGACGTGATCGTTCGCCGCATCCACATCGGCCTTGGAATAGCCAAGACTTGCCAGCATATCAAAAGTCGGGTCGTTCAGCTTGTCCGCCGGAATACCCAGCACGTTCTGGCAGAACTCTTCGCCCAACGTCCACTGATTGAAGACAAACCGAATATCGAAGGCGCTGCCCACCGCGGCGTCAATTTTTGCCAGTTCGTTGGGGCCAAAGCCATGCCCTGCCAGCGACGTATGGTTTACGCCCGGAGCATTGCCAATGGTGCCGTGACCCACCGCGTAGGCGACAATCTCTTCAATCTGCGCGCTGCCGTAGCCCAGTTTTTCAAGGGCGGCGGGCACCGACTGGTTGATGATCTTGAAATAACCGCCCCCAGCCAGCTTTTTGAACTTCACAAGCGCAAAGTCCGGCTCGATCCCGGTGGTGTCACAATCCATCACAAGGCCAATGGTCCCTGTCGGGGCAATCACGGTCGACTGCGCGTTGCGGTAGCCGTGCTTTTCCCCCAGCTTCAGCGCCTCGTCCCAACTTGCCATGGCAAGATCGGCAAGCCGGCTATCAGGGCAATTGGCGAGATCCAGTGGAACCGGCTTTACCGCCAAGCTTTCATAACCTTCGGTCGCACCGTAAGCCGCGTTGCGGTGATTGCGCATCACCCGCAGCATGTGTTGCTTGTTTCGTTTGTAGCCGTCGAACGGCCCCAGTTCCTTGGCCATCTCGGCCGACGTGGCATATGAGACGCCAGTCATGATCGCGGTCAGCGCACCGCAGAGGGCCCGGCCTTCATTGCTGTCGTAGCCCAGCCCCATGTTCATCAACAGGCCACCGATATTGGCATAGCCAAGGCCCAATGTGCGGAACTCATAGCTCAGTTGCGCGATTTCTTTTGACGGGAACTGAGCCATCATCACCGACACTTCCAGCGTGACGGTCCACAGGCGCGTGGCATGCACATAGGCTTCGGCGTCAAAGTCTTCGCCGTCGAAGAATTGCAACAGGTTCATGGACGCCAGGTTGCACGCGGTGTCGTCGAGGAACATGTATTCCGAACACGGGTTCGAGCCGCGAATCTGTCCGTCTTCGGGGCATGTGTGCCAGGCATTGACCGTGTCATGATATTGAATACCCGGATCGGCGCAGGCCCATGCGGCGTGCCCCACTTCTTCCCAAAGCTCGCGCGCCTTCATCGTTGCGGCAACGGTGCTGTCTGTCCGGTTGACCAACTGCCAGTCGTCGTCTTTCTTGACCGCTTCAAGAAAGGCGTCCGTAACCCGGATCGAGTTGTTGGAGTTTTGGCCGGAGACACTCGCATATGCTTCCGAGTCCCAATCCGTGTCGTAGGTCGGAAATTCAATCGACGCGTAACCCTGGCGCGCGTAATCCAGCACACGTTTGACATACGTCTCGGGGATCGCCGATTGTTTCGCGCCGCGGATGGCGGATTTCAATTGCGAATTCTTTGACGGATCAACCGCATCCTCGCTGCTGCCATCCCAAACGCGGATCGCTTCAAAGATCTCGTTCAGGCGCTTTTCGTGCATCTTGGACCCGGCCACGATCGAAGCGACCTTTTGCTCTTCGATGACCTTCCAGTTGATGAACTCACGGATATCGGGATGGTCGACATCACAGATCACCATCTTTGCGGCGCGGCGTGTCGTTCCGCCGGATTTGATTGCGCCGGCGGCCCGGTCCCCGATCTTCAAGAAACCCATCAGGCCGGAGGACTTGCCTCCGCCTGACAGCGGCTCGTTTGCGGCACGCAGGGAGGAAAAATTCGTGCCGGTGCCCGAACCGTACTTGAAAAGACGCGCTTCTCTGACCCACAGGTCCATGATGCCGCCATCGCCAACCAGATCGTCCTTCACAGACTGAATGAAACAGGCGTGCGGCTGGGGATGCTCGTAGGCACTGCTTGACCGGGTCAATTCGCCTGATTGGTAATCCACATAGTAATGCCCCTGTCCCGGGCCATCGATTCCATACGCCCAATGCAGGCCGGTGTTGAACCATTGCGGGCTGTTCGGGGCTGCCATTTGGCGGGCCAGCATGTAGCGCATTTCGTCAAAGTAAGCACGCGCATCGCGTTCGGTTGAAAAGTAGCCGCCTTTCCAACCCCAGTACGCCCATGCGCCGGCAAGACGGTCAAACACCTGCTTTGCACTGGTCTCGCCTGTAATGGGGGTGTCTTCATCTGCGGCGACCGACCGCCACAGGAATTCCGGCACATCTTTTTCTTCAACTTTCTTGACGGCGGTCGGTACGCCGGCTTTGCGAAAATACTTTTGTGCAATCACATCACTTGCGACTTGGCTCCATGCTGCGGGCACTTCAACATCGTCAAGCTTGAAAACAGTTGTTCCATCCGGGTTACGAATCTCGGAGCTTGTCGTGACAAACTCCAACTCCGCATATGCGTCTTGTCCTGCCTTGGTAAATCTACGTTCAATTTTCATTATAGCTGCCCCATGTTCCCAGCTTTGATTGTCAACTTAACGGCCCGTACAGCGAACCACAGATCAATGGACAGAGGGCAAACGTGTCCCGACAGCGCGATCCATGTTCTGGCCGCACCCTTCTTGTTCCCGGTTGAACCGAGGTGAACTTGGGTATCCGTCCCTGCCTAGCCCCGCGCCACTATATGTTGTGGCTTGCTGACCTGCCCACACAAACTGACGTATGAGCACATAGGCGGTCAACGAATTTTTTACCAAAATTCTTTAAAAAAAAAGTTGACCGATCTTTTCCACAACACGGGATTTATTGTGCAGATGATTCACGCGGGTCCGATGGCATCCCTGGCGCGACAGACCCGCCGCGGAAAAGCGCTTTGTATGGCGTGTCTTAATCCGGTTTCTTCGTGCAAGCGCTGTCATAAATCTGTCATGGACCGACCCGCACACCACATATAGTATCCACAGCCACGAAAACCACATCATGATGATGCAGAGACCCGCCAATGTGAACAACTTGGTGCGCAAAACAGAGAATCATGTGGTGAAGTGGTCGGGGCGGCAGGATTCGAACCTACGACCCCCTGTACCCAAAACAGGTGCGCTACCAGACTGCGCCACGCCCCGGACCGTGCATGTCGTTTAGACAGCTTTGACGGGTTTGAAAAGCCCTGATGCGACTGGCTGACGTTACGAGGTCCAAAGGCTGCGGTTCTGAACGCGATCGGGCGCTCTGCCGAATGCTATTGCGACGCGTTACAGGCCCATGCGACCCCGTCGCCCGCAATCGCCGGGTGACGCAATTCGCTGCCCACTTCGATTCCCAACTGCCGGGCCAATCCGCCGTTGATCTCCAGCACGTACTGAATATCGTTGCCGCCGAAAATCAAGGTCTCATCAAGTGGCACGGCTTCGTGATGAACGCGCTGCACGGTGCCGGAGGCGTCGGCGAACACCATGTCGAGTGGGATCAGCGTGTTGCGCATCCAAAACCTTACAGTGCGCGGACGATCGTAGACAAACAACATGCCCGCCGAAGTCGCCATGCTCTCACGGTTCATCAGACCTTGGGCGCGTTCCGCATTATCGTCCGCCACCTCGACCGAGAACCTGGCATTGCCCCAATCGCCGCGCAGGTCGATCCGGTTGTCACGACATTCCGCCGCCGCCAAGCCGGCGCTTGACAGGAACAGCAGCGCCGCCGTCAGGAAGACTTTAGATGTTTGACCGCCATTTCCCATCCACACACCTCCGTGGCCATGCGGCCCCGTTTACCATCAATCACGCGGATCGCCAGCGCTTCGCCCGGTTGTAGGTCAGCCAGGCCCGAGCGTCTCAACACTTCTATGTGAACAAAGACGTCCTCATCGCGGCCAAAGGTGTTGGCAAATCCAAACCCCTTACCCTTGTCGAACCACTTTACACGCGCGGGTTCCAAGGGGGCAGATTGTATCAGTTCGGGATCGATCCCTTCCAGATCCGCCAAGCCGGTGGCCTCCGCATCTTCTGGGGGGTCAATCTGTAGCACTTCGACAGCCTGAACGCCGCGTTCGGTTTCTTGCACCGTCAGCATAACGCCAGCTCGGTCCGCGACCGAACTCTGACCGAAGTTTCGAAGCACGTTGGCATGAAGAAGGATGTCGGGCCCGCCCTCGTCTGCAACCACAAATCCGAACCCTTTTACTGGGTCGAACCACTTCACATGGCCGTGGATCGTATGCGTCCCGTTTTCAGTGTCGTTCAAGGTCTTGTGCCTAGTTTATGTTGTGCATGGCTTGCATGAGCGATATTGCGCCAGTTTCTAGATAAGGTTCAAGCGAAAATCCATTACCTTCAAAGGTTTGCATTTGACGTAACGTGAATTTCACGGGCTTAATCGTTGGATTTCCCAATTGTTTTCATGTGGTTCGCGGCGCCAGACGAAGCGATCATGCAAACGAAAAGCACCATCTGCCCAAAACTCTATTTCAACCGGCGCAATCCGGAACCCTCCCCAAAATGGCGGCCGTGGTGGATTCGCTCCCTTGGCGGCGGTGATCTTGGCCACTTCCGCCATGAGTTGAACGCGCGACTCCAGTGGCTGTGATTGCTTCGAAGCCCAGGCCCCGAGACGACTCTTGAGAGAGCGCGTGGCGAAATAAGCATCCGCTTCGGGGCCGTCTTCACGCGTGACGGTGCCACGGATTCGAATTTGGCGCCGCAGGGATTTCCAATGCAATACCATCGCCGCCTTGCCGGAAGATTCGATCTCCTGACCTTTGGCACTGGTATAATTAGTATAGAACCAGAACCCGTCATCGGTGATGTTTTTGAGCAAAACCATCCGTACATTGGGCAGTCCAGCTTCGTCCACCGTGGCCAATGCCACCGCGTTGGGATCGTTGATCTCGGCGTCCTCAGCCTCGGCCAGCCACCTTCGCGCAATGTCGAACGGATTGTCTCCGGCAAATTTTCCGTCTCGCTCTGTCATGAGCCTCTTCCAGTCACTTATACAGGATCGCTAGCCCTCTTGAGATGGGAAAGCAAGGGCCACCGGCGAAATGCACACGAAAGCCACTTTGCGATTTGCCCAGACCGGCCAAAGGCTTGATGCAGGTGAGCCGATCGCCTAAAGGGTTTGCAATCTATAAATTGGGCTGAGGGCATTTAATGTCAAATCAACTGATGGCGGGCAAACGCGGGCTGATCATGGGACTGGCCAACGACAAGTCCATCGCGTGGGGCATTGCCAAGGCCTGTGCGGATGCAGGCGCCGAGCTTGCATTTTCCTACCAGGGTGATGCCCTTCTCAAGCGTGTGGCACCGCTGGCC
>JBCBTE010000045.1:0-19635 GCA_039818805.1 Pseudomonadota bacterium
AAGTCCCGAACGCCTGCTGGCGTCGGTCGAGGCAAGCCAGGTTCAGATCCCCGGCGCAGAAGGTGACATGACCGCCATGCCCGATCACGCGCCCCTGATCACCACGCTGCGCCCCGGTGTGCTGCGGGTGTCCGGTAAGGACGGCGATCAGGAATATGTGGTTACCGGCGGCTTTGCCGAGATCAACCCGGGTTCGATCTCGGTTCTGGCGGAACGCGCCGTCCCCCGGGATGAAATGTCGCAAGAGGCATACAAAGCGATGATCGATGAGGCCAAAGACAAGTTGTCCAAGGCACAAGATGCCTACGTGAACGAACCGGGTCCGGTGGACGACGCGGCAAAGCTGCTGTCGGACATGGTCGCAATGGGCGACGAGATCGGACTTAGCGCCAACTAAGAGCCGACGGTCTGTTTCGTTTGAGAAATCGTTTGAAGGGCCCACCGATGTCGGGCCCTTTTCCTTTTTGGTTCTCAATTTTGACGAAAAGTCTTATTACACATTTTCGGATAACGGCGCGTGAGAATAGATGAAATACCTTGTCAATCAAACCATTGGCATTGAACAGGGCGATGACGTCCTGTTCTCTGACTATGAAGATGGCGGTGATATGTGGACCGGCCAGGGCGCGCGCGAGCGGCGCAACGCCGTTTTGTTCAAACAACCCTTCAAGGAACCACCGTCGATCCATGTCAGCCTGTCCATGTGGGACATGGACAGCGCTACCAATGTCCGCGCCGACGTTACCTCCGACAAGGTGACGGCCAAAGGCTTCGACGTGGTCTTTCGCACCTGGGGAGACACCCGCGTCGCCCGCGCCCGCATCCGCTGGATGGCCATCGGCAGCGTCGAGCACGAAGACGACTGGCAGCTTTACTAACGCCCTGCCAAAAACGGGTATTTCGAACAAGAAAGAAGCTCAATCAGGCTGTTTCTTTCTTGTTTCAAATACCCTGCAAAGAAAAAAAGCGTGGCGCAGCCACTCCTTCGGATGCCGCTCAGGTTCCGAACTGGCCTTCGTAGATCGGCTCCAGCGTGGGGGTCTCGAACAAGGACGACACCGACGTTCCGTTCCAGATGTTCAGGATCGCCTGGGCAAACACCGGGGCGGTGGGGATAATCCGGATGTTGGGCGTGTTCTTGACGGCTTCGGTGGGTTGGATCGTGTCGGTGATGACCATGGACTTCAGGACCGAGCCTGTGATCCGCTCTACCGCGGGGCCGGACATCACGCCGTGCGTGGTGTAGGCGTGCACCTCCTTGGCCCCTTGATCCAGCAGCACCTGCGCGGCCTTGCACATGGTTCCGGCCGTGTCGCACATATCGTCCACGATGATGCAGATCTTGCCCGTCACATCCCCGATCACTGTCATCTCGGCCACTTCACCGGCCTTTTCGCGGCGTTTGTCGACGATCGAAAGCGGCGCATTGATCCGCTTGGCCAGCTCGCGCGCCCGGGCCACACCCCCCACGTCGGGTGACACGATCATGACGTCTTCAAGGTTGTCCTGAAACTGGGTCATGACATCCAGCGCAAACACCGGCGACGCATAAAGGTTGTCCACAGGGATATCGAAGAAGCCTTGGATCTGTGCGGCGTGCAAGTCCATCGTCAAAACCCGCTCGATGCCCGCCTCGACGATCATGTTGGCCACCAGCTTGGCCGAGATCGGCGTGCGTGCCTTGGTGCGGCGGTCTTGTCGCGCATAACCAAAATAAGGGATCACTGCCGTGATCCGCTTTGCTGAGGACCGGCGCAGCGCGTCGGACATGATCAAGAGTTCCATCAGGTTGTCGTTGGCCGGGTTCGAGGTGGGCTGGATGATGAACATGTCCTCGCCGCGCACGTTCTCAAAGACCTCGACAAAGATTTCGCCATCGTTGAACCGTTCCACCCGCGCATCCACCAATCCCAGATTGACCCCTCGGTGCATCGACATGCGGCGTGCAATCCCTTGGGCCAGCGGCATGTTGGCATTGCCGGAAATGAGTTTCGGCTCTTGTGTGGTTGGCATATGATGGGTCCCCGGGTGGTCATTCATGACAGAATCGTGACGTTGACACCGCTTAACATGGGTGGCACCTGTGGCAAAGCTATGCGTTCCGGGGAGGTGCCGAATTGGCCCATATCGACTATTATTTCTCGACGATTTCGCCCTATTCCTATTTGGCAGGCACCCGGCTTGAAGCGTTGGCCGAGAAACATGGCGCAAGCATCACCTACAAGCCGGTCGACATCCTTGGCCTTTTTGCCCGCACCGGTGGAACACCGCCGAAGGACCGGCATGTCAGTCGTCAGGCGTGGCGCGCAGAAGAAATGCCGCGTCAGGCGCGCAAGCTGGGAATGGCGCTGAACCTGAAACCGGCGCATTGGCCGACCAACCAGGCCCCGTCGGCCTATGCGGTGATCGCCGCGCAGAATGCCGGGGGTGGCGACTTGGGCGCGCTTGTGCATTCCATTCTGCGCGCTGTCTGGGCCGAAGAACGGGACGTGGCGCAGGATGATGTGGTGCGCGACTGTCTGGAAAAGGCCGGGTTCGACCCGGGTCTTGCCGATAGCGGTCTGCTGAGCGGGGCCGAGACATACGAGCGCAATCTCGATGAGGCCGTGGCCGCCAACGTCTTTGGAGCACCCTTTTACGTGGTCGATACCGGTCAGAGTTTTTGGGGCCAGGACCGGCTGGAGGACCTTGACCTGCACCTGTCCGGCAAGCTGTAGCAATCCATGCCACAGGCTTTGAAAGCCGGGTTCGACACCTATTGGACCAGCTTCGGCCAAGGGCCAAAACCGGCACTCATGATCCATTGCTCGCTGGCACACTCCGGCAGCTGGGGCCGGATGGCCCGGCATCTGTCGGGGGCTTTGACCATGACGGCGTTCGACATGCCAGGCCACGGGCGCAGTGCGGCGTGGGACGATCGCGGCGAAATTCAGGAGGTAACGACCAGGATTGCCGCCGATCTTCTGGACGGACCGGTGCATGTGGTCGGACATTCCTTTGGCGCGACGGTGGCATTACGCTTGGCCGTGATGCACCCAGAACTGGTGCAGTCGCTGCTGCTGATCGAGCCGGTTTTTTATGCTGTTGCGCTGACCGATCAGCCAGAGCTTCAATCCACCTTCAAAGACCAAATGCGCGGATTCAACGAGGCGATGCAAGCCGACGACCTGCCCGCCGCTGCCGTGGCGTTCTTGCAAATGTGGGGTGGGGGCGCGGATTGGCACAATCTGACGTCGGACGAGCAATACCGGCTGGCCGCTCAAATGCCGTTGGTCGCAGCCGCGGAGGCCGCGCTTTATGACGACGTGGGGGGGATGTTGTCGCCAGGTGTGATGGAAGCGATCAACGTGCCGGTCCTTTTGCTTGAAGGCAGCACTTCGCCCCAGATCATCAGCGCCATCAACACTGGCCTTGCCGCGCGTCTGCCACGCACGCAGCGCGCGGTGATTGCCGGGGCTGGGCACATGCTGCCGATAACGCATGCCAAGCAGGTCAGCGCCGAGGTGCTGCGGTTTCTCAGAACGTTTTGAGCGAACGATTTGGTCAGGCCGGCGTTTTCAGCCTTTTGCAAGATCCACAAACTCATCGATCTGCGCCTCGGTAATGGACCAATCGCAGACAAGGCGCATCAACAACGCCTCATTCGGGTCCCCGTCTTCCAGCGGGCCTTCGAAAAGGCCGTAATGCGCCCCCGCCGCGTGCAGGCGCTGATGCGTGGACCGGGGCAGTTTGGCAAAAATCATGTTGGCGTGTGGCTGCGCCGTGAATTCGCACCCAGGTGCGTCGCGCAGGCCTGCGACAAGCCGCAGAGCGTTGGCATTTGCGCGACGCGCCGTTTCCAACCAGACACCGTTTTGCAAGTATCCCAGCATCTGCGCCGCGAGATAGCGATGCTTGGAAAAGAGATGGCCGGCACGTTTGCGCCGCAGTTCGACCTCCCAGGATTTCGCCGGGTCGAACATCACCACCGCTTCGACACCCAAGCAGCCATTCTTGCTGGCCCCGAAGGACACCGCGTCGACGCCGATCTCGTGACTCATTTGGGCGGCGGTACAGCCCAAGGCGGCGCACGCATTGGCAAAGCGCGCACCATCCAGATGGACAGGCAGGTTGAACTCCTTGGCCACATCGCAAAGCGCGCGCAACTCATCCAGTGTATAGAGCTGACCCAGTTCTGTGACTTGTGTCAGCGACACCGTTCCTGCTTGAGACGCATGAACATCGCCTTTGGGAAGCGCATTTATGGCGGCACGCAATTGGTCCGGCGTCATCTTGTCCCGCTCGCCCGTCAGGGTCAAACGCGCGCCACCGGTGTAAAACTCGGGGGCGTGGCATTCATCGATCTGAATATGCGCCAGCGGCGTGCAGAAAATCGTCTGCCAGGGCTGAGTGAGGGACGCCAGGGCGATGGCATTGGCCGCAGTGCCGGTGGGTACGAAATGTACCGCTGCCTGAGGCGCCTGAAAGACATCGCGCACTGCTTGGGCTGCCTGCTCGGTCAGGTCGTCGGACCCGTATGGCGAAAGATGCCCTTCATTGGCACGCATGAGCGCGTCCATCACTTGTGGCAGGGCAGGGCCCGTGTTGTCAGAGGCTAGACGCATCCGGTTGGCTCCTCGATCAGGTGATCCTCCCAGTCGTCTTCATCGATCTCGAATTCCGGGAGGGTGGCATTTTGTACGGAAACACCCGCGGCATGGACCGTCTCGGGTGTGCCCGAGATCAGCGGATGCCACTCATAGAGGGGCTGGCCGTTCCATAGCAGCTTGTAAGCACAGGTTTCCGGCAGCCAGTACAGGTTGCGCTCGACATTCGTGACGTCGAGCGTGATGCATTCCGGCACGAACTGGTGCCGGATCTCATATTGCGAACATCGGCAGGTCGTATCGTCGAAAAGGCGACAGGCAATCCGGGTCAGGGCGACCTCGCCGGTTTCTTCATCTTCCAGCTTGTTCAGACAGCACTTGCCACAGCCATCGCACAACGCCTCCCACTCGGCCCGCGTCATACGCTTCAGGGGTGTCGTCTCCCAATAGCGGGGTCGCAATCCCGTGCGGTCAATGGGATCGTTCATAGCGAGGCCAGAATGGCGCGCGCACGATCACAATCGGCATCCATCTGGGCGATGAATGCGTCCAGCCCGTCAAAGGTTTCCTCGGCGCGCAGATAGTCGATCAAGGCGACCGAAAGCTCGGTACCATAGAGATCGCCCGAAAAGTCGAACAGGAAGCTCTCGATGTTGGGCACTTCGCCTCCGAACATCGGCCGTACACCCAGCGAGGCGGCACCGTGGTAATGCCCCTTGTGCGGTCCCTCCAGAACATCAACCAGCACGGCATAGACACCAAAACGGGGCGGGTGCAGCCCTTCGATGGACATATTCGCGGTGGGATATCCAAGGTGGCGCCCGCGCTGCTCGCCGCCGACCACAGGGCCATCAATCCGGTGCCAATGGCCCAGCATTGCCGCAGCGTCGCGGGGTTTGCCATCACTCAAGGCCTGCCGGATTGCCGTGGAAGAAACCTGACCCGTGTCGCCCTCCAAAAGCGGGGCAATGGTCACGTCAAAACCCATGTCTGCCCCGAACCGTTGCAGGTCTGTCGCATTGCCCGCACGGCCCTTGCCGAAACAGAAATCTGACCCCACGACCACATGAGTCAGACCCAACCCATCTGCAATCACATTGCGGGCGAAATCTTCGGGGCTCAGCCCCGCAAGCGCTGCGTTGAAGTTCAACTCATATAGCCGCTCTACCCCCAGTTTTTCCAACCGGTTGGCGCGCGCCTCGCGCCCCATCAGGCGAAAGGGAGGGGCATCCGGCGCAAAGTATTCGCGCGGGTGCGGTTCAAACGTCAACACACCCAGAGGTGTCTGCGCTTTGCGCGCAATGTCCAACACGGATTGATGACCGATATGGACACCATCGAAGTTTCCGATGGCAACGGACGCGCCCCGGTCTGCAGGATCAACAAATGTATAGTCGCGAATGATACGCATAGCCGCAGGGGTAGCGGGATGCGCCAGGCGGTTCAAGGCCCAGAGCGCGTCGTGCGGCGTCACAAAATGCGTGGCGCGGTCAGGTCTGTCTTGGTCCGCGACGCTCCATCACGGCCTTGCGGATCGCGGCCCAGTTATCGGCTTCGGTTTGGTTCCCCGACGCGAGCGATTCGCGCATCTTGCGCGCGGCCTCGGCTTCGGCGCGGCCTCCATGTGCACTCAAAAGAGCGCGGGCATATTCAGCGGTTTGGATGGCGTCCATGACTGTCGTCCTCCCTCTGGCAGCTTGCAGAACGGAACGCAGTATACATGATTCTCAAAATGCCGGTGTGATGGGGCGCAAGGTTTCGCCGATGGGTTGTGCCGGGATCAGTCGAACTTGCCGGTTGGCGCCAGAACGGTCGCTTCGCCGATCAGGACTTTCTTGCCATCCACCAGACACCGCGTAGAAAGCTGCACGCGGCGCTTGGCATAGTTGATATCGATCACCTCAACCTCGGCCACGACCATGTCACCGGGGCGAACAGGGGCCAGAAATTTCAGGCTTTGGCCCATGTAGACCGTGCCATGCCCCGGAAGCTGTTCGCCGATCACGGCCGAGATAAGACCAGCCGTCAGCATTCCATGCGCGATGCGCCCTTCGAAGATGGTGTCGTTGGCATACTCATCGTCCATGTGGACCGGGTTAAAGTCGGTCGATACCTCGGCAAACATGCGGATATCCTCGTCGGTCACGACCTTGCTCAGGCTGCGTACCATGCCCATCTCGATCTCTTCGATCGTGATTGTTCCACGCGGCATGTTATCCAACATTTTACCCTCCAGTCGCAAAGGTCCCGATCATCGCTCGGGTAATAAAAGATATCCTACCGTAGGTAAGCTTGCAACTTTATTACTTTGCAGACGCAGAAAAGCAAGTGTTTTTTTCGTCAGCGCAGACGCCCGATCGCGTATGTAGGAGACATTTTTTCTTTTGCCAAATAGGTGTTTAGCGCGTCCGGATCGGGTTGGTGCGACGTTTTGGTTTCAAGGGCGGCCAGGCCCCCGGTGATAAAGAGGGAATCAATGTCTTCGCCGATGGCGCCCCGGATATCGGTAAGAATGCCATCGCCGATCGCCAGAATCTGGCTGTCGCCAATGTCATGTCCCAACGAGACCAGCCGCCGCCGCGCCAGATCATAAATCGGGGGATGCGGCTTGCCAAAGTAAAGACTTTCCCCGCCCATTTCGGTGTACAACCGTGCCAGGGCACCGGCACACCATTCGCGCACCTCGCCCCGATCGACAACGATATCGGGGTTGGCGCACAACAGCTTCAGCCCCTTTTGCTTGGCAAAAAGAAATTCGGGCCGGTTCACATCCGGATCGGCCAACGGATCAAATGGACCACAGCAAACAATGCCCTCGGCGTCTTTCAAATCCACGCGCTCAATCTCGACGGGGTCCTCGATCACTTCCAGCGGTTCAAAGAACTCCGCGTCGCGCTCCCATTCGCCCATAAACCATACTTTCTGGCCGACCATGCCGCGATACATCGCGGCGCGGGCGGAATCACCGGACGTGGCAATCGTGTCCCAACAGTCTTCGGGCACCTGGAACGTGCCCAATTGTGTCTGAACGCCAGCGCGGGGTTTGGGCGAATTTGTTACCAGCACGACAACGCCGCCCGCCGCGCGATACGCGCGCAACGCCGCTACCGCCTCGGGAAAGGCCAGAACGCCGTCATGCACGCACCCCCAAAGATCCACGAAAAGCGCCTTGTAGCGTGCGGAAACCTCGGACAGTGACGAAACAATCTGGGTCATGTCGAACCCCTTCGCGGATCAAGAACAGATGCGTCTCGTATGCCAGCCAACACATCGGTTGGCCAGCACTCAATCCGGCGTCTTCTGTTTCGGAAAATCCTGATGGGCTCGGGTGATAACCCTCATGACCTGCGGCGTTTTACGCTCTGTATACCAAAGTGTTACAGGCACGCTGCCGCGTCAGTGAACGGTCACTGGGTCCATATCGTGTTGACGGGCCAGAACGAAGGCCAGGTTGCGATCACGCACCAATGCCAGACGTTCGCCCTCGGCGCTGTGCACGGCGTACAGCGTGTCCAACTCGCCCACCTGGTCGCGCACGTCCTGAGGCAGGTCCTCGGCTTTCACCTCGCGCACATAGACGATCGGACGCTCCGTCGTACCTTCGAAATCATACTTGGTATCCATAGCACTTACCCCTTGTTGATTTTGATGGTCTGTACAACCGTTTCCGGCCTCGCGCGGGTCAGATCGACGTGCAAAAGGCCGTTTTCCATGATGGCCTCACCCACTTCGACCCCGTCTGCCAGAACAAAACTGCGCTGGAATTGTCGCGCGGCAATGCCCCGGTGCAAAAAAACACGACCGGTGTCGTCTTCCGTTTGCCGTCCTCGGATCACCAGCTGGCGATCTTCCAGGGTGATGGCAAGATCAGCCTCGGCAAATCCCGCCACCGCAAGCGTAATGCGGTACGAACTTTCCGATGTTTGTTCGATATTGAACGGGGGATAGCCTTCATTCCCGGTCTTGGCACTGCGTTCAAGCAGGCGTTCCAGTTGCTCGAACCCGAGCATATACGGGTGCGACCCCAGCGAAAGCTTAGTCATGGGCGTGTCCTTATCCAGTCAAGCGACAGTCCGTTTGAAGCACAGGCCCCGTTGCGGCGACCTTGCCTGATAAATATGGGGGCGCGGCTTGCGACCTGCAAGGTCTTTGCCGAACACGCGAATAACGCTATCGTGTTAGTCTCGATTTACAGGGGAATCGGGCCGGAATGAACGTGTTTAGCGATCTGTCGATGAAATCAGAGGAAGTGCTGCGTGTGGAACTGGAAGAGTTCCGCCGCCAGCATCGCGATCTGGATGAGGCTATCGAAGCCTTGGGTGAAAGAAGCACGTCCGATCCGTTGACCATCAAGCGCCTCAAGCAGCAAAAACTGCGCCTCAAGGACCGGATTGCCTGGATCGAAGACCGTCTGACACCGGATATCATCGCCTAGCACATGGTACGGGCCACAAGCGTGTAACTCATTGGGATTTGCGCAGGGCGTCCTTCGTATATGTCGTAATCCGCTTCGCGGTTGGAATGTGGGTGTTCTGTCAGCCGTTCGATGCGAAACCCGTTTGTCGCACAGGCCGTCACGATCTCGCCCAGTTGGTGCGTAAACCAATAGGAAGTTGGCCCCGCTTTACCCGCGCTGCCGTCATAAGTGATGGTTTCGCTCCACGACATTGGCTCTTTGGCGAAATAGGATCGATCAAGGGCAAAGGGGTCGGTCGCCTCGGGTTCGAACATTTCCATGAACGGGTGGGTCTCGTAAATCACCAGTGGCGCACCGGGGGACAAAAGCCCGGCCACAACCTGGAAAAACCGTGGCAAATCGGGCATCCAGTTCAGCACGCCGATGGTGATCAATCCCAGCTCAAACCCATCCGGCACCTCGTCGGGCAGATTGTAGATGTCCGCGGCCAGAAACTGGCAGTCCGTGCCCGCCAGATCAGACAAGCGCCGGGCCTGATCAAGAAACGCCTCAGAGACGTCGATGCCCAATCCTGGCACGGCGCCGAAGGACGGCAAAGACAAAAGCTCGCGACCGTTGTTGCATCCGATCTGTACGGCGCGGCGCCCTTTGATATCAATGTCTTGCAGGGTCTGCGTCATCGTTTCGTCAAACGTTGAAAACCCCGGTTGCTGCAGCTTGGACACCATCTCGGCCCACTCTTGCGTATCTTCAAAAGCAGCCGCAGATGCGTTCCAGGCATCGCGGTTAGAGGTGGTGAAGTCTTCTAGTTTTTTCATGACAGATCCCTTGCAGGTTCTCTATAGCACTCCGCGAAAGGATCGCTATAGTGCCGCCTTCCAGATCGCGTGGGAAAGACGATGGCAGATATTCAAGTGGGCATCATCATGGGCAGCCAGTCGGACTGGGCCACCATGAAGGAAGCCGCCGGTATTCTGGATGAGCTGGGCGTGTCCTACGAAGCGCGGATCGTCTCGGCGCATCGCACGCCGGACCGGCTCTGGGATTACGGCAAGACGGCGGTGGACCGGGGTTTGAAGGTGATCATTGCGGGCGCGGGCGGGGCCGCACACCTGCCCGGCATGATGGCCAGCAAGACCCGCGTGCCGGTGATCGGCGTGCCTGTCCAGACCAAGGCCTTGTCAGGGATAGACAGTCTTTATTCGATCGTTCAGATGCCCAAGGGATTTCCGGTCGCCACCATGGCTATTGGTGCCACCGGCGCTGCCAATGCGGGCCTGATGGCGGCAGGTATCCTTGCCAATGAAGATGCGGATCTGGCGGGGCGGCTGGACGCGTGGCGCGACGCCCTTTCGGCGTCGATCCCCGAGGCGCCGATCGATGACTAGGCCGTTGCCCACCGGATCGGTGATTGGCATCCTTGGCGGCGGGCAACTGGGCCGGATGCTGTCCGTGGCCGCCAGTCGCTTGGGGTTCAAGACCTGCATTTTCGAACCGAGCGGTGATTGCCCGGCCAGCCATGTATCCAATTTTCACTTTCGGGCCGGGTACGAAGATGAAGACGCATTGCGCCGCTTTGCCGACGCCGTGGACGTGATCACATATGAGTTTGAAAACATTCCCACGTCTGCGTTGGATGTGTTGGACAGGGCCAAACCCATCCGCCCGGGACGCGAGGCGCTGAGGGTCAGCCAAGATCGCCTGACCGAGAAGGACTTCCTGACCGGGCTGGGCCTGAAGACAGCGCCTTACGCGGATATCACGGATCTGGACGGTTTGCGCGCGGCACTGGACAAGATCGGTAGCCCGGCAATCCTCAAGACGCGGCGGTTTGGCTATGACGGCAAAGGGCAGGTTCGGATAAAAGACGGCGCGGATGCCGAAACAGCGCTTGGCGAAATGGCAGGCGCACCTGCGATTCTGGAAGGCTTTGTCGATTTTTCGCACGAAGTTTCGGTTATCGGCGCGCGCGGTGTTGACGGGCAGGTGGCCTGTTTCGATCCCGGTGAAAACGTGCATCGCGACGGCATTCTGCGCACCACCACCGTACCTGCCACGCTCAGCACAGCACAGCGGACCGATGCGGTTTTGCTGACCGGCCAAATCCTGAATGCGCTTGATTACGTCGGTGTCATGGGTGTCGAACTTTTCGTGACGCCAGCCGGTCTGATCGTGAACGAGATCGCCCCGCGCGTTCACAATTCCGGTCATTGGACTCAGCAAGGCTGCACGGTGGATCAGTTTGAACAGCATATTCGCGCCGTGACGGGGTGGCCCCTGGGGGACGGCCGCCGTCATGCCGATGTGGTTATGGAAAACCTGATCGGCGATGATATGGACGGCGTTCCGCACATCGCCGGCGAAACAAGCGCCGCCCTGCACCTGTATGGCAAGGCGGATACAAAGCCGGGCCGCAAAATGGGGCATGTGAACCGGATTGCAGGAAATGATGGCGGATAGACTGGAAATTCGCTGGTCGCCTGAAGGGCGCTTGTGTCAACGTCACCTGTGACGGGTGACGAAAAACGGGAACGCACATGCAACGATGGGCAATTCTTGCCGCGCTGACGGTGGCGCGCATTGCCATGGCGGTGCAGTTCCAATCGATCGCCGCCCTCGCCCCGCAAATGTCGCTGCAATTCGGGTTGGGCTTTGCTGCCATCGGCACGCTGGCGGGGATTTACTTGTTGCCGGGGGCGATTGCGGCCCTGTTCGGCGGTTGGGCCGGCCAGCGCATTGGCGATATTCGCACGGCGTTGGGTGGCCTGATGCTGATGGCGCTTGGCGGCTTTGCCGGTGCGCTCGTGTCCGGGTTCGAGGCGCAGCTGTTCGCGCGGCTGGTTGCAGGCGTGGGGGCTGTCGCGCTGAACGTGATGCTGACCAAAATGGCGGGCGACTGGTTTCAGGGGCGCAGCGATTTGCCTGCAGCCATGGGCATTCTTGTGTCGAGCTGGCCTGCCGGTTTGGCCTTGGCCATGCTGATCATGCCGTATTTGAGCGACACCGTTTCACTGTCGATCCTGTTGATGCTGCCCGCAACACTAAGCCTGTTGGCGTTTGCCATTCTGGGTTTTGTTTGGCGCGCACCTTTTGTTGACCCAAAAGGGGTTGCATCGGTCGGGCAGGGCCTTGGCCTGACAAGGGCGGAATGGATCCTGATCGGGACCGCTGGCGCAATCTGGGGTCTCTATAATGTCGCTTTCATCGCAGTTATCACATGGAGCGCGGACAAGCTGATTGAAGGCGGGCTAGACGCCGTGACGGCCTCGGCTGCGGGCAGCCTGATTGGCTGGGCGGCCATCTTTTCCGTGGCAGCGGGCGGGATGCTGGCTCGCAGCCTACCCCGACCCGACGGAACGGCACTGGGCTGTTTCATACTGTCATGTGCGGCGCTTCTGATTTTTGCACATAGCGGTGCGTGGACCGGGCACCCGGCTGTCATGCTGGCGCTTGGCATTGTTATCGGACCCGCGGCGGCGATGGTGATGACCTTGTCGATCGAAGCCACCCGTGCCGACGTTCGGGCGTTTGGCATGGGCGTTTACTGGGCGATTTACTATGCGCTGATGGGCGTCGCACCTGCGCTTTTGGGGGCATTGCGTGATGGCACGGACCAAGTCGCGGCACCGTTGTCCCTTGCCGCGGGTATCATGGGGCTGTGCGCCGTCTTGTGGGTCGTGTTTCGAGGCTTGCAGCGGCGGATTTTGCCCAGAACGGCGCCCTAACGCAGGAACCGCGCCGCCACCTCACCTTTCATGTAGGTGATGTGCCCACCCGAAATCGTGGCGCAGACATCGCGCGTGGTGCTGTCCAGCACGATCAGATCGGCCCTTTGTCCGGGGGTCAATGCGCCGCGATCCGTTAGCCCAAGCATGCGGGCTGGCCCGTCCGAGACAAGGCCCCAAGCTGCGGACAGGTCCATCATGCCCGCATCGGCAATCAAGAAGGCGGCACGACGTAACGACGGATAGTGGTAGTCAGACGCCAGTGCGTCGCACAGACCCATCGCCACAAGGTCCAGCGCACTGGCATTTCCCTTGTGTGAACCGCCACGCACCACATTGGGCGCGCCCAGAACGATCGCGTCGCCGCTGGCGCGCGCGGCCTCCGCTGCCTCGGAGGTTTCAGGAAACTCTGCGATATGCGCCCCACGCGCATGCCAGGTTGCACGCTGCTCGGCACTGTTGTCATCATGACTTCCCAGCCGCACACCGCGCGCGTTCAGTGTTGTGCAAAGCGGGTTCAGCGCATCCGGTACGGCCGGCATGCCTGCGTACCATGCCATCATGTCTTCCAGATGCCGGTCCGGGTTCTTGCCGATCCGCAGAGATTTTCCGGTATGGCCGGGCGGGGTCTTGCCTTTGGCCAACACGTCATGCGGCAGATGATCGTTCAGAACAACATACGGAATGTCGTAGCGGTCAACCCACTCCACAACCGTGCCGTAGTGCTCGCGCAGGCAAATCTCGAACCGCAATTGGACACGCAGATCTGTTCCGACGCGCGGACGCACATGCGTCAACGCATCAAACACACGACCCGCAAACTCGGGTCCGCGCATGCCGCCCTCCCAGCTAAAGAACTGCGCCAAAGTGGCCGTTGTTATACCATTCGCCGCCACCTCGGCCTCTGCGGCGATCAGACCCTGATCGAGGTCTTTCATGGCACCCCGGCGCGGCGCGAGGTGTTTTTCAAAGGCATCGCCGTGCGCGTCCACGAGGCCAGGCAGAACCATGTAACCCGACAAATCGATCTCGCGGGCGATGCCGTCAGGTTGCACGACACCATCCGCGATGCTCAAGGCCGTGTCCTGCAGACCGTCTGACATCAGTACCTCTGCCCCGGTCAGGCGCAATTCGAGGCTCATTCGCTGTCACCGCCCCAGAACAGATCGGTGATATCCATGTCATGGTCAAACTTGCCATCGCGCAGGAAATTGGTCACCTGCGCGATGACATAGGGGTTGTTCATCATGAACGTATGGCTGACCGGAAGTTCGATATGGTCGACCATGCCTTCGACTTTGGTCGACGCAACGGTGACCTTGCCGTCGTCCGGGCCCTCTAAAAGGGTTGAAAAATAAGGATTAAGCGTGCGCGTGCCGGCCACGACCCCAAGAGAAAAATCCACTGGCGGCAGGCTGGCGACGAAGCCTTCGGGACCGGTTTCCAGCTCAAGGCCCGCCGGTCCGTTAAGCCAAGCAAACAGTTCCAGACCGCCCAGTTCGTCCACCACGGCAGATCCTTTGTTGGGTGGCCCCAGCATGACGACATGGCCGATGTTCTTGGGCGTGTGCTCGGCCAGCCAATAACGCAGCAGAATACCGCCCATGGAATGTGTGACGAAGTGGATGCGCTGATCTTCGCAGGCTGCAATGGCCCGGGGCAGGGTGGTCTCGGCAAGTTCAACGATGCTGTCACTGGTGGACGCGTAGCCGGGGCTTGTCGTGGTGTAGCCTTCCGATTGCAACGTTTCTTCCATGATCAGGAAGGACGCGTCGGTCCGCGCTAGCCCGTGCAAAAGCACCACGCAATCGGCAAGCGCCGATGTCGGCAGGAACAGGGCAAGGGCGGTCCACAAGGCTTTCATAAGGGTCAGATAAGCAGTTTTGGCGGATATAAACAGCCCCAGATCCGGTGGTACGACCTTACGTAAATGCTAGATCAGCGTTTGCGAGAGGCCAGGATCGACATCGCGACACCACCTAGGATCAGGGCAGACGCAAGTGCAATTGTAAGTGTCACACCCTCGCCCAGCAAGACGATGCCGCCGGCCAAAGCGATGACCGGCACGGTCAATTGCGCGACGGCGGCCACCGACGCCGCAAGGTTTGGCAAGACGCTGTACCACAGCGCGTATCCAAGCCCCGACGTGATCGCGCCCGCGATGACGGCCAGCGCGATACCGACCACGCTCAGCTCAACCGGGTCGGACGCGGCAGGTAGAAAAAGCAATGCCAAACCACCGAAAGGGGCCGCAATGACGAAATTGGCCGCCGTTGCCTGAAGCGCGTCTTTGGACTTGCGTCCGGCCAATGAATAAAGCCCCCAGCCGATACCGGCCAGGGCCATCAAACCGCCGTGAAGCGGGCTGATCTGCGTGTCTCCGCCGGGCCACATCAGCCAGGCAAGTCCGGCCAGGGCCAAAGCCGCCCCGATCCAGCGCTGCGCCGGCATCGCCTCGCGGCTTAGAAGGGCGGCCGCGAACATCGTGATCTGAACCATTCCGAACAGGATCAGCGCGCCCAGCCCTGCATCGAGGGACGTGTAGGCGAGCGAGAAACCATACATGTAGACCAGAAGCGACAGCACGCCGGCCAGACGCGCGGGCCCGCCCAGCTTCAAGCCGCCACGCAGCGCAAGACACAACCCCGCCAGCATGAGCGCCCCGGCCACCAGTCGAATTGCCCCGAAGGGCACGGCATCAATATGCTCTCCCGCCAAGGCCATGCGGTTGAGTATTGAATTTGCCGCAAAGGCAACCATCGTCAGGGCGGTAAGCAGGAACAGGCGCATGACGCCAAGCCGTAGCGTGCGAAACTTGGAAAGGGAACTCACTTTCGCGGCGGCGGAATTTTTCAAAAATTCCGGGCAATTTTCTTAGGTAAGAAAATTCGCCGCTCAGCGGCTGGTCACTTTCTCAAACCCCGGCGTGCCCGCGTCTTCGGGGCGATGGGCCAAGTGCTTTTGCTTGATCGTTTCGGATGTATCGCGGCTGCCATCATGGCTCCAGCCAGGTGGCTGAATGCAATAGTTCAGACGGTCACGCCATGTCAGGCCCGGCTGTGTCACGTCCTTGAAGATGCCTACCCATTCATGAAACGCCACGCGAATGGGGTTGAACGTACCAAGGTTGCGCACCAGACCGTAATCGACCTTCTCTTGCTCCAGTTCTGGAACGAAGGTTCCGAACAACTTGTCCCAGACAATGAAGACACCGGCATAGTTCGCATCAAGATACCGTGCATTGCGCCCGTGATGGACGCGGTGGTGGCTGGGCGTGTTCATCACCGCCTCGAACCATTTTGGCATCCGGCCAATGGTTTCGGTGTGAATCCAGAATTGGTAGATCAGGTTCAAGCCTCCGCAGAACAGTACCATCGCGGGATGAAATCCCAACAGGATCAAAGGTGCCCGCACGATCATCATGAACGTGAATGTCCCCGTCCAGGTCTGGCGCAGCGCCGTGGTCAGATTGTAATGCTGTGACGAGTGGTGGTTCACATGGCTGGCCCAAACCCAGCGGATGCGGTGCCCGAAACGATGCACCCAGTAATACCGCAGATCATCCAGGACGAAGCACAGCACCACAACCGCAACCGACGTGCCCAGATCAAGCGGTGTGATCGCCCAAAGCGCCATGAAAAAACCGTAGGCGACGAACCCCAGCAGAATACCCGAAGCCACATTGCCTGCGCCCATCAGCAGCGAGGTCAGCGCATCACGTGTCTCGTATCGCCCGCCGCGATGCTTGATCACGATCCACGCCAATTCGATCAAGATCAGCGCGATAAAGAACGGCACTGCAAAGTTTACGACGTCGGGATAGGTCAGTTGGTCAGTCATGTTTGTCGTTCCATCAGGCTTGGCCATTGGTCGGCTTCATCCGCATCAAGGGTCAGGTGTATGCGGGGGGCCGTATAGTCCGGCAAGGCAATACGAAGCCCCTTGCGTGTGCGGGCAATCTGCGCCCCATTCAGAAAGCGCGCTGTGCTGTCGGCCCCCATGGCCCAGACCACGCCCGGCCCTTGGGCGGTTTCGACAAGCGCCGCATGGCGGTCATGGCTCAGGACCACGCGGGTGGTGTGATGTTCGGGAAATTCGCGCAGCCAGGCGCGCGACGCATCTTCCTGCGTGTCAAAGCTGGCCGGCCTCGTCAGCCCCAAAACGTGCAGCAGCACCGCAATCCCTGCGATGCCCAGGATCACCATGGGGATCAGAATGCTCAGCGGCATGGGGCCTCCCTTATGCCGGCACTAAGCCAAAACAACTGCCGACAGATCAAGCGTGACGTTGCGGTCCGACAATGTCAGTTGATCCGTTCGCAAACGTATTTAGGCTTGCCCCACGCGCATCAACACCGGAGCCGAGCCATGCCAACAATCGTCAGCCAGACTGTCATCGAGAACGGCATCGAATACGTGTTCGAACTTGAGGTCAAGGAAATCGCAGCCTCGATCCTCAAGCGTGTGGATGGCATGGAAAGCTTTCAGATTGGTCTGGTGGCCAAATCCCGTGCTGTCACGGTGCCGGATCAGCCGCCCGAGCCGTGGACACCGATCGCGGCCGAGATCGACTTTCGCTTCACGGACCGCCAGGCTGAGGCGGTTGTGTCCATCGAAGGCGACGAGGTCGCGCGCATCCCGCTGCATAAGCTAAAACTGGCAGAGGAGACCGACGAAGATGAAGTGGCCGCCCTGATCGATGCCTTTTTTGCCAAAGAGGATCTGACCGGGTTCGATACCGTCATTCAGGCGATCCCGACAGATCCGGTTCTGGGCTGTATCCTGAAGTCCGGCATCAGCGCGTCGATCCGTCAGGTCACGCTGTGCTACGATGCCAACAAGCGCGAAGAAACCGTGCTTGCCGTTGCGGCGGCCACACTGAAATGCGTAGGAACAAACGCCGGGTTGGTGATGATGCGCATGACCGGGCGCACGTTCCGATGTGCCATGTTTGGCGGTTGGGCCTAGCTCGTGGTGGTCACGGTCGACGCCGCGCGTGCCAGCGCCTGATCCAGATCGGCGATCAGGTCGTCCGCGTCTTCGATCCCGATGCTGAGACGCAAAAGGCGTGGATCAACCGGAAATCCCTCGCCCGAGACGGTTTTGCGGTGCTCGATCAGGCTTTCAACACCGCCCAGCGACGTGGCCGGGTAAAACACCTCGCAGAACCGGGTCACATCGACGGCCGTCTGTTCGCTGCCCTTCACGATGACCGACAGCATGCCGCCATACATGCCACCCGTCTGGCGTTTGGCAATCTCGTGATCGGGATGTGACGGCAGGCCGGGACACATCACCGCCTCGATGCCGTCATGGGCTTCCAGATACGTGGCGACGGCCAGTGCGTTCTCGGTCGCGCGCTCGTACCGCAAAAGCAATGTCCGCATGCCCCGGATCAGCAGAAAGGCGTCAAAGGAATGCAACACGGTGCCCTGCATCTTGCGAACATGGGCAATCTCGTCCCAGAACTCACCGGTTTCCCTGACAGACAAGACACCGGCGGTGACATCGGAATGGCCATTGAGGTACTTCGTGGCCGAGTGAAAGGAAATGTCTGCGCCCAGGTCGAGCGCGCGGGTGGCACAGGGCGGAGTGCCCGTGCAATCCGTCATCAGCTTGGCCCCGGCGCCATGGGCGATCTCGGCCGCGGCGGCGATGTCCGTGGTGTCCCAATTGGGATTGTTGGGGCTTTCGACCCACACCAACGCCGTTTTGCCCGCTTGAACCGCCGCCTGCATCGCCGTCAGATCCCCGGCGGGGTAGTAGCTGACCTCCAGCCGGTCTTTGCGGGCAAATGTCTGAAACTGATCCAGCACACCGTGGTACATCACCTCGGGGACCACCACATGGGCGTGGGCCGGCAAATGCTCGATCACCGCTGTGGCCGCAGACATGCCGGATGCAAAAAGCAGGCTGTCGGCCGCGTCTTCCAGATCGGCTATGATCGCTTCGGCCTGTTCGGTCGTGACGTTGCTGTCGCGCCGATACATATAGGCTTGTCGCAGATCGTAATTCTCGTCGCGTGCATATGTGGCCGAGGGTTGAATTTGGGGCACGATGGCTCCGGTTGCAGGATCGAGATAGCGCAAAGCCTGGGCCAGTTTCGTGGCTGGTGCAAGCGGGCGATTTGGGCGGTGGGCCATGCCGAACATCTCCTGTCAGAACGCGCCCGACCCTACGCCTTGCCACGTCAAACGCAAGCAGGGATCACTGTGTTTTCAGATGTGCCTCACGCCACGCAAGCAGGCCTGCGCCGGTCAGGATAATACCCGCTCCGAGAAAAGAGATGGCATCCGGGATCACACCAAAGGCCGCCGCGTCATAGAGTGCCGCAAAGACGAGGGCGGCATAAAAGAACGGGGCGACAAAGCTGGCATCGGCACGCGCCATCGCGTTCACGAAACAAGCCTGCGCCGCAGCCATCAGGAAACCGACACCGGCCAGGGCCGCCCATTGCGCCGGTGTTGGCGCGGCCCATACGAACACAACGGCAACCGTCGCGATCACGACGCCGATGGCATTGTTGTACAGCAGGATCTGCACCGGTGCTTCACGCCCCGACAACAGCTTGATCGCAATGATCTCAGCTCCGAACATCAGCGCCGCACCCAGCGCCAAAAGCGCGCCGAGCTCAATCGCTTCGCCGCCCGGACGTGTCAGAATCGCGGCTCCGACAAGTGCAATTCCAGCCGCCAACCAGCGCACCGGTCCTACCCGCTCGCCCAGAAGCGGGATCGCCAGCATCATGGCGAAAACCGGGTTGAGAAAAGTAATCGCCGTGGCGTCCGACAACGGGATGAAGGCCGCGGCGGCAAACATCAACGTCACACCACCCCATCCAAGGCTGGAGCGCATAACATGCAGTCGCAGATGAGGGCGCGTCAGATTGGGACGGGTCACCGCGGTGA
>JBCBTE010000046.1:0-19593 GCA_039818805.1 Pseudomonadota bacterium
CGACAGGTCGATTGATTGTGCCATCGCCGGTTCGGCCATGACGACGAAGACCGTGAGAACGGTCATCAGTAGTGGTAGCGGCCTCATGAGTTTTCTCCTTCTAGCCTGTTGAACACGGCCAGCACCCGCTGAACGTGGTTTTGCGTTTCACGGTAAGGCGGGATGCCCCCGTATTGCCTGACGGCATCGGGGCCAGCGTTGTAAGCGGCCAGCGCCAACCGCGCGTCGCCAAAGGTCTCTAATTGTGCGACCAAGTAACGCGCGGAGCCGTCAAGATTTGCCCGCCAGTCAAAGGGATCGACGCCAAGATCTTCGGCGGTTCCCGGCATGAGCTGACCCAGGCCAATCGCGCCGACATGCGAACGTGCATTCACATTGTAGGCGCTCTCGATTTCGATGTTTGAGCGGAACAGCAGACGCCATTCGGTGACTGTCAGACCCGCAGCGCGCAGGCCCCGGTGACTGCCGTAGCGCATTGCGGTATCATCAATCGCCGCAAGGATTTCGGGGCGGGGGATTGCGACCCGAGGCGCGACAGCCGCGACCCGGAACGACCCATCTTCGGCCTCTGTACCATCGCCGTCATTTTCAGTGGTTCCGCCGTCGCCGAAATTGTTCAAGGGCGCATTTGCGTCACCCTGTCCAACACCGTCATTATAATTACGGGCAAAGCGGTCTTGGGGCTGCGACGGCGTTAATGAGCCATCGGACTCCATCGTGAAGACCATTTGTGCTGTTGCGACACAAGGCGCAGCCAGCAGTAAGAGGGCGCTAGCTGTCGCTGTCGCCGTCTTCCTCTTGAGATAGCGTAAAGGTCCAACGCTGACCTTCCAAAACAGGGAATGCGATAACAGTGAACCCAAGGTCGATGAGGAAGGATACAAGCCCGGTGACTGTCTTGAACTTCCTGACTTTAATGTAGTCGCCACCCCGACGGGCGCGCGCTGTGACAAGCTGTTTCTCAACACCATCATCATTGACGGCCCGGAGAATCCAGACGCCATGCCATACCGAATTCTTTCGGTACGCATCTTCCTTGCAGACGACTTCGACGTGATATCCGGACTCAATGAGGTCCCGGAAACCGGCTTCTGTAACCACATTAGGCGCTTCTTTTTCTAGGTCCATGTCCACGGTTGCGCTCTTTCTGTCTTTGGGCGCACCGAGGCTATTGCTTCGATGAGCCATAGTTACAATAATACGGTTATGTGCGCAAGATACGGTTTTGTACCTCGAATGTGCTTTAACCCGCGCACAGTATTACGCACGCAGGTGCGGATTCCTCAAGCATTGAAGGAACATGGACATGATCAAAAGGGTATGCCGCCAATCCCTCATCCCCGTATTTCTGTCGGCTTTGATTGCGGGGCAGGCACACGGTCAAACCTGCTATGCGCCGGAGATACCATTTGTGCCGACCGATCCGCAAGATGTTCAAGAGTATCGCGATTTGATTGGTCGAGACTTCGAGAACTATATTGCTGACATCCAAAGTTACTTCAGATGCCTTGAAGAAGAGAGGGCGCGGGCCTTTGAGGAGGCGCGTGAAGTCAGCCAAGAGTATGGCCGGTTTTTGGAAATCACCAGCGATTGATAGGAGCGTCTGACGCATTATTCATTGTTGCAACCAAGTAGAAATGTCACCAAGAGCGCTGACTTGATCAATGCCTGACATGGGGAAGACAGCCCTGACTGGAATTGCGGGGTAGGGGAAGCGGACGTTGATGATGAGCGCAGCGAAGGTCTTCGAAGAGCTGATATTGTTGAAAAACTCCGAATTTCAGATGTCGCAATTTCTCGGAAAGAACCCATGATACCGAAAAGTCAGATGAGATTTGCCATGAGGCGCAGTGAGCTGCCAAATAAGCGGCAGAAGTCCAATTTGGCCGAACCCCTGGTCTCGAAAAGTTGGTCGCGCTGTACGGGCAAAAAATTCACCGATTTCGTCAAGAACGGAGTTTTTCAACAATATCAGCCTAAAGAAGAAGTCTTGATTTCTTCCCGCGCGCGCGCAGCGTGAGCGAGTGTACTTCCCAATGGCGACCCGGCGCTTGTATGTTTTAGGGATGTTCGCGGCGTTTGCAGCCCTTGGTGGCGTTTGGTGGACAGGCGATGCCGACGCGAAATGGGCCGATGGCAGCAGCGCCTGTCTAATGCATTCACGGCCCGCAAAGAAATCTCAGACCCTGTTCTTGGAGGTCGGCATCCGCGCGCCAAGCAGGGGGGCATTCTATGTTCGATTGATCTGGGCCCACCCTTTGCTGTTCGGGGTCAGCCCAATCGCGTGATCTCGATCAGGCTGTGTCCTCGATCCAGGTCTTGGCGGCAACCGCCCGGGGCAGCCCCAGCGGACCAATGGCCAGAAGCGCCACCTGTGCAAGCGCGCCATCGTCGATGCCTTCAGATCTTGCGCGTCGGCTGTGCGAGTGGACTGCGCCTTCAGATGCTGCACCTATTGCAAGCGCCAGTTTGACGAGACGCCGTTCTCGGTCCGTCAATGGGCCGGCATCGGCACAGGCTTTTCCGAGAGCGGCATAGGCACTCCAAACGTCTGGGTGTTGGTCTGCGAGGTCACCGGCAGCACCAGGCATGGATTTGGTCATTGTGAAGTCCTTATGTTGAATAATCATCGATGAAAGGGTTGGGTTTTGCGAACTTGGCAAGATCGTCAGGGTCAGCCACTGAGATATGGTTTGCCGAGACTTTCACCCCGTAGGCTTCCAGACCCTTAAACGCGCGGCTCAGGTTTTCCGGCGTCATCCCAAGAAACGATGCAAGACGTCGCTTTTCCATCGTGAGTTCAAACTCTGTCGTACCCGCACGGGTTTGCTGGCGGATCAGGTAGTTCGCCAATCGCTCAAGCGACGTGCGCAACTTCAAGTCTTTGGTGTTTTTCACGACCGATCGGTAGCACTGAGCAAGTTCCGACACGATGGCCTGCGCGAAAGCAACATCTTTCCCAAAAACCTCGCGCACCTCAGAAGACGGTATCAAGGCAATGCGACTTCGCTCCAGAGTGCGGGCGGACATCAGGTAGGGGAGATCATTGACTGTGGCCGCCAGAATGAAGGTCGAAATCGGGCGCACTGTTGCCATCGAACTCTCGCGCCCATTCCAGGATGTATAAAGATCAACCGAGCCGGTCAGAACGATGTGAAGAAAATCCGGGGCATCTTCCTCGTGGATCAAATCGATGCGTGGCGGAAAGTTCTGGACGTACGTTCCGCGCATCAAGGCCTGGAAGTGTTTCTCATCCATCTCTGCAAACAGCCTGAGGCCGCGGATTTCTTCTTTATGCGACTCTGGCATAGACGGACCATGACTCCAAGATTATTGATCTATGCTTCTTCATCAATTGATAAATGTCAAATGGCGACGCCACATTTGCAGAGCATGACTTGATGCATGCAAAAAGGCACTTGATAAAATACCGCAACCCATTTATTTTACTCAATTTTTCATATTTATTGATCCAGATCAACCTCAAACCTCATGTACTCCTCCAAACCTGTCGGCAAGCCCTTATTGGGCATTTTTGCCGTAAGAATATGTCAGGAGGACATGTCATGGACAGTGCAGGAACCGTCCCAAAATCAGACCAAAACAGAGCTCTAGCGCTTAGCACCGTGGCTTTCACAGCTTGCTTTGCGGTCTGGACAATCTTCTCGATTATTGGTGTTGGCATCAAAGCCGAGCTTGGCCTCAACGAAGCTCAGTTCGGTCTTTTGGTTGCGACGCCCATTCTGACCGGCTCGATCACGCGACTTTTCTTAGGCGTTTGGACCGAGAAGTACGGAGGTCGCTTGGTCTTCACTGCGCAGATGCTGCTCACGGCAGTGGCTACCTGGGCACTCACATTTGCATCGACCTACACTATGTATCTTGTCGCTGCACTTGGCATTGGCCTTGCTGGCGGTTCTTTCATAATCGGCGTCGCTTATGTTTCGCGTTTCTACGATGCAGGGCATCAGGGGACGGCTCTCGGCATTTTCGGGGCAGGGAACGTTGGTGCAGCTGTCACCAAATTTGTAGCACCCTTCGTGATGGTCGCCTATGGCTGGCAAGGCGTGGCCCATGTCTGGGCGGTCGGCCTCGCAATCATGGCGGTCGTCTTCTTTGTTTTTGCCAAGGACGACCCCGAACTGGTCGCGCGGCGAAAGTCCGGCGTGAAAGCTCCAAGTTTTGCAAAGCAATTTGAGCCTCTGCGGAACCTCCAGGTCTGGCGGTTTTCACTCTATTACTTTTTTGTCTTCGGGGCATTTGTCGCGCTCGCGCTGTGGATGCCGCATTACCTGATCGACGTATACGGCCTCGATGTGCGCGCCGCAGGTATGTCCGCTGCCGCCTTCTCGCTTTCGGCTTCACTGTTCCGGGCCTATGGTGGTCACCTATCTGACAAGTTCGGCGCAAGGGCGGTGATGTACTGGACGTTTGGCTTCAGCCTCGTGCTGTTGTTTATGCTGTCTTATCCCCCGACCGATTACGTGATCCAGGGCAAGAATGGGCCGATCACGTTCTCCACTGAGATGGCGCTATGGCCCTTTGTCATTACGCTATTTGTCCTAGGCTTCTTCATGAGCCTCGGCAAAGCCGCCGTATTCAAGCACATCCCGGTCTACTATCCGCATCACGTCGGCGCTGTCGGCGGGCTTGTGGGCATGATTGGCGGCCTGGGTGGCTTTGTTCTGCCGATCGGTTTCGGCGCCCTTCTGGAATTGACAGGAATCTATACAAGCTGCTTTGCGCTTCTGTTCGCTCTTGTCGCAATTGCGCTTGGCTGGATGCATCTTTCGGTGCGTGCGATGGAACGGGCGGCCCATGGACCGGCGCTGGACGAGCTTCCAGAATTGCCCGAAATGCAGCCAATCCACTTGCCCGAGCGGACAACCATGCCGCGCACACTGACAGAGTGGCAACCCGAAGATCCGGCTTTCTGGTCCGACAAGGGCCGGGCGGTCGCGCGCCGCAACCTCTGGATATCGATCCCGGCCCTGCTTTTGGCCTTCTCGGTCTGGATGGTCTGGTCGATGGTCGTGGCACGTTTGCCGGCCATCGGATTTGAATTCTCGTCGTCACAGCTTTTCTGGCTGGCCGCGTTGCCCGGGTTGTCGGGTGCCACTCTGCGCATCTTCTACAGTTTCATGGTGCCAATCTTCGGCGGCAGACTCTGGACGACACTCTCGACCGCTTCGCTGCTCTTTCCTGCAATTGGTATCGGGTACGCGGTGCAGAACCCTGAAACGCCCTATCTGATCTTCCTTGCCCTCGCCCTCTTGTGTGGCCTGGGTGGCGGTAACTTTGCCTCCTCCATGGCCAACATCGCCTACTTCTTCCCCAAGGCGGAGAAGGGCAACGCACTGGCGCTGAATGCGGGTCTGGGCAACCTTGGTGTGTCGGTTATGCAGTTTTTGGTGCCCATCGTCATTACGGCGGGTGTGTTTGGTGCCATGGGTGGTGGGCCGGTCACGCTTGATGATGGCAGCCAGCTCTGGATGCAGAATGCCGGTTTCGTCTGGGTGCCCTTCATCCTCATCGCCACAGGTGCAGCATGGCTGGGCATGAACGACATCGCTGACGCCAAAGCCAGCTTCCGGGATCAGGCCATCATTTTCAGCCGGTTCCACAACTGGGTGATGTGTGTGCTCTATACCGGCACTTTCGGCAGCTTCATCGGCTATTCTGCGGGCTTCCCGTTGCTCACGCGCCTGATGTTCCCAGAGGTGAATGCGCTGCAATACGTGTTCCTTGGGCCCCTTGTCGGCGCTCTCAGCCGTGCGGGTACAGGGTGGATTTCCGATAAGTTCGGCGGTGGACGGGTCACCTTCTGGACCTTCCTGGGAATGATAATCGCGGTGTTCGGGGTGATCACCTTCCTGCCGTCGGACGGGCAGGGTGGTAGCTTCATGGGCTTCTTCGCCTGCTTCATGGCGCTGTTCCTGCTGACCGGTATCGGCAACGCGTCGACCTTCCAGATGATCCCAGCGATCATGGGCCGTGAAATCCCGCGCCTCATGCCCAATCTGGACGCTGGTGCGAGCCGGAAACAAGCCGAGCGTGAAAGTGCGGCGATCATCGCCTTCACCTCAGCGATCGCAGCTTACGGGGCGTTCTTCATCCCCAAATTCTACGGCACTTCGATTGCCATAACAGGGGCACCGAATGGTGCACTCTGGACATTCTTGGGCTTCTACGTGCTTTGCCTGATCCTGACTTGGGTCTTTTACACCCGGCCAGGCGGGCTTCTGCACGACATCGAACACGGGCGCGGTGCTGACACTGCCGCCCAACCTGCTGAATAAGAAAGGACGCCAAATGAGCCACCTTCTCGATAGATTGAACTTTCTGGAATCGAAAAACCTAGAGACATTCTCTGACGGTTTCGGAAAGACCACTCGCGAAAGCCGCGATTGGGAAGACACCTACCGCAATCGCTGGCGGCACGACAAAGTGGTCCGGTCCACCCATGGGGTGAACTGCACAGGCTCATGTAGCTGGAAAATATACGTCAAATCGGGCATCGTGACTTGGGAAACCCAGCAAACAGATTACCCGCGCACCCGCGCTGACCTGCCCAACCACGAACCGCGCGGCTGTGCCCGTGGTGCGAGCTATAGCTGGTATCTCTATTCCGCCAACCGCGTGAAAAATCCGCTGGTCCGTGGCCGTTTGATGAAGGTCTGGCGCAAGATGCGCGAAACCATGGACCCGATCGCGGCATGGACCAAGCTGCAAGCCGATCCGATCCTGCGCGCCTCTTACGTAGAAACACGCGGCAAGGGCGGGTTCGTGCGCGCGACATGGGACGAGGCGACCGAGATTACCGCCGCCGCCAACGCCTATACCGCGAAAACCTACGGGCCCGACCGGGTGTTTGGCTTCTCACCCATTCCTGCGATGTCGATGGTCAGCTATGCAGCCGGCTCACGTTACCTAAGCCTGATGGGTGGTGTGTGCATGTCATTCTATGACTGGTACTGCGATCTGCCGCCAGCCTCACCGATGACTTGGGGTGAGCAAACCGACGTGCCTGAAAGTGCCGATTGGTATAACTCCGGCTACCTGCTGCTCTGGGGGTCCAACGTGCCACAGACGCGCACGCCTGACGCGCATTTCTATACCGAGGCCCGCTATAAGGGCACCAAATCCGCCGTCATCTGTCCCGACTATTCTGAGGCTGCAAAGTTCGGTGATGTCTGGCTGAACGCCAAACAGGGCACCGATGCCGCCCTCGCCATGGCCTTTGGCCATGTGATCCTGCGTGAATTCCACCTTGACCGTCAGTGCGAGTATTTTGAAGATTACACCCGCAAATATTCCGACTTCCCCATGCTGGTGAAGCTGGAAGAAAAAGACGGCAAGATGATCCCCGGCCGCTTCCTGCGTGCCGATGATCTGGACGGCAAGCTAGGGGAAAAGAACAACCCGGAATGGAAAACTGTCGCCTTTGATGGCACCTCAAACAGCCTCGTCGCGCCCAATGGGTCGATTGGCTATCGCTGGGGCGAAGATGGCGAATGGAACCTTGAGGAAAAGGCGAAAGAGGCTGACACCAAGCTGAAAATGACTTTCGTGCTGGACGAAGACCACGATGATGTGGTTGGCGTTGACTTCCCCTACTTCGGCGGTGAAGCCTTTGGGCAATTCAAAACAGATGCCGATCACCCTGACGTTCTGACACGCAACATCCCTGTGAAGCGGGTGAAGACCGCTGATGGTGAGATTGCTGTCGCGACTGTCTTTGACCTCTTCTGCGCCAATTACGGTCTGGACCGTGGCTTGGGCGGCGACTGGGTCACTTCCGACTATGCCGATGAAATGCCCGGCACACCCGCTTGGGCTGAAAAGATCACTGGCGTGCCTGCCGATAAGATCGCCCATGTCGCCCGCGAATTTGCCGACAACGCCGAAAAGACAAACGGCAAGTCGATGATCATCATTGGTGCCGCGATGAACCACTGGTTCCACATGGATATGAACTATCGCGGTGTCATCAACATGCTCGTCATGTGTGGTTGCGTCGGTCAATCGGGTGGCGGCTGGGCACACTATGTGGGCCAAGAAAAGTTGCGCCCGCAGACCGGCTGGCAGCCGCTGGCATTTGCGCTGGATTGGAACCGTCCCCCACGGCACATGAACTCGACCTCTGCTTGGTATGCCCACACGGACCAGTGGCGTTATGAGACACTGAAAGCGGAGGAAATCTTGTCACCCACAGCGCCAGAGGGTGACTGGGACATCAGCCTGATCGACTATAACATCCGGGCGGAGCGTATGGGCTGGTTGCCATCTGCACCGCAACTGAAAACCAACCCGTTGGAGGTGGCGAAGGCTGCGAAAGCGGCTGGCAAGGAAATCCCGGCTTATGTGGCCGAGAACCTGAAATCGGGTGATCTGGAGATGTCCTGCGAGGACCCCGACAACCCCGCCAACTGGCCACGTAACCTGTTTGTGTGGCGCTCGAACCTCTTGGGATCATCCGGTAAGGGCCACGAATACTTCCTCAAGCACCTGTTGGGCACTGATCATGGTGTGCTGGGCAAGGACCTGGGCGAAGACGGTGGCCAGATGCCCAAAGAAGCCAAGTGGCACAAAGATGCGCCGCGCGGCAAGCTGGACCTCTTGGTCACCATCGACTTCCGTATGTCCACAACAGCGGTCTATTCCGACATCGTTCTGCCAACTGCGTCCTGGTACGAAAAAGACGACATGAACACGTCGGACATGCACCCGTTCATCCACCCGCTGCAAGCAGCGGTTGACCCGGCGTATGAAAGCAAATCGGACTGGGAGATATTCAAATCTGTTGCGAAGAAATTCCAGGAGATCGCACCGGGCTATCTGGACAAGGAAACCGATATCGTCGCCTTGCCAATCCTGCACGACACCCCTGCGGAAATTGCGCAGGATCAGGTGAAGGACTGGAAGAAAGGCGAATGCGACCTGATCCCCGGCGAAACCGCGCCAGCCTATGTGGCGGTTGAGCGGGACTACACCGCAATCTATGACCGGTTCACAGCGCTTGGGCCAATGCTTGATAAGTTGGGCAATGGCGGCAAAGGCATCAGCTGGGATACGCAGGAAGAGATCGATAATCTGGCAGCGCTCAATGGCGTGCAATTGGATGGGTCGGCTGCTGGTCGTCCCAAGATCGAAAGCGCCATCGACGCCTGCGAAGTCATCTTGATGCTGGCACCCGAAACCAACGGCAACGTGGCGGTCAAGGCATGGCACGCGCTTGAAAAGGCGACTGGCCGCGAGCACGCGCATTTGGCCGAAGGTGAGCACGGTAACAAGATCCGCTTCCGTGATATCGCCGCACAGCCACGTAAGATCATCTCGAGCCCGACATGGTCGGGCATCGAGAGCGAGAAAGTCAGCTATAATGCGGGCTATACCAACGTGCATGAGCTGATCCCGTGGCGCACTCTGACAGGGCGACAGCAGCTTTATCAAGATCACCTCTGGATGCTGGCATTTGGCGAAGGTTTGATGTCTTACCGTCCACCGATTGATCTGAAGACGATCACCAAGGACGTACAGGACGAAGGCGACACACTTGTGTTGAACTTCATCACGCCGCACCAGAAATGGGGCATCCACTCGACCTATACCGACAACCTGTTGATGTTGACGCTGAACCGCGGTGGTCCGGTTGTCTGGATTTCGGAAGTTGACGCGAAGTCTGCGGGCATCGTCGATAACGACTGGATCGAGGTCTACAACACCAACGGTGCGCTAACGGCCCGTGCAGTTGTCTCCCAGCGGATCAAGGAGGGCTCGACCTTCATGTATCACGCGCAGGAAAAGATTGTGAACACGCCCGGCTCTGAAAAGACAGGGAACCGTGGGGGTATCCACAACTCTGTCACGCGGACCGTTCTGAAACCGACCCACATGATTGGTGGTTACGCCCAGCAGTCTTACGGCTTCAACTACTACGGCACCGTGGGTGCGAACCGGGACGAGTTTGTCGTCATTCGGAAAATGAAAAAGGTTGACTGGCTGGATGCCGAGAAGCCGTACGTCGCTACCAAAACGGAGGCAGCAGAATGAGAATCCGCGCACAAATCGGCATGGTGCTAAACCTCGACAAATGCATCGGGTGCCACACATGCTCTGTCACCTGCAAAAACGTCTGGACCAGCCGGGACGGCGTTGAATACGCCTGGTTCAACAACGTGGAAACCAAGCCCGGGACCGGTTACCCGACCGACTGGGAAAATCAGGACCGTTGGAAGGGCGGCTGGGAACGGACCAAATCCGGCAAGCTGCAGCCCAAGCAGGGGAGCAAATGGCGCATCCTGTCCAATATCTTTGCCAACCCCGCTATGCCCGAGATCGACGACTATTATGAGCCGTTTGATTTCGACTACGACCACCTGAAATCCGCGCCGGAAATGGAGGCGTTCCCGACAGCCCGCCCCCGTTCCAAGATCACCGGCGAGCGGATCGAGAAGATCGAGAAAGGGCCGAACTGGGAAGAAATTCTGGGCGGTGAGTTTTCGAAGCGGTCTGATGACTACAACTTTGAAGGCATCCAGAAGGAGATTTACGGGGAATACGAGAATACATTCATGATGTATCTGCCCCGTTTGTGCGAACACTGCCTGAACCCTGCTTGTGCGTCGTCCTGCCCGTCTGGCGCGATCTACAAGCGCGAGGAAGACGGCATTGTCTTGATTGACCAAGAGAAGTGCCGTGGCTGGCGCATGTGTGTGTCGGGCTGCCCGTACAAGAAGATCTACTACAACTGGGAGTCCGGCAAATCCGAGAAATGCACATTGTGCTACCCGCGCATTGAGTCCGGTAACCCAACGGTCTGCTCCGAGACTTGCGTGGGGCGCATCCGGTATCTGGGCGTCATGCTTTATGATGCCGACAAGATCGAAGATGCGGCCAGCGTTGAGGACGAACAGGACCTTTATGATGCCCAACTGGGCGTGTTCCTTGACCCCAACGACCCTGTCGTGATCGAGACTGCGCGTGCAGATGGCATCCCCGAGGACTGGATCAAAGCCGCACAAGAAAGCCCGATCTGGAAGATGGCGATGGAGTGGAAGGTCGCCTTCCCGCTGCATCCCGAATACCGGACGTTGCCGATGGTGTGGTACATCCCGCCACTGTCGCCCATTCAGAACGCCGCAGAGGCGGGTGCGATTGGCACCAGCGAAGGCATGCCAGACGTTAAGAACCTGCGCATTCCGGTCAAATACCTCGCCAACATGCTGACAGCCGGGGATGAGGCCCCTGTTGTCACAGCGCTGGAACGGATGCTCGCGATGCGGTCCTACATGCGCTCGAAGACCATCGAAGGTGTCATCGACGAAGGCATCGCGGCGCGCGTCGGCCTCTCGGGTCGCGTGATCGAGGACATGTACAAGATCATGGCCCTTGCTGATTACGAAGACCGTTTTGTCATCCCCACAACGCACCGTGAACAGGTCGAAGAAGCCTACGACCTCAAAGGCGGTTGCGGCTTTACCGACACCAACGGGTGCGGCGGTGGATCGTCAAAAGGATCGCTCTTTGGCGGTTCCAAAAAACCCCTGAAAATGCCAACGGAGGCAATGTGATATGGCCCAGTCTTTTGATCGTACTCTCAAAGCATTCTCACTTCTTCTAAGTTACCCGACCCGCGAGCTGCAGCATGCCATGCCCGAGATCAGCGCCGTGCTGGCCTCTGACACGCGATTGACAGCAGCAGCCCGTCGGGCGTTGCGCCCGCTGGTGGAGGAGCTGAGCGGGCGCGACATATATGATCTTGAAGAGCAGTTCGTGCTGCTTTTCGACCGGTCGCGCACCCTGTCGCTGAACCTCTTTGAACACGTGCACGGCGAAAGCCGTGATCGGGGTGGTGCGATGGTGTCGCTGGTCGAAACCTACCGCGAAGGTGGTTTTGATCCGGCGACATCGGAATTGCCTGATCACCTGCCTGTTTTGCTGGAATTCCTGTCCACGCAACCCTCTTTGGTGGCGCAGGAAACTCTGGCGGACGCGGCGCATATCTTTGAGGCCTTAAACGCGCGCTTGGCTAGGCGTGACAGTCCTTATAGCGCCGTGTTCGCCAGTCTTATTCAACTGGCTGGCGCAAAGGCGGACAAAGACGCGGTGGCCGAAATGCTGGCCCAGCCCGACGATGATCCCACCGATCTGGAGGCCCTCGACGAGGTTTGGGAAGAAAGCGAAGTGCTGTTCGGTCCCGACCCCAACGCAGGCTGTCCGCAAGCGCGCGAAATGCTCGCCCAGATGGATATGCCGATCAACCCACCCCCCGCACATCACGCGGCAGAATAAGGAGATACGGATATGCTAGAGAATTTCGATATCGACTTCATCATCTTCGGCATCATGCCCTATGCCGCGCTGACGATCTTAGTGATCGGCTCAATAGCCCGCTACGATCGCGACCAATACACATGGAAAAGCTCTTCCAGCCAGCTCTTGCGTCGCAAGCAACTGATCTGGGGATCAATCCTGTTCCATGTGGGGATCATCACGATCTTCTTTGGGCACCTGGTCGGCCTGTTCACACCCGTCTGGGTGCTGGATGCGCTTGGTGTGCCCTACGCGCTCAAGCAATGGATGGCCGTCATAATCGGTGGCCCTGCGGGGATTGCGGCACTGATCGGGGGCACGTTGCTGTTGCATCGTCGCCTGACAGAGCCGCGTATCCGGGCAAACTCCAGCTGGATGGATATCACCATCATGGTGTTGATCTGGCTGCAACTGGCCATTGGCTTGCTGACGATCACGCAGACCCTGCAACATATGGATGGGTCCGAAATGGTCCGCTTTATGACTTGGTCGCAAAGCATCGTCACATGGAACATCAACGCATGGATCACCGTGGTCGATGTGCATTGGCTTTACAAGCTGCACATTTTCCTTGGTCTAATCATCACCGCACTTTTCCCGTTCTCACGATTGGTGCACATGGTCTCGGGCTTTGCAGCGCCATTCCGGTACCTGCTGCGTCCGGGCTATCAGGTGGTCCGCTCACGCCGCCAAAAGGCTTTGCCAAAGCGTAAAGCAGCGGCGCCCTCAGGGGCCAAGGCCCCAACAACCACACAGCCAGCGGAGTAAGGATTATGAACTCAGCACTTTTTCCTGATCTGATCGTCAATGGCGAGCTGGTGCCGCACACACTCGTCGCGGCTGAAACACAAAACCACGATGCCCCGGCTGGAAAGCCGGGGATCGCCTGGCGCAAGGCGGCAAATGCCGTCGCGATCCGCACCTTGTTGTTGCAAGAGGCCAAGTCGCGCGCGCTGGAGGCTGCCCCGCAAGAGGTGGCTGCTGGCAAATTCGAAACAGAAGAAGAGGCCATGATCCGCGCCGTTCTGGAAACGGAGGTTGATCCGACGTCCCCGGACGACGACGCAGTATATGCGGAATGGAAGAAAGACCCATCCCGCTTTCGTGCTCCGCCACTTTGGGAAGTCTCGCATATCCTGTGTGCCTGCGACCCGCGCGATGAAAAGGCCAAACATGATTCCATGCATCGGGCAGAAGCCTTGATTCCGCTTGCGGGAAAGGACGCCAAAAGCTTTGCCGCCACAGCAGCGCGCGAAAGCGACTGCGGGTCCAAATCCTCTGGCGGCGCATTAGGCCAGCTTGGGCCGGGCGACACCGTGCCAGAGTTCGAAGCGATCCTGCGCCGACTGGGCGAAGGTGACATCACGCCAGAGCCAATCCTGACACGCCATGGTTGGCACATTGTTCGCATGGATGCGGTCGCCCCTGGTGCCGTCCTGCCATTCGAGGCGGTCAAGCGAAAGATCGCCGAGGCAATGGAAAAAGCATCTTGGGCGCATAACGCAAAGGCATTCGTCAACACACTCGTCGCATCGGCGGAGATTACCGGTGCAGATCTGAAACCTGTCTAGCCCCAAGGGAGGACAGCATCATGGGCAAGCACGCCAGGCACCTCAGTCGCGGGAACGGCCTAGAACCGACAGCAACGACCTTGCTGGATGAACCACTGGAATTCATCCACGAGGATCACCTGCGTGAACGCGAAATCTGCTCATCTATCGACAAGATCGCCGAAGGTACTCGCACAGCTGTTGGGTCCATCAAAGATGTTATTGGCTTCCTAACCAAGGAACTGCCCCTGCATCTAATGGACGAGGAAGAGGATCTCTTTCCGCTTCTCAAACGGCGTTGTGAGCCAGAAGACCAAATTGGCAAAGTCATAGCGAGGCTGCTCCGGGATCACGATCATGCAGCCGTAGACACACCGCAAATCATAGATCTGTTAAACGAAGTTGTGCAAACGCCACGTGTGCTTGACGGTGCAGAACGTGGTGTGCTGGCCGCCTATGCCAACCACGCCCGCAGACACCTTATCCTTGAAAACGCAATCATCTTACCCTTTGCCCGCCTGCGTCTGACTAAAGATGATCTGGAAACACTTCATATCCGCATGTGCCAACGGCGTGGTCTGGGACAGCCAAGAGAGATAGTAAAATGAAACAAAGCCTTGAGAACGCCCAACATGCTGAACTTCAAGACAAAGCAACGGACATCATGCTGATGGAGGACCCTTTAGCGTTCATTGCCGAGGATCATCTGCGCGTGAAAAAGGTCGCCAAGACGATGCAGCGGATATCAACCCGAGACGTTCAAACACGAAAGGACTTGTTTGAGCTGACCTCATTTCTGGAAAACGAGCTTGCGCTGCTCATGCACGACGAAGACGATGATCTGATAGCACTTTTGCAACCACGTGTTCAGGCCGAGGATGGATTCGCGGGCCTTAGAGCGCAGCTTGCCGAAATACACAGCGTCATCGAGCAGGATCGGCACAACATCCTGATAAGGCTAAAATCGTCGAAGGCCGACGGTGATCGTCTTTCCACTACTGACCGGGCACTGATCGGGCAGGCCGGAATGCGTCTGCTCAAAGACATGATCATGGAAAACGCCAAGCTTTTGCCCTTGGCACGAAAACGGCTGACGGTCGATGACATCGCGGTGCTGCGCTCGCGCATGGTGCAAAGGCGGATTTCGGATATGCGGAGCGCGCGTGACAATGCTCGCTGATCTGCTGTCCAGAAATGCGGAGTGGTCAAAGCAGCACAGCGCCGACGACCCCGATTACTTTGCGCGTCTCGCCGGGTTACAAGCGCCAGAATTCTTCTGGATCGGCTGTTCCGACAGCCGCGTGCCCGCCAACGTGGTTGCGGGTCTCGATCCCGGCGAGGTCTTCGTGCATCGCAATGTCGCCAACGTCATTCATTCAGCTGACTTGAACATGCTGTCGGCGCTGGAATTCGCGGTCGATGCCCTCAAAGTCAAGGAAATCATTGTTTGTGGTCACTACGGCTGCGGCGGCGTGAAGGCCGCAACCGAGAATCTGCCGCATGGGTTAGCCGATCACTGGCTGGAACCGATCCGCCGCCTTGCGCGCGCCTATGCCGTTGATCTGGCACAAGAAGCTGATGCCGAAGCACGGCGCGACAAGCTGGCCGAATTGAACGTGATCGAGGGCGTCCGTCGCGTGGCGGAATCGCCGATCATGCAACGGGCGTGGGCCGCGGGGGCACAGGTTCGCATTCACGGGCTGATCTATGGGCTGAAAGACGGACGCTTGCGCGATCTTAATTGCACATTGGGGCCCGGACATTTCCTGGCGGAGGCTGCGCAATGACCATCATCGAGAGGATCGAGCACCAAGGCTGCGGCTGTGACAGCTTGTCCCAAGATCAATTGCTCAGTGTTGACGAGGCCCTTGGTCTGATTGACCGCAACGTTCGCCCAATAGATGGTGCCGAAACGGTCGCGCTGCATTGCGCGCAGGGCAGGGTGCTGGTCGAAGCGGTGCGCGCCCGTGGCATGGTGCCACCCTTCGATAACGCGGCGATGGATGGCTACGCGATCCATACCAGCCATCTTGTTGGCGCCGGCCCATGGGACCTGCAGGTGGTGGACCGCATTGCCGCCGGACAGGCGCCATCCGAAAGAATGGCCCGTGATACCGCTGTGCAGATATTCACCGGAGCGCCGGTGCCCGACGCGGCAAACGCTGTAGTGATGCAAGAAGACGTGCAGAAGACCGCAACCGGCATTCGCCTGACTAAACCGGTTTGTCCGCGCACCCATATCCGCACGGCTGGCGAAGATGTGATGCCCGGAAAGATAACTGTGCCAGCCGGTCGGAAACTGACGGCGCGGGAAATCGCCGCTTGTGCCGCTGCGGGGCACAACCATCTGACTGTTTGGCGTGCGTTGCGCGTGGCCCTGCTGATCACCGGCGATGAGGTGTGTCAGGTCGGTCTGCCGCGCGGGGCTGCTGGCATTTGGGATGTAAACACACCGCTGTTGCAGGCCGCCGTCGCTAGCCCCGCAGTTGAGATCTGTGCCGTGCACCACGCAGCAGATACCCAAAACGCGTTGCGGCAACAAATCGCCACTCTGGCAGGGATGGTTGACCTAATCATTACGACAGGTGGGATTTCGGTCGGGGAAGAGGATCATGTGAAACCCGCGTTGGCCGAACTGGGCGCATCAATTACCTTCAGTGGTGTCGCCCTGAAACCTGGCAAACCGGTGTCATTCGGTCAGGTCAAAGGCGCCAACTGGTTGGGTCTGCCCGGTAATCCCCTGTCGGCCTATGTGACATGGCAGCTGTTTGGTAACACGCTGTGCCAGGCCCTGACCGGTGAAACCTGCACACACCCAATCCGACGGCATGTCGTATTGTCCAACACCCTGCACCATCGCCCGGGCCGCTGCGAAATGCGGCTGGCGCGGCTGTGCGGTCACGACCACCTTGGCCGTGAATGCGTTTCGTTTGCATCGGCATCCCATTCGGGCCGCGTCGCCAACCTGCCAGAGATGGACGGCCTTCTGTTCATCCCTGCTGAGGTCGATAAGCTGCCTGCTGGCGCGCTCGTCGAATTTCAACCCTTCTAGGTCAAAGGCACTTATCCATGAAAATCGCATACACAATGGCCGCCGGAAAAGGTGACGTAGACTTACTGCTGTATCAGGCCGCGCAGAGGATGTCTGGGCAGGGGATCAGATGTTGCGGTACGGTTCAGATCAATACCGAACGCGCCGAAGGGCCGTGTGACATGGATGTGCAAGTCTTGCCGAACGGCAATGTCTTTAGGATCTCGCAAAGCCTTGGCCGGAGCGCCCGAGGGTGTCGCCTCGACCCCTCGGCCTTGGAAACGGCGGTCGGGCAAGTCGCTGCTTCGCTTGTAGACGGCGCTGACCTGTTGATTGTGAACAAGTTCGGCAAGCACGAAGCAGGGGGACGCGGTTTCCGTGATGTCATCGCCGAAGCGATCATCCGCGATATACCTGTACTGGTAGGTGTCAATGCATTGAACTTTGCAGCATTCGAGGCGTTCGTCGGAGCAAAGGCTATTTGTCTTGCGCCGTCAACAGATGCAATCAGCATATGGTTTGACGGCGTCGAGGGGAACAAAAGCACCGCTGCCTAGGACACCATGCAAGAACTACCGCCTGATGCTGCTCTGACCAGAAGCGAGGCAGCGTGACGATTGTGTGATGCACGTACCACCTGACCGGTACTCGTGCTGCCGAGCAAACGGTATTCTGATCAAAATAGATTTTGTTTGGTATCTGTGATAGTATCCCAAATACTGAGTTGAGGTATGTGCTACTGGCCAATGTCTCGGCTTTCACAGCCGCATCATTGCTTCTAATAGAGGCGATCAGCCTATGCGGTTCAATGCGTCGGGTTGCGTTTGCAGGGGCTCAATGATTGGCTTGCCAATCGGACCAAGAACATATCATCCGACCGCAAACGCCAAAGCTAGTTATTGCAGCCTCCCGGAACAGCCGGGCCTTGCCCGGACAGTTTCTTTGTTCATCAGCAATGAAAGGGCCAAAGATGAAGGAATTCTGTTTTCTTTTCTTTGCACATCTTTTAGTTGCAAGTCCGTCAATCGCGGACGCCGTTTGTAGGCTCGAACTGCAAGAAAGACCCGGGCTACAGTTAACCGCAACCCTGACCAAAACGGCTGATGCCGCTGCCGTCGAATATGACCAGAAAGCTGGTTTCCTTTATCCATTTTCGTTTGCCTGTGTGCCGCAGGGAGCGCGCCTCTGCATTTCGGAAAAGCCGTGGTCTTTACATGCGATGTCTTTCGAGTATCCACCTTATGCAATCACACTTTCTGTATTAGATAGAAACGCTTATGGCACCGCCGAAACTGAACTTAGCATACGGTTGTGGAGGATCGTTGATTGTACCGGTGATCTGGAATTCAATTGACGCTGAATGGACTCGCGTCCAACGTGAAGTTGGCGCCTTGCTGAACTCCCCCACCAGTCTGTGTTGATTTTCATCAATCACCTGCAGATTGCTACTACTAAACTGGAACGATGATTGGAGTGCTCAAATGACAATCCTTCGTCAGATTCTTGAGGAAAAAGGTACACAAGTATTCGGCATCGCACCGGAGGACACGGTGCTCGACGCCATTCAGGCGATGGCCGATCATAACGTGGGTGCCCTCGTGGTACTTGATGGTGAAGCACTCGTTGGCATCGTTACTGAACGACACTACGCGCGCAAGGTATTCCTGAAAGGCAAGTCATCGCCAAAAACCAAGGTGCGCGACATCATGTCTGCACCGGTTATCTGCGTCAGCCCAGAGCAATCCGTCGATGAAGGCATGGCATTGATGACGGACAAAGAAGTACGCCATCTTCCGGTGATCAGCGACAATAAGGTGGTCGGGATTGTCTCAATCGGTGATCTGGTCAAAAACAAGATCAGCGACCAGAAATTCGTGATCGACCAGCTTGAGCACTACATTTCGAGGTAGTTGCGTTGCTTAAGCGCGCGCGATCGCCGGCATTCGGTGATCAGTTTGCGCCATATCAATGTTGCATGTCAGACATCAGGTTAGTTTTCCCTCAGCGGAACACACTGGGAGGCGTGAAGTGCCATGCTCAACAACACAACTGAAAGCAAGATAGACCCGCTCGAAAACCGCATTGCCCTGCGCAAGGCAATGCTTCAAGTGACCGGGGTCCGGTTGAAAAGCAAGGGGCGGGTCCCGAAAGACTTGGAGGATCAAATCCGAGCGAGCATCATCGCCTGTTTCGACTGTCAATGCAGTGAGTTCTGCAGGGCTTGGCTGGCCAAGGCTTCAGAAGGTGCAATTGTTCCGAAATTCTGTCTGAATTTCGAAACATTCGAGCGCTGGAGGGCAATAGACAACCCGCATGAGGTATCGCTATGAAGCCTTTTGAAAGGCTCGGAGAGTTGCTTCAAGCACGGGGCGAGAGATTGAATCTTATGCGGCAAATGGCCCAAGTGAGCGGGGCAAAAGATGCCCTCGACATACGCCAATGCGGTGATCCCACACTACGGGCTATTGTTCAGGAATGCACGCGATGCCAGCAAGCGCCGGCTTGTGCTGCATGGTTGGCGGAAGCGCATGAGTCGTCACCGCCACCCGCGTTCTGCGCGAATGCTATCCCGTTTCGTTACCTGGCCTCTCAGTTGGGCAGGGGCATTCCGCGCTTGAACTGAAGCCTCAACCCTTGGCCTTGGAGTAATGGGTAGTCATGTTGTCCAGATTGGCACCTCAGGCACCATCGCAGGTG
>JBCBTE010000047.1:0-19591 GCA_039818805.1 Pseudomonadota bacterium
ACGCTCACGCCGCCCTCGGCGCGTTTGGCGCGCAAGTAGCGCCAGGCGATCATGACCTCAAAGGCGGAAAACGGGGCGGTGCGGGCTGCCAATTCTTACCTCAACGTGCGTTTTGCGCGGACCTTGCGCAACGCAGACGGCGGGGTCAAGCGCAAGCGTCCGGCGGCGACCCGAAACCCGCATCTGTCACCTGCTTGCCAAAAACGTACGTTTTGCCGGGAAAAATGTACGTAACGTACGTTTTTTTGATCCGCCGATGATCACCCGGTCTGTGGCAGCGATTTGGGTTTGCGTCGCAGACGCATCAGCCCGGTCAGGGCAAGCGCGATCAAAGTGTAGCCACCCAAGAAGCCGCCTGCGGCAAAGCCCAGGCCTTCGGCGCTCGCCGGGACCGCAGGCTTGAAATCCGCCCAGGTTTGGCGCGCCAGGTCGGATTCAATATACCGCCATGATGTCAATGTGTTGGACAGCGCTGTTGATGTTTTCAGTGTGGCCAAATGCGCGCTCAACCGGTCATGCCGCGTCAGGACATAACCCATGGATTGGGCCCGCGCCTGCGCCATCGCACTGCCCTGTGACAGGTCATTTAGCGCCTCGGTGCGGTTCATCCCCACTTGGGCGGCGTCCGCATCGAACTGCATCACAACGCTCGAAAGCTCTTCCACGGCGCCAGATAAACGCTGTGTATACTGTTGAGAATATTCAGGAAATTGCGATAGCCCCGCGGCACCGCAAAGCCCCCCTGCAAGGGCCATCATGCGAATGATCATCTGCTCTGCCTCTTATTTTTAAGGGCAGTATAGCAATTACACCCACGTGTGGAAACTGCGCTGCGCCATCGGCTCGGCATGCTGTTGCCGATGATGTGGCGCATAAATTTCTGCAATCTTTTCAATGGCTTTTTCCGGAGGCAGCTCCTCGCTCTGCCCGGTCCGACGGCTGGTCAGCTCGACCACGCCGTTCTTCAGACCGCGTGGCCCCACCGTGATCCGCCATGGCAAGCCGATCAGATCCATCGTCGCAAATTTGCCACCCGCCCGTTCATCCCGATCGTCGTAAAGCGGCTCCAGACCAAGGGCGGTCAGCGATTTGTACAGGCTCTCGCACGCGGCATCCGCCTCGCTATCGCCTTGTTTCAAATTGACAATTCCGACATGGAACGGGGTTACCCCCTCGGGCCAGATGATCCCGTTTTCATCGTGGCTCGCCTCGATGATCGCGCCGATCAGACGGCTGACACCGATCCCATGGCTGCCCATATGCACCGGCACGGGCTTGCCATCCGGCCCTTGCACGGTTGCGCCCATCGGTTCGGAATACTTGGTCCCGAAATAGAAGATTTGCCCCACCTCGATCCCCCGGGCACTGCGGCGGCGCGCCTCCGGCACCTCGTTGAACAACGCCTCGTCGTGGGTTTCGTCCGTGCGCGCATAGCGTGAGGTGAATTCTTCAAGTATTTCAGCGCATTGTTCGACGCTGTTATAGTCGATTTCCCGCTCGCCAAACCGCAGATCGGTGATCTCGCTATCATAGAACACCTCTGACTCGCCGGTGTCCGCCAGCACCAGAAACTCGTGAGTGTAGTCCCCGCCGATCGGTCCTCCGTCTGCGCGCATCGGGATCGCCTGAAGCCCCATCCGTTCATATGTGCGCAGGTAACTGACCAGGTGACGATTATACGCGTGCAGTGCATCTTCTTTAGTCAAATCAAAGTTATAGCCGTCTTTCATCAAGAATTCCCGCCCCCGCATCACGCCGAAACGCGGCCTGATCTCGTCCCGAAATTTCCACTGGATATGATACAGCGTCAGCGGCAGGTCCTTGTAGCTGCCCACATGACTGCGGAAGATATCGGTGATCAGTTCCTCGTTCGTGGGCCCATAGAGCATGTCACGGTCATGCCGGTCCCGAATGCGGAGCAACTCGTCGCCATAGGCATCATAACGACCGGATTCGCGCCACAAATCCGCGGATTGCACTGTTGGCATCAGCATCGGAATATGCCCTGCGCGAACCTGCTCTTCGTGTACGATGTTTTCCAGCTTTCTCAGAAGTTTGAACCCCAGAGGCAGCCAGGAATAAATACCCGCGCTGGCTTGTTTGATCATGCCCGCGCGCAGCATCAAACGGTGGCTGGCAATCTGCGCCTCGGACGGGGTTTCCTTCAGAACAGGCAGGAAGTAGCGGGACAGGCGCATGTGCGAAACCTCTTTAAACGCGGGTGTTTTGCCCGGTTTATGGGTTTGACGAAGATGAAACAAGCCAAGAAGAGAGCACGCCCATGCTTGTGATCACGGATACGTGAGCACGGTGAACCGATGCCCACGTATCCGCGTAGCCCTCTGCACATGCAAAGAGCATGGGTACAACGAAAGAGGTAATAAACATGAAAACGATCTTCAAGATCGCGGCTGCCGCGACCACGGCCCTGACCATCGCCACCGGCGCGAAAGCGGCCAGCATTGTCGAGATCGCTGCGGGGGATGAGCGCTTTTCCACGCTTGTGGCCGCGGTTCAGGCTGCCGATCTGGCCGAAACCCTGTCCGGGCCCGGCCCATTCACCGTGTTCGCCCCGGTGAACGACGCGTTCGCCGCCCTTCCCGAAGGCACGGTCGAGACGCTGCTTAAGCCTGAAAACAAGGACCAGCTGACCAATGTGCTGTTGTACCATGTGGATGATCGCAAACTGACCGCGGGCATGATTCCCGGCGGATCGAACTATTTCAAACCCGTCCTGGCATCCGAACGTTTGTGCATCACCAAGGATGCCGGCGGTGTCAGCATCGCTGATGGCACCGGTGACAGCGCGATGGTGGTCATTGCCGACATCAAGGCCGACAACGGCGTGATCCACGTTGTCGACAAAGTGCTTCTGCCCGGCACGCGTCCCGCCTGCCACTAGACTTTGCGACCGCGCGAGGGGCGTTTTTCAACCCGCCCCTTGCAACCTTTCCGGCCATACGCGAAGAGTAGGTACAGGCACTTCGAGAGGACATATGGCCCTTCCTGTCAATAAACAGCTTCAGGTCTGGGGCATCGCCATCGCGACGTTCCTTGTCCTTTTGTGGTTTCTGGGCGATGTAATTCTGCCCTTCGTGCTGGGTGGTGCTGCGGCATACTTTCTAGATCCAGTGGCCGACCGCCTTGAAAAAATGGGGTGTTCGCGCGCGATCGCTGTTACAATCATCACGCTGTTTGCACTTCTGGTCTTCGTGATCATGGCCCTGCTGGTGATCCCGACACTGGTCGAGCAAACCGCCAACCTGATCGATATCGCGCCACAATTGTTCAATGACCTTCAGGCGTTTCTGACAAACCGGTTCCCACAATTGGTGGACGAGGATTCCACTTTGCGGAAGTCGTTGATTTCTGTCGGTGAAAACATCCAAAGCAAGGGCGGACAGCTTGTCGAGTCGGTGCTTACATCTGTTTCGTCACTGCTCAATGTCGTTGTTTTGCTGGTTATCGTGCCCGTTGTAGCATTTTACCTGCTTTATGACTGGGACCGGATGATGGCCGAAATCGACCGCCTTCTGCCACGCGATCACGCCCCGACGATCCGTCGCCTTGCCGCGGAAATCGATCAGACGCTGGCCAGTTTCATCCGAGGCATGGGCACGGTCTGCGTCGTGCTGGGCACATACTATGCCGTCGCGCTCATGTTGGTCGGGCTGCAATTCGGGCTTGTGGTCGGCGCTTTTGCCGGGCTTATCACCTTCATCCCCTACATCGGCGCGCTTCTGGGCGGCGCCTTGGCGATTGGTCTTGCCCTGTTTCAATTCTGGGGGGATTGGGTGTCGATTGGCCTTGTGGCGGGCATCTTTGTTCTCGGCCAAGTGATGGAGGGCAATGTGCTAACCCCCAAAATGGTCGGGGAATCGGTCGGTTTGCATCCCGTGTGGCTGATTTTTGCCCTGTCGGTCTTTGGCGCGCTTTTCGGCTTTGTGGGCATGCTGGTGGCGGTGCCGGTCGCAGCCGCGATCGGTGTTCTGGCGCGGTTTGGCGTCAGTCAGTACATGGATAGCCGACTTTACAAGGGCCTGGACGGTCAGGATCCCGAGTAATGGCAGAGCAGCTGAGTTTTGACTTGCCCATCAAAACGGCGCATGGGCGGGAAGACTTTTACGTGTCGTCGGCCAATGCCACCGCCGTGGCGATGATTGAGACCTGGCGCGACTGGCCGGCGCGCAAGCTGGTGCTGATTGGTCCCGTGGGCGCAGGCAAGACCCACCTTGCGCATGTCTGGGCTGCCCTGTCCGGTGCCCAGATACTTGGCGCCGACACGCTTGTGTCTGCCGATGTTCCAACCTTGGCCCGCATGCCCGTGGCCGTCGAGGATTGCCACGCCATTGCCGGACGGGCAGACGCCGAAGACGCCCTGTTCCATCTGCACAATCTGGCCCTTGCAGAAGGACAAAGCCTGTTGTTCACCGCGCAAACTGCCCCGAATTACTGGGGCTTGACCCTGCCCGACCTCACCAGCCGGATGCAAGGGACACTCACCATTGCATTGGAATTGCCGGATGACAGGCTGTTGGCGGCGGTTTTGGCAAAGCTTTTTGATGATCGGCAACTGATCGCGTCGCCCGAGTTGCTTGATTACCTGGTCCGGCGAATTGAACGCTCGTTCGAGGCCGCGCACGCTATCGTGGCGGCGCTCGATGCCGCGGCCTTGTCGCAAGGGCGCGCTGTGAACCGCACCTTGGCCCGCGAGTTGCTGGACAAGCGCGGCGCATAAGGGCAGCATCGTCATCTATCCGTTACGCCGCAACGCCATAAGGGCCCAATGAGCAAAGCAGATTTTCTAAAATCCCCACTGCCCGAGGCCGTGGAAATCGCAGATCTTGATACTGCTGGTCCCGGCCGGTTCTTTAACCGCGAGCTTAGTTGGCTTGGCTTTAACTGGCGCGTTCTGGAAGAAGCGCAAAACCCGCGCGTGCCGCTTTTGGAACGGCTGCGTTTTCTGTCGATTTCCGCAACCAACCTGGACGAGTTTTACAATGTGCGGGTTGCAGGCCTGCGCGAACTGGCCCACGCGGGCAACACAACACCCGCCGCGGATGGCCTGACCCCGGCCGAACAGTTGCTGTTGATTGACGACGACGCGCGCAAGCTGCTGGCACAGCAACAGGCTACACTTGAATCGCTGCAATCCGAAATGCAGGCCGAGAATATCTCGATCCTAGACCGGGACGGATTGTCGGATGAAGACAAGACGCTTCTGACCGAGATTTTCCTGACGCAGGTTTTTCCGGTTCTGTCGCCACTGGCCATCGACCCGGCACACCCATTCCCGTTCATTCCCAACCTTGGGTACTCGCTGGCCCTGCAGATGCAGCGCAAATCGGACAAGCGCCCCTTGCAGGCGCTGCTGCCGATCCCGGCTCAGATTGACCGATTCGTCACGCTACCATCAGAGGATGGCGCTCACCGCGCGCTGCCGCTGGAAGAGTTGCTGCTGATCCATCTCAATCACCTTTTCCCCGGATATTCCTACAAGGCACACTGCAACTTTCGCGTTTTGCGTGACAGCGACTTGGAGGTTGAAGAAGAAGCCGAAGACCTTGTGCGTGAATTCGAAGTGGCGCTGAAGCGGCGTCGCCGCGGCGAAGTCGTTCGATTGAAGATTTCCAGCGGAGCCCCGCAGGGATTGCGCGAAACAATCATGGAAGAACTGGAGGTCAAGCCCGAAGAAGTGGTCGAGGTGGACGGCATGATCGGCCTGGCCGACCTCAAGGAGTTGGTGCTGGATTCGCGTCCGGACCTGCTTTGGCCAAGCTTTACGCCGCGCGTACCCGAACGCGTGCAGGATCATGATGGCGACATGTTTGCTTCGATCCGGCAGAAGGACATGCTTTTGCATCATCCTTACGAAACCTTCGATATGGTGGTCCGTTTTCTCAGCCAGGCGGCGCGTGACCCAAACGTCGTTGCAATCAAGCAAACGCTTTATCGCACCTCCAAGGACTCGCCCATTGTCGAAGCTTTGTGCGAAGCCGCCGAAGACGGCAAATCGGTGACCGCCCTTGTGGAGCTCAAGGCGCGCTTTGACGAGGCCGCGAATATTCGGCAATCCCGGCGGCTGGAACGCGCGGGTGCCCATGTGGTCTACGGCTTTATGGATCTCAAAACCCACGCCAAGATCTCGACCGTGGTGCGCCGCGAGGGTGACCAGCTTGTCACCTATACCCATTACGGCACCGGCAATTATCACCCGATCACTGCCAAGATCTACACCGATCTAAGCCTGTTTACCTGCGACGCCGCACTTGGACGGGATGCCACCAAAGTGTTCAACTATCTTTCGGGTTACGCCCAGCCGGAAATGCTGGAGAACCTGTCGATCTCACCAACCACGCTAAAACCCAAACTGCTTGAGATGATCGCCGCCGAGGCCGAATATGCCAAATCAGGCAAACCGGCAGAGATCTGGGCCAAGATGAACTCGCTGATCGAGCCGGATGTGATTGACGCACTTTATGCGGCCAGCCAGGCCGGCGTGAAGATCAACCTTGTGGTGCGCGGCATTTGCGGTCTGCGCCCCGGCATCAAGGGCTTAAGCGAGCACATCCGAGTGAAATCGATTGTCGGTCGGTTTCTTGAGCATTCCCGCATCATGTGTTTCGGCAGTGGCGCTGGCTTGCCGTCGAAAAAGGCGAAGGTCTTCATAAGTTCCGCCGACTGGATGGGGCGCAATCTCAACCGCCGGGTCGAGTCGCTCGTGGAAATCACAAATGCCACGGTCAAAGCCCAGATCGTGGGGCAAATCATGGCCGCGAACATGGCTGATGTTGCCCAAAGCTGGGTGATGTCGGGTGACGGCAGCTTTGAGCGTCAACCGGTCGAAGAAGGCACGTTTGCCTTTAATTGCCACCGGTTCTTCATGGAAAACCCGTCGCTGTCGGGTCGCGGTTCGGCCGGGGCTTCGGATGTTCCGAAACTGACGCACACCGACGATTGACCCAAGACCTTTGCTGTCGCATATAGTTTCCGGGATTAGACCGGGGGGCATATGGACGGGCAAAGTGATCCGGACCAACAGGATTGGGGACCGTTCGGTCGCCCCTTGTTTGACAAGCCATCCGCAAAGGCCCTTAGCAGGGTTGGCGTCGTTGATGTCGGATCGAACTCGGTGCGTATGGTTGTTTTCGATGGCGCCGCCCGCAGTCCCGCATACTTTTACAATGAGAAGATCATGTGCGGCCTCGGCGCCGGCATGTCCGAAACAGGCCGGTTGAATCCCCAGGGGCGCGACCGCGCACTGGCGGCCATGAAACGTTTCCAGAAGCTGGGCGAAAGCATGGGCACGGGTCCGTTGACCGCCGTCGCCACCGCGGCGGTGCGCGAGGCTGAAGACGGCGATGAGTTTCGCGCCGAAGTCGAACGGGACACCGGCATCCGGCTTTGGATTATCGACGGGCAGGAAGAGGCGCGCTTGTCCGCGCAGGGCGTTTTGTTGGGTTGGCCAGGCTCTTACGGGCTGGTGTGCGACATTGGCGGGTCTTCCATGGAACTGGCCGAGATCAATGGCGGCGAAGTGGGCAAACGCCTGACGTCGACACTAGGCCCATTACGGTTGCGCGACATGAAAGGCGGCAAGAAGGCCCGCAAGGTTCATATCCGCAATACCCTTGCGATGATGCGCGATGAAATGGGCGAACAGAAAAACCGCTTGTTCCTGGTCGGCGGGTCTTGGCGCGCGATTGCCAAGATCGACATGGAACGGCGTGGTTACCCGCTTCGGGTTTTGCACGAATACCGCATGAGCCTGCAATCCGTCCGCGAAACCGCCAAATATATTGAGCAAAACGATCCCGAAGATTTGCGCGGGCGGGCAAACGTGTCGGCGGCGCGCATGGCGTTGGTGCCCCAAGCCGCCGAGGTGCTGCGCCAGTTGGTCAAAACCTTCAAGCCGCGCGACATCGCCGTGTCCAGCTATGGCATTCGCGAAGGGCTTTTATACGAACAAATGCCCCAGGCTTTGCGCGACCGCGACCCGCTGATCGAAGTTTGTCGTTTCGCCGAAGCAAAGGACGCTCGTCTGCCGGGTTATGGCAAAGTCGTGTACGACTTCATTCAGCCGTTGTTTCGCAACGCTCGTCCGGATCAGAAACGCATCATCAAGGCGGCTTGTCTTTTGCACGATGTTAGTTGGCGCTCGCATCCCGATTACCGCGCCGAGGATTGTTTTGACACTGCAACACGGGCGAACCTGGGCGGCCTTAAGCATTCGGAACGGGTGTTTCTTGGTTTGGCATTGATGCACCGCTACTCCAATCGCCGCGAGGGCACCCGGTTCGAGGATCTATCTGCGCTGGTCACTGAAAGAGAAGAACATCAAGCCGAAGTATTGGGCAAGGCGATGCGATTGGCCGCGATGTTCTGGCTGCGCAAGGACGCGCAAATGGGTGCGCTGACATGGCGACCGAAGAAAAAACACCTTACATTCAGATTGTCGCCTGATGCGGCCCCTCTTTTTGGCGAAGTGGCCGAAACACGCTTTCAATCGTTGGCCGAAACCTTGGGGGCCGAGGCCCAAGTTGTCATCTAACCACGCTTAGATTTCGATTTCTTGATCGGGGTCGATATTGTCATCCAACGGGGTTTTCCGGCGGATGATTATATCACCGTTCGGCAACATCTCTGGCGCATGATAGTTGCTCAGATCGTCGATTTGACCCAGAAGATCAGCAAAGGCCGGACCCATCTCATCAACGAATTGCCGCAAGGCCGGTTGCATGTTTTCTGCCAGCCCTTGAAGATCATCCAAGGCGGGTTCCATCTCGCGCATGATACCTTCCAAAAACAGCTGCGCCCCACGTTCCATCAACGAGGTGCCGCTGTCTTCTTCGTCGTCCTGCGATGTGGCCGGTGCTGCAAGGGCCAGAACAACACATGTTATGATCGCGATCCTCTGCATGTCTGTAACATAGGCCATATCGGTAACGATTTTAAGATCAGAGTTCGATTTCCAGAGTGACCGGGAAGTGATCCGAGGCTGTGATCAGCGCTTCGCGTAGCTCTGGATGACGCCAGCAATCAGGGTCATCAAACGGGTGCCAGATGCGCCATGTCGGGCCCATCGTCATGAATTCACTGGACACCATGACATAGTCGAGAAGCGCCTGAAGATAGCGTTTTTCCTGCTTGAGATAGAACCTTGCTGTGGTGTTCATTGCCCCAATGCGACGGGTCAACGCCCGGCGGGCATGCGGGTCATGCAGTTTCAGACCGTTCTCGCCGCCCTCTCCCAGGATGATCTCAACCGAGGAGCGGCCAAACAGGTTTTCATACTCGTCCAGACCGGGACCATCGTTCAGATCTCCCAGCAACATCACCGGTATCTCTTCGGCGAGGTGATCGGCGATCCGGTTGCGCAACCAGACCGCCTGCGCCTGCTGTTTGCGCCGGTTGGAAATGGCCATGCGCATTACCTCGTCCCGATTGCGCGCACCATGCGGGGCCTTGGATTTCAGGTGCGCACCGATGATCCGAAATTCAAACCCCGACGCGGTGCGTGCGGCAACTTCCAAAGGCGGTTTGGAAAACTCAACCAGGTCTTCGGTGGCATCAATATCCAGATCAATCCGAAACACGCCGTCAAAGCGCGGCGCATCGGCCGATCCCTTGCGCCCCGTCTCGTTGCCTTGCGGGTCGTGCGAACAATGCAACTTGTCGGGATCGTAGAGCAGCGCAATCTCCTGCTGAGTGTCGTTGGCAAAGCCAATCAACGCCTTGCGCGCCCGAAGTTGCATCGCGTTGGCAAACCGCTCCAACGCCATAACCGTGTCGCGCTTGCGGTTGGTATCTGGTGCTTCGATGATCATCACGGCATCCGCATCTAGCGCCGAAAACACAATCCCCAATGCGGCCAATTGCTGATGTCGGGTGATCCCGTAGCGCGCGGACAATTCATCATCGTCCAGCAGCAAGCCTTCATCGTCGAACAGGGCGTTGAACCATTCGACATTGTAGGTGGCAAATCGCATCCTACGCACCCTCGTTGATTTCCTCCCAAGCGCGGTTGATGTCGATCAATCGCTTCTCGGCCAGTTTGATCGCCTCCTGCGGGACACCACGTGCCACCATCCGATCGGGATGCATTTCGCGCACTTTGGCACGCCAAATCTTGCGAATCTCTGTCATTGAAGTTTCCGGATCGACGCCCAGAACAGCGTAGGGATCAGGTTTTGCATCCGGCACGAATCTGCTGCGCAGCACGCGGAACTGGCTGTCCGGCAAGTCGAAAATCTCGGCCACGCGTTCCAGAAAACTATCTTCGTTGGGATGATAGACGCCATCGGCGATGGCGATGTGAAACAGCCCCTCCATCAGATCAAAAAGCGTGTCGGTCTCATCGCCGAACATCGTTTTGATCCGTTGCGCATATTCCTCAAACCCGGCGACGTCCTGCCGTGCCAGGTTAAACACCTTGGCCGCGCCTGCCTCGTCGCCCTGTGCAATCTGAAACACCTCGCGAAAGGCGGTCACCTCATCGCGTGTAACCTGCCCATCAGCTTTGGCCATCTTAGCCCCAAGCGCGATCACGGCGATCGCAAATGCCACTGTCCTTTCGGGCGGAGCGCGCAACGCATCGAACACCCGCGTCAGCGGTTCGCCCTGTGCAAGGGCGGACAAGGCTTCTGATATCCGGCTCCAGATGGACATGAGCGAGACCCTAAAACGTTTCGCGGGAAACCTGAACCACAGCTTTCCGGGAAATGCTTATCGTCTACCTGACCTCTAGGACAGGTGTTTCTGAAGCAAAATCAGATCGATCCAGCGATCAAATTTGTATCCAGATTGCGCCACACGTCCAACTTCTGTGTAGCCAAGGGCCAGGTGAAACATGACCGCTGGCGTGTTCTCGGCACTGATGCCGGCAATCATCGAATGCACGCCCCTGGCCGCGGCATGCGCTTCAAGCGCTGCCATCAACTTGCGCCCGTGCCCTCTGTGTTGCGCTGTCGGGTCCAGCATGACGGTGTTTTCCATCGTACGGGCATATCCGCTGCCCTTTCGGAATTGACCATAGGTGGCATACCCGACAACAGATCCGGCATCTTCCGCTACCAGAAAAGGATACCCGGCCGCGCTTTGTGTTCTCAGTCCCTTCGTCACATCCTCAACCGTTTTTTCTATGGCGTTGAATGTCACCGTGGTTTCGCGAATGTAATGGTTGGCAATCTGGGCAATGCCCTTGGCGTCGCCCGCTGTCGCCGGTCGGATCGTCATTCCAGAACGGCCTTTCCATTGGGTGTGTCCAGTTCGGCACGCAGTCCGACGGTACCAGTCTGAAAGGTCAGCCGGACGTCATTTAGCATCGGTGCAAGCAACCCTTGCAAATCGTCCGCCTTCGGGTGGCACAAACACAGACGTGTCAACCGGCACCCCGAAGATGGCAGCCGCTTGGCGGGATGATCAGAGCTGGCCCACTCGATCACCGGCGGAAACACGTTGTCATAGGGTAAGATGCCGGACGGCGGCACCGACATGCTCCATTGCAGGTCCCCGCGCGCGAGTGGCACGATCTCTCCGGCCTCAGGGATCACGCGCACAAATCCGGCCAAATCGTCCGTGCGGCAAATCCAGTTGGTCAGCCGTGGTGGTCCGGCGAAGCGGTCAAGGTCGAACCACCTTGGATAGGAGAGGCTTGGCGCCTCGGGGTCGACGGCAATCACTTCAAGATAAAGCCCGTCCTCAAGCCCAAGCAGCAGGTTGTGCGTGCCGTAATGCCCATGCTGCCCACCTTGTAGCAAGGGAACCCCCAAAACCTCTTCGGCATAGGCGCGCCCGGCCTTGAGGGAGTCTGCCGCGATGGCGATATGGTCAAGCTGTAGCATGTGCGTTCACTTTCTTTCTATCGATCATGAACGTTTCTTGTCTCCCGCGCCATCCGCCAGGGCAAATCAGAATTTCTGGGCCTAGCCCGACAGAAGCGACCACACCATCCAGAGCGCGGCCAGCACCGTGGGATAGAACGTGGCCGCAAAGCCAAAGGCGCGTAGGGGCGGCGACAGGTGATACCCCACCCAAAACGCCACGCGTGCGATGGCAAAGCCTACCCCAAGCACCAGAACCGTGCCCGCGCCGACAAAAAACCCGACCAGCGGCCAGATACAAAGCGCCAAAACGATCTGCTCGACCGTGTTGGTCAGCACCTTTTGATCAATCGCGGCGCCACCGGTCAGGTGTTGGCCATCCACGCCTGCGTCATCAAAAAACCGTCGCTGCGCCAATCGCGCAATCACCAGTATCAATACCACGCCGGGTGCAAACACCGCCCCCATAAGCACCGGCTGGATCATGGCGATAGGCACCGGTATCTGCGCCCCGATCCAAAGCAGGGCCACGGCCCAGACAGCGCCCGCCACCATGCCCGTTGCGATCAGGCCACGTTTGTGCCTCATGCGGCGCGTGCTTCGCGGATCAAGCGCAAGATGTCCTGCGCCGCATCGGGAATGTTGGTGCCGGGCCCGAAGATCGCCTTCACTCCGGCCGTTTTGAGAAACTCATAGTCCTGCTGCGGGATCACACCGCCGCAGATCACTATGATGTCGCCGGCATCCTTGCCGTTCAGCGCATCGATAAGCTGTGGTGCCAATGTCTTGTGACCTGCCGCCTGACTGGAAATGCCGATCACATGCACATCGTTGTCGATGGCGTCCTGCGCGGCTTCGTCCGGAGTCTGGAACAAGGGGCCCACATCCACGTCAAAACCGATATCGGCAAAGGCCGTAGCGATTACCTTGGCCCCGCGGTCATGACCATCCTGGCCCATCTTGACCACCAGCATCCGAGGGCGGCGCCCCTCGTCTTCTGCAAAGGCCTCGACCGACTTCTGGATCGCTGCAAATCCCTCGTCGCCCTCATAGGCGGCGCCGTAGACACCCGCCAAAGTCTTCACCTCGGCCCGGTGCCGTCCAAATTCTTTTTCCAATGCCATGCTGATCTCTCCCACCGTAGCCCGCGCGCGTGCTGCTTCCACAGCCCCTGCGAGCAGGTTGCCCCCGTCTTTTGCCATCCGCGTCAAGTCATCCAGCGCCGCCTGGCAGGCCGTCTCGTCCCGCTGGGCCCGGATTTTTTCCAGCCGCGCGATCTGGCTGGCGCGCACCGCCGAATTGTCGATGTCCAAGATGTCGATCGGGTCTTCTTTGTCCTTGCGGTACTTGTTGACGCCCACGATCACCTCGTCGCCACGGTCGATCATCGCCTGCCGAGTCGCAGCGCTTTCCTCGATCCTTAGCTTGGGCATGCCGCTGGCCACGGCCTTGGTCATGCCGCCCATCTCCTCGACTTCTTCCATCAGCGCCCAGGCCTTGTCGGCCAGTTCCGCGGTCAGGCTTTCGACGTAGTAGGAGCCTGCCAGCGGATCGACCACATTGGTCACGCCGGTTTCTTCCTGCAGCACCAGCTGGGTGTTCCGGGCGATCCGGGCGCTGAAATCCGTGGGCAGTGCGATGGCCTCGTCCAACGCATTGGTATGCAAGCTTTGCGTCCCGCCCAAGACCGCGCTCATCGCTTCGTATGCGGTGCGCACCACGTTGTTGTAAGGATCCTGCTCTTGTAGGCTGACACCCGAGGTTTGGCAATGGGTGCGCAACATCTTCGATCGGTCGTTCTTCGCACCGAACTCCGTCATGATCTTGTGCCAGAGCAGACGCGCGGCTCGCAGCTTGGCTGCCTCCATGAAGAAATTCATGCCGATGGCGAAAAAGAAGCTCAGCCGGCCCGCGAACTTGTCCACATCCATCCCGGCCTCGATGGCCGCACGCACATATTCGCGGCCGTCTGCCAGCGTATATGCCAGCTCTTGCACCAAATTCGCGCCAGCTTCTTGCATGTGGTAGCCAGAGATCGAAATCGAGTTGAATTTCGGCATTTCATTAGCGGTGAATTCGATGATGTCCGACACGATCCGCATGCTGGGCTCGGGCGGGTAGATGTAGGTGTTGCGCACCATGAACTCTTTCAGAATGTCATTCTGAATGGTGCCGCTCAGCACGCTGCGGTCATGTCCTTGCTCTTCACCGGCGACGATGAAGCTGGCAAGGACCGGGATCACAGCGCCATTCATGGTCATGGAAACGGACACCTGATCCAGCGGAATCCCATCGAACAGGATTTTCATATCCTCGACGCTGTCGATGGCGACACCGGCCTTGCCGACATCGCCGACCACCCGCTCGTGATCACTGTCATATCCACGATGCGTGGCCAGATCGAAGGCGACCGATACGCCCTGCTGGCCGGCAGCCAGGTTGCGGCGGTAAAACGCATTTGATTCCTCGGCCGTGGAAAAGCCCGCATATTGCCGGATGGTCCATGGACGCCCGGCATACATCGTGGCCTTTACACCGCGGGTAAAGGGTGCGGCGCCGGGAATCGTACCCAGGTGGTCAAGGCCTGCAACATCCTCTTCGGTGTACAAAGGACGTACCGGAATACCTTCCAACGTGTTCCATGTCAGATCATCCAGCGGCCGTCCGCGCAGTTCTTTCTCGGCGATGTCACGCCAAGCGTCGGTCTTCGATCCCATTGTCTTGTCCTCTTGTCGTCTGGGCGGCGCGCGGGATTTGCCCCGTCTTCGCCGGTCCGGTTTCCTCTGTCAGTGTTGCCAATCCATCCGCTCCGGCGCGCAGCCAGAACAGGTCATCGGCATAGGTCTCGCGCATCGAGCGCACCTGGTCTGTCTTGAATGGCTGCCATCGCCCCATACCGTCGGGCAAGCGGGTCGCATCGCCGCCACGGTCCTGCACGATCTTGCGCAGTTGGTTCAGGCTTGGCGCACGGTTGAGCCATTCACGTGCGTACCGGCGTGGTGGATGACCGAGCCCGGTCATCCGCTCCAGGCTTCGTTCGGGGATGCCGCCGAAAATCTCATAGGGGAAAACAAGTATTTCAGCGCCCGGCAGCGCACAGGCCAAATCGGTGATCACATCGCGCCACATCCTCGGTGTCGCAGCAAGATCCCGCAGGCAATCCTCCGTTGGCAGCTTGTGCCCGCGTGCCACGGCGAACGCCAGGACTGATGCCCAATAGTGTTCGTGGCTGCGGATCGAGAACGCAACGCGCGAAATGGCCCCGTCAAACGCCGCAGAGAACCGCGCCATACGGTCACCGATATCTGGATAAAGCCTGCCCTTCCGCAAGTTGCGGCGCGGTGCGCCAATCATGTTTTCGTCGCTGATGAGAAGGGTTTGCACCCCTGCCGCCTTGGCCTTGGCAAGATTCACCGCAATCCGGGCCCGGGCCCGGTGGAGTTGTTCGCGCGGAGTATGGCCCTCGTCCACCGGAATGACGCCGGTCAGCAGACCATCGCGCGTCCGGCGCGGCCCCCAGACGCCGAGGCCGGACAGGCCCAGCGTTTGCGTGTTTTCACCGATGTAATGCTGAAACGTTGTGCTGGCCGTGCGATGGGCCCCGATATGGAGAACGACATCCATTAGACTGCGCACCTTTCGTCTGATAGCCGCATGAGGCGGATGATTGAACTTGCTCGCCCGCAAGGTGCGCTACCGGACCTGACTACATGATTAATGCTAAAATTTTCTTGGCCCGCGCAAAATTCAGCCTTCGCAATTTCGCGAACCACCCCTATATCACCTGAGACAGGAGGCCTCATGAGCAGGTATTTCACACTTTGTTTTCTTGCACTTACAGTGGCTTTTGGCCTTTCGCAGCCGGCCCAGTCAACCGATGGCTCGGAGCCGGCGGATATCGTCTTGCCCGGTGAAAGCGTGAATTTAAGCGAATTTGTCTGGATAAAACGCCCATTGATTGTCTTCGCCGACAGCCCGGCAGACCCGCGTTTCATTGAACAGATGGCATACATCAATGCGCGGCTCGACGATCTGGATGCCCGCGATGTGATCGTTCTGATCGACACAGATCCGTCAACGAAATCCGATCTGCGGATCGCCCTGCGCCCACGCGGGTTCATGCTGGCCCTGATCGGCAAGGATGGGGATGTCAAACTGCGCAAACCGCGGCCTTGGGACGTGCGGGAAATCAGCCGCACCATCGACAAGATGCCGACCCGCCAACAGGAAATCCGCGACCGGCGCGGTGATAGTTGACGCTTCTCGGTCATGTGCGGGCTCCGATCGCCACCAGAAGAACGCGGTTTTCGCGGTCGACCAACATCACGGCACCTTCCGTGGTCTCGTAGGCAAAAACCGTTGCCGGATTAACCAGCATCCTCAGAAATTCAGCGCCGATCGGCCCCCGCATACAGGTGCGCGCCTCCAGCGCCGCGCGGCGCATCGACATGCCGATCGAGCGTTGCTCGTTCGCTGCCTCGATCATTACCTTGTCGGGTGACAAGTCAGGGTCGTCCACAGCCGCCACCCCCCGCGCCGGCAGCGCCCGAAGCATCCCGGACACATTCGTTTCCACCGGCACGCCAGCGCCGATCTGGTCGTGCACCAATCGAAACGCCCCTGCCGCACATCCCTGCTCGGCCGAAAACGCCAGCGTTTCGTCCAGCGCGAACCATGCTGCCAACCGCGCACGCATCGACGTTTCGTCGTCCCGCGAACACGCTGACACCAACGTTGCCCCGACCAGAATGGCAGGCAGGATATGCCGCGAAGGGCGTGCCACGTTTATTCAAACTCCATGATCACATCATCCACCGCCAGGCTGTCGCCCGGTCCCGCGTTGATCTTGGTCACCACGGCCTTCTTTTCCGCGCGCAGGATGTTTTCCATCTTCATCGCCTCAATCGTACACAGCGCCTGCCCGTCCTGAACTTCGTCGCCGACCGCGACATTCACGGTGACAACCAGACCCGGCATCGGGCACAGCAACATCTTGGATGTATCAGGTGGCAGTTTCTCAGGCATTAACGTGGCCAATTCAGCCTGGCGTGGCGACCGCACATGCACTTTGATGTCCGCGCCACGGTTGCGAATGCGGAATCCGCCCGAGACTTTTCCAACCTTCAGAACCACGGGCGCGCCGTCCACGTCCAGCACGGCAAGCTGGTCGCCCGGCGTCCAGTCGCTGGCGACACGATGTGCCATGCCATCCTCGAAGGTCACGGTTGAGCCATCGCGGTCTGCTGCGATGCGCACATTGTGGCTTTGCCCCTGCAACGAAACGACCCAATCTTCGCCCACGCGCCGTTCGTGATTGTCCATCCGACCCGAGACGCGCGTGCGCCGGATCTCGGCAACCCGGTGCATCGCGGCACAACCCGCTGCAATCTTGCGAAGTGCGACCTCATCCAGTTCGACCCCGTCAAACCCTTCGGGGTATTCCTCGGCGATGAAGGCCGTCGTCATGTCGCCCGAGATAAATTTCGGATGGTCCATCACGGCGCTCAGGAAGGGCAGGTTGTGTCCAATGCCTTCCAGTTCGAAACTGTCCAATGCCACACGCATGGCTTCAATCGCGTCACCGCGGGTTGGCGCCCATGTACACAGCTTGGCGATCATCGGGTCGTAATACATGCTGATCTCGCCGCCCTCAAAGACGCCGGTATCATTGCGCACCGCGGTATTGCCAGAGTCGGCCTCGTCCTGCCACTTTCCGTTGGTCAATAGTGGGCCAGCCGCCACCTCGACGGGCGGACGATAGCGGGTCAGACGACCAATCGATGGCAGGAAGCCGCGATAGGGATCCTCGGCGTAAAGGCGGCTTTCGATGGCCCAACCGGTCAAGGTCACATTGTCCTGACTGATCGAAAGCTTTTCGCCATTGGCCACGCGGATCATTTGCTCCACAAGATCCACCCCCGTGATCAGCTCGGTCACCGGGTGCTCGACCTGCAGGCGTGTGTTCATCTCAAGGAAATAGAAGTTCCGCTCCCCATCCACGATGAACTCCACCGTACCGGCACTGGCATAGCCCACCGCATGGGCCAACGCGACCGCCTGTTCGCCCATCGCTTTGCGGGTCGCCTCATCCAGAAACGGGCTTGGCGCTTCCTCGATCACTTTCTGGTTCCGGCGCTGGATCGAACATTCCCGCTCGCCCAGGTAAACTCCGTTACCGTGACTGTCGCACAGAACCTGGATCTCGATATGGCGCGGCTGCGTCACGAATTTCTCGATGAACATCCGATCATCGCCAAAGCTGCTGGCAGCCTCGTTCTTGGACGCTTGAAAGCCCTCGCGTACCTCTTCGGCATTCCAGGCAATCCGCATCCCCTTGCCGCCCCCCCCGGCAGAGGCCTTGAGCATCACCGGAAAGCCGATCTGCTCTGATATCTTCAGTGCTTCATCGGCATCCTCAATCAGGCCCATGTGGCCGGGCACGGTGCTGACGCCCGCATCCTGCGCAATCTTTTTCGAGGTGATCTTGTCACCCATCGCCTCGATTGCCCCTTTGGGCGGGCCGATAAAGGCCACGCCTGCGGCCTCAAGCGCCTCTGCGAATTTGGGGTTTTCAGACAGAAAGCCATAGCCGGGATGCACCGCTTCGGCGCCCGTCTGCTTGATGGCATCCATCACCTTGTCGATCACGATGTAGGATTCATTGGCCGGGGGCGGGCCGATATGGACCGCCTCATCCGCCATGCGCACATGCAGCGCGTTGCGGTCGGCATCGGAATAGATCGCTACCGTGGCAATCCCCATCTTGCGCGCCGACTTGATCACCCGGCAGGCAATCTCGCCCCGGTTGGCGATCAGGATTTTCTTGAACATCTCACGTCCCCTTTTTCTTGCCCAACGCGGTTCCTTGCGATGGGTCGACATAAAAAAGACCATCGGCGCGCCGAAGCACGCTGATGGTCTTGTTGTTCCGACAGAACCCCCGCCGAGGGGGCAAAACTTAAGTGATCAACACTTTTCCGGATTGATCTGGCAGAAGGCAATGTTGCCCGCGGCGCCGATGGCCGCACCGGTGAGAAGCGAGCCGCCGACGACAGCGGCGGTGCCAGCACCGGCCGCCGTGCCGATGATCGCCTGTTCGCCAACTGTGTCGCCACAGGCCGCAAGTGTGCCCACAAGGGCGAATGAGAACGGAAGGGTTCGACTGACTCGCATAGAGTATTGCCTCTTTTTCTTGGTCTTTCTGTTGGCGCACTGAACGCGATCACAGAGTCGGCGTCAAAGTCAGCCGCGATACAGCAGGCCATTTGGGCGATCCGCCGCTTATATCTACAAAGATTTGAGTCTGAAAGAAAAAAGGGCGGCCCGTACAACACTGTACGAGGCCGCCTATCAGGGGAAGGGTAACGGTTTAGACGGTACGTCTCGGCCCATTGGGGAAAGGCCGCCACTACAGTTGTTACGCTGCACGCCCTGTCGCCCGGAGCCAAGCACAGCCGCATCCGCGCTACTGCATCGGCTGTAAACCGCGTAATTCCGCGCACTATGAGCGGGAACGTGCCTAAATAAGGGATCGAAATTTGGGCAATCATTCGCGATCCCCTTCATCAAAGGCCTCGGGAAAGGTTAACCGCGCTGCGTTTACATCAAGAATCAACAGCGCCTCGTAACTCGCCGAATCAAAAGGATCTTCCGCAGGCAGCACTTCGCGCCCGAACAACCAGCTCAATCGCCCGGCATCCAGATTGCCGCGCTCAAAAGGCTGATCGCCGAAACTGTCCCACAACGCACGGACAAACGCCGTGTCCGCC
>JBCBTE010000048.1:0-19482 GCA_039818805.1 Pseudomonadota bacterium
CATAGTCCGCCCGCCAAACCTGGGATTCCTCGTCACCAGAGACCACCATGCCGCGCACTGCTTGGGCGAACATGCGATCGGCACGGGTCTGGTCTCCGTAAAAGGCAAGCGCTGCGCCAAGTTGGGCCTGCGCCAGCGGTGTCGCGAACGCGTCCGCCTTGACATCGGCGTAATAGCGCAAATCCCCGATCCGCGCGGCCCCTTCGCGGGCCAGCACCATCAGCGCATAGGCGATATCCTCGCCGCCCTTGTCGAAGTCAGGGGCGTAGTTGATCCGGTTGCGCAGATTGTCCATGGCCATCGCATAGGCTTGTTCCGGCACCTCGAACCCTTCTGCCTTGGCGCGTGACAGGAAGTCGGCGACATAGGCATCAAGCCAGAAATCGCCCGAGCTGGCCCGCCAAAGACCAAAGCCCCCGCCAGACGATTGCCGGGTCAGAATGCGGGCGATGGATTGTTCGATCCGGTCGCGAGACTGCGCTTCTGTGGCCATGCCCATCGCTTCAGCCACCTGGTTGAAGTAAAGCAATGGCATGGCGCGTGACACCACTTGTTCGGTACAGCCGTAAGGGTAGCGATCCAGCGCGCTCAGCAGTCCGGGCGCGTCCAGCTTGGCCAGTGGCCCGGCCGAAACAAGCGCCTTTGCCGTGCCGGGCCGCAATCCGGCAAACACATCGGCGTCCAGGGTGAAACTGTCTCCTGACCCAAGTGAGAAACGTCGGGTGGAGGCGATAACCGGGTCATTGGCCCTTACACCAAGCGTCAGCGATTTCGTAAGTTGCCGGCCATCCGGCGTGGTCAGCGCCACGCGCATCTCGTAATCTCCCGGCGCGCCGGCTGTTATCGGCAAACTGAGCACGGATTTCTCTTGTGGACCCAGTTCAAACCCCGATGGCACGGCATCGTCCAACGTGATCCCCGCAGCGCTGGTCACGTCCAAGCCCATGCGCCCGGCGGGCCCTTCGGCGTGCACGATCTCAAGCAGCAAGCGGCTTTGATCGCCGGGGGCCAGAAAGCGCGGCAGCGATGCGGTGACCACGATCGGATCGCGAACAATCGTGTCTTTCTCGGCCTCGCCCACGGCGGTGGGCGACCAGGCGATTGCCATTAGCCGCACAGTTCCGTTGAAATCCGGGATGTCAAAGCTGGCCTGCGCCGTACCATCCGGTTCAACCGTCAGCGGACCAGAGAAGTAGGCAACAAGTTCTTCGGTGGGCGGCGGCGATTGCAACTGGTTCTGGTTGCCCGCATCGCCGCCGGATCGCACTTGTCCTTCCGCCCCGTTCATCCCGTCGATCAGACGGCCGTAGATGTCGCGGATTTCGACGCCCAGGCGCCGTTGACCAAAATAATGGCCGGACGGGTCGGGACTCTCAAATCCTGTCAGGTTCAAGATACCCAGATCGACGGCGGCAAGGGTTACATATCCCTGTTGTCCGTTTGCCAGACCGTCCACATTCACCGTCACATCAAGCGGGCCGCGTGGCGACGTGATCTCGGGCGCATCGACGCTGACCTGCAATTGCTTAGTGCCCGGGTCGATCTTGGCATAGCTCAGACCCAAGGCGCGCGCAGGATTCTGCCCGGCGGACACGTTCATCGGCCGGATAACCTGGGCCGTGACGTAAGCGCCTGCGCCCCAATCCTCGGTCACCGGCAGAGGAATGAGATTTTCGCCCTCGGTGACTTCGACCGCCTGCATGTCGATCACGCGGTTCGACATGACAGTAATCAGCGCCGTACCCGCATAGCGTGGCACGATACGCAATTCTGCGGTGTCACCGGGTTGGTACCCCGGCTTGTCAAGTGACAGCTCCAGCGTGTCGGGTGTGCTGCTGGCATCGACAGGCGCGTACCAGCCTGCGTAGAATTCGGTAGAGGCAGCCACATATGTCCCACCTGTACGTTCGACAACCAATTCGTAGCGCCCCCAGGTCACCGGCGACGACACGGTCAGGGGTGCATCACCCAAACTGCCTTTGCCGGTCGCAACCTGCTCACGTGTTGTGATCGGCTCCCAATTCCAGTTTCCGTATTCCTGATACCACTGGTAGCGCGTCTCGACCCTGTTCACAGTCCAGGTTACATCCATTTGGGCTGGAGTCAGGTCTGGGCTGACGCCGATCACTTTGAATTCGGCATTCGTGTTTTCCGGCACCACGCCGTCGGCGATCGATCGAATGCCGATCATCGGTCCCGCCGGCGCCAGCATCCGGGTCATGCGCCGTTCTACAGGACGACCTGAGCCTTCGCGCAGGGTCACGGCCACCGTCGCTTCGAATGGACGGTCGTTTGCCTCCACCGCCGGCATTTCGGCGGTCATGATCAATTGACCGTCGTCCCCGGTTTTGCCGCCGGGCAGATAGCTCGTGCGCGCCGCGGCAAACTCGTCATGCCGCCCAAACCTATACCCCGGAAATTCGTCAAGCTTTGAGCGGGCGCGCAGCGTCACGGTTCCATCCGCCAGCAGGCCTGCACCGGGTGCGCCGAACAGATACCGCGCATCGACGCTCAGGGGTGGCGTATCTCCGGGACGAATGGGACCATCGGGCAGGCTCAATTCGAAATCGATCCGTTCCGGCAGAAAATCCTCGACCAGAACCGTGCGGCTGACCAGGGGTGCGGTGTCCGGATCGCTGAAGACATTTAGCGTCCAGCTGCCGCGCGGTGCGGTGGTGCCGATTGGCAGGCTGAACACATGCCCGCCCGCCACGTCCGTATTGGACAACTTGCGCGAATACTCGACACCGTCCGGACGCCGAAGAACCGCTGTCAATGGCAAGCCCGAGATCGCCTCGGCCACACCATCGCGGGCCAGCGCCGTGGCGTGGATCGTCTCGCCGGTTCGGTAGGCCCCTCGATCCGTGGAAAGGAACAGGTCTATTGGCGGGGCAGGCGGGCGGCCCTCAACACCGCGATCCGAGAGATCAAAGGCGGGATCGGTCAGCGACAGGAAGGCCAGATCATCTTCGCCCGCCCGCGCAAGGATCATCGCAGGGGCGGCGCCTGCCGTGCCTCGGGTCAGGCCGGGCACAAAAAGCGCGTGCCCGCCGGCATCGGTGGTCGCTTCGCCAAGAACCCGGTTGGCACGCGACAGCAGTGTCAAGGAAACCCCGTCGCGCGCCGCCGCATCGCCCAGACCGCGGACGAAGACATGCAGCCCATCGGTGCCCTTCAGCGTGGTCAGGCCCAAGTCGGTCATGATGAACCATTGCGTGGCGCCGGGATCGTCATAAACTTCGACACCTGGCACGCGGGCGGTCAGCGCATAGATGCCCGGTGGCTGATCGGCTAGGATCTCGCCCATTGGCAAGCGGGTCGTCATCGTGCGGTTCAATTCGTTCTGCACTTCGCCTGTGCCGCGCCAGACCTCCTCGGCGATCTCCGACGAAAACAGCCGGTCCTCGTAGCTGCTGAGCGGGCGGCCAAAGTAATTGTCCTGCATTGTGCGCAAAAGGTTGCGATCGCTGACTCGGCGCAAAAGCAGGTCGACCTCGGTCAGGTTCACCGTCTCGATCGGCACAGCGGCATCAGAAGCCTTCGGCAGCACATAGGCCCGCCCGCCAAAGCTGGCCTTGGGGCTGCGGTCGCGGACATAAAGCGCGATCTCGACATCGCGGATCAGTTCTTCACCGCTCGCGGCGGGCAGACCCTCGCGAAAGGTCACGCGGTAGCGTTCCCCGTGCTGCACACCGCTGATGCAAATTTGTTGCGCATCGGCCTGCACGACCATCCCGGTGTCCGGCAGGCGCACGAAAGGCGTGTAATCTATACCGGCTTTGACCAGCGGCTCGGAAAACTCGGCGCAGACACGCGGGTTAGCGCTTTCGTTGTCAGCGCGATGGCCGGTAATGCGAAAGCCATACTTGGCAATGGCATTATCCAGCGCGCTGATGACATCTTCGCGCGGTTGCAACCGTTCGGCCTGGCGCAGGGTGGGCACGGTGTCACGACCGCGGCCCAGCTTTTCCAATGCTTCGGCAGACAGCAAAAGCGCATTCACCCTTCCAGGATCATTTGGCGCGCGCATATAGGCGTTGAGTGATGCCTCAAGCGCCTGCTGGGCATATCGACGTTGGTCGGAATTGTTCTGGGTTTTGATCAGCATGGACAATCGCGCGTACTCGGCCCATTGATCCGCGGCGTCGGATCTTGCCGTTGCGGCGCCCATCCAACGCATGGCGTTTAAATAATCCCCTTGCGCGATCCGCTCTTGCGCGGCGCTCAACATGGCCGCGACGTCCCATTGCCCACCGGGATGACGCGAACCAATGTTGACCGCCAGGTTGCGCGCCGAGGTCAAATCACGTGATGGAAGGAAATTCAGCTCGGCCGTTCGCGCCTCGACCTGGTTCAAAACGTTTGCATCAGTGTCAAAGATCTCTGCCGAAATGGCGCCTTCGTAAGGTTGCGTTTCGGTCAGGGCACTTTTGGGAAAACACGCATTCGAGCGGCTGTTGAATGTGTAGGCCTTGCAGCTTTGGTTGGCAAAACAAAGGTTCCGACATGCATCCAATGTTGTGTCAAAGAGCGGATCCAAATCCGCACCAAAAAAGTCCACATCGCGGGTGACGACCTCGCGCCGATCGGGCACCGCGGTTTGGGCGGCCACGTGACCGGCACAAAAGATCAAAAGAACAAGGGCAAAATACCGTTGGAGCATGCGAACCTCCTATATCAATGCCCCATCGTGCCACGGCCCTCTATGTCTGACAACGATTCCACAGTCCCGCTTAAAGACTTGTTCACAATAATCGCCGATTTTGAATGTGTTTTTGAACGGCATGGCGGAGGTTGAGGCATGAGCCTTGCCAACAAACTGGCAGAAGAACGGCGGGCAAGATTGGCCGCGGAACGCCTGCTGGAACAAAAGCAGGCGGAGCTTCAGGCAGCCAATCGAAAGCTGGGCAAACATGCCCAGGCCCTGAGTGAAGAGATCGTTGAAACCCGTGCCGAAGTGCAGACTGTCCGCGATGAAAATGAGCGGGTTAAATCCGACCTGACGGTCGCAAATCAAAAGGTCGAAATTGCTGAACGACGGCTGTGGCACTCCATCGAAACCATTCAGGACGGGTTTGCCTTTTTCGATGCTGACAGCAGGATGATCGCGGCCAACAACGCCTGGATGTCGGTGTTCGAAGGGCTGGAAGATGTGCGCCCCGGCATCAGCTATGTCGAGATTCTGCAATGTGTGACCGAGGAAGGAATTGTCGACATCGGCGATCTGCCACCTGTCGAATGGCGCGAAAAAATGCTGGATCGATGGCAGACCGTGGCGCCCGAGCCCGAGATCATCCGGCTTTGGAGCGGGGAATACATCAAGCTGATCGATCAACGCAGTCAGCGCGGCGATGTGGTGAGTCTTGCGCTCAATATCACGGACACGATCCGGTATGAGGATCGCCTCAAGGACGCCCGCGCCAAGGCCGAGGCGGCCAGCCGCGCCAAATCATCTTTCCTCGCCAACATGAGCCACGAGATCAGAACACCGATGAACGGTGTTGTGGGTATGGCCGAGCTATTGAAAGACACCGACCTCGACGACGAACAACTGCTGTATGCCAACACGATCAAGAACTCGGGCGAGGCCCTTTTGGTGATCATCAACGACGTGCTGGACTATTCCAAGATCGAGGCTGAAAAACTTGTGATGCACGAAGAAGCGTTCGATCTTGAACGTTGTATTCATGAGTTGATCATGCTGATGCAGGCCAATGCGCGCGATAAGGGTATCGACCTGTTGGTGGATTATGATCTCTTCCTGCCGACGCAATTCATTGGCGACCCCGGTCGACTTCGGCAGGTGATGACCAACCTTCTGGGCAACGCCGTGAAATTCACCGAACAGGGGCACGTTTTGGTGCGCGTCGTGGGTGTCGAAACCGAAGATGACAGCACCACGCAGTTGCACGTCACAATCGAAGACACCGGCATTGGAATTCCCGACGACAAGATCAAACACATTTTCGGCGAGTTCAATCAGGTCGATGACGAAACCAATCGAAAATTCGAAGGTACCGGGCTTGGCCTGGCGATTTCCGAAAAGTTGATCAAGCTGATGGGGGGCAAGATCTGGGTCGAGTCGCATCAAGGACGAGGCTCGACCTTTGGATTCTCGGTCCGTTTACCAGTGGCAGAGGCGCGCAATGAAGCCGATTTTGCGCTGCCGGCGGGTTTGCAAAAGGTTTTGCTGGTCGAAACGGGCGATCTGAATCGCTCCACTCTGGAGCGGTTGTTCAAGGCACTTGAAATCGACGTTGTATCCTGTGACAGCGGGCGCGTGGCGCTGGAAAAGATGACCGCCGACGTGGATGTCGTGATTACGGATCATGTGATGCCGGAAATGGACGGGATCGAACTTGCCGAGGCAATCCGTGAGGCGGGCCACGAGACCCCCATTCTGTTGCTCAGTTCAAACACTGGTAGCGCAGAGCAGGACCCAGGCCGTGCTCATCTGCAGGCGGTCTTGCAGAAACCTCTGCCGCGACGCGAGCTTTTCGCGGCGCTTCAAGCATTGGGAAATCTGTCTTCCGCCAAGGCGGTTGGCACGCAAGATGGTCAGAGCGCGGCACCCGATGTGCCAGAGAACGAGCCAGAGCCAGAGGTGAACCGCACGATGCGCATCCTGGCCGCAGAGGACAACAAGACGAACCGTCTCGTCTTTTCCAAGATGCTGAAGGCGCTGGATATCGATCTAAAGTTTGCGGAAAACGGTCTTGAGGCCGTCGACCTGTTCCAGTCTTTCGTGCCTGACATGATCTTTATGGACATCTCGATGCCGGAACTGGACGGCAAGGATGCAGCGCGCAACATTCGCAAGCTTGAGGCCGAGAACGGCGGGCATGTTCCGATTGTGGCTATGACTGCCCATGCAATGGACGGAGACAAAGAAGGGATTTTGGCATCCGGCATCGACCACTACCTGACCAAGCCCCTGTCAAAGGCAGCCTTGATCGAACATGTTCAGAAGGCTTGCCCGGAAGAGGCGCGTGATCCTTTGGGCGTTCAAACGGCCGCGTGATCGCGGCGAAATGCCCAAGTCTCACCATCTGAACTGGCCGGGTCGAATTGGTAACCACCGACATCAAAGTCCTTGATCGCTTCGGGATCGGTCAGTCGCTTCTGGACAATGAAACGCGCCATGGCACCGCGGGCACGCTTGGCAAAAAAGCCAATGACCTTTGCCTCGCCATTCTTGATGTCAAGAAAAACGGGCGTGATGACGCGCAGTTTCAGCGACCTTGGGGCGATCGCGCCAAAGTATTCCTGGCTGGCACAGTTGACCAAAACTTCCGTGCCCGTTTCCTTTGCCTGTTTGTTGAGCGCCTTCGATAGCTTGTCGCCCCAATAGTCATAAAGCGACTTGCCTTTTTCGGTGGTAAGGCGGCTGCCCATCTCCAGCCTGTAAGGTTGAATGTTGTCCAGAGGCCGCAAAAGCCCATAAAGGCCCGAAAGGATGCGCAGGTGATCTTGGGCCCACGCCATTTCATCCTCGTCCATCGTTGCGGCTTCAAGCCCTTGATACGTGTCACCCGCAAATGCCAGGGACGCGGGTTTCTTTTTCATCTTTCCAAAGGATTGGAAGCGTTCGGCGTTCAATTCGGCCAGATTGTCGGAAATGCCCATCAGCTTTTTCAGATCGTCCTTGGACAGTTCGCGCGCGATCGAAGCCAACGCATTGGCGTCGCGCGCGAAGCTGGGGTTGGTGGGCGTGATCCCGTCAACCGGGTCCATGTTCAAAGACTTGGCTGGAGAAACGACGACAAGCATGCAGTACCTCTGGAATTTTCACCTTTGAGCAGATTTAGTCCGCGCCTTGCAGAACGTCCAGAAAGGCGGGACCAAATCGTTCGGTCCTTTTGTCGCCAAGGATGCGTTCAAGGCCGCCAAGATCGCTCGGCCGGACAGAGGCGATGCGGGCAAGAAGCGACGCAGAACAACTGAGCGGTTTGTCAATGCCGTCCGCGCCCCGTGTCAGATCGGCCTGCGCTTCGAGCAACCGGTCATACAGCGAACCGGTTTCGCGGCCGGCCAATTTGCGACGGCTGGGGTGCATGACCTCGGTTTCGCCATTGATCACCTCAAGGAAGGCGTCGCCATATTGAGCAAGTTTCTTGGCGCCGACACCTGAAATACGGGCCATGTCATCAAGTGTCTTGGGGCGGTTCTCGGTCATCTCGATCAGCGTGCGATCATTGAAAACAATGTAAGCAGGCACTTTGGCCGCTTCGGCCAGCGCACGCCGTTTGGCCTTGAGCGCCGAAAGAAGTGGCGCGTCTTCGTCGGAAACCAACGCTTTGGCAGCCGGGCGGCGGGTTTTGGAAACCAGCGTGTCGCGGCGTAGAGTTATACTTTGTTGATCCCTGAGGATCGGGACCGCCTTGTCTGTCATCCGCAAACCGCCATGCCGTTCCGGGTCCGGGCGGATAAGGTCGTGGCCCATCATCTGTCGGAAAACGCCCTGCCATGTGCGGCGGTCAAGGTCTTGGCCAGCGCCGAACGTGGGCAAGCGGTCATGCCCGCGGGCCCGGACCTTTTCAGTGTCGTTGCCGGTGAGAATATCGATGAGGTGACCCGCACCAAAGAATTCCTCGGTGCGCAGAATGGCTGATAGCGCTTTGCGCACTGCCTCTGTTCCATCGAACGTGTCCGGTGGAGAGGTGCAAGTGTCGCAGTTGCCGCATGGCTCAGGATCTTCGCCGAAGTATCGCAACAAAGTCTGGCGGCGGCATCCATGTACCTCGGCAAGGCCCAACAACGCATTCAGGCGCGCATGATCGGCGCTGCGGCGTTCAGGGGGCGCCAGGCCTTCGTCAATCTGTGATCGCCTGAGGCGTATGTCGTCCTGGCCAAACAGCGTCATAGTGTCGGCGGGTGCGCCGTCGCGTCCAGCGCGGCCAATTTCCTGGTAATACGACTCGATTGACTTTGGCAGATCGGCATGCGCGACCCACCGAATGTCCGGCTTGTCCACGCCCATACCAAAGGCAATCGTGGCCACGACCACCAGACCGTCTTCGGTGCTGAAACGCGTTTCGACCCGGCGGCGCTCTTCGGCTTCCATCCCGCCGTGGTAGTGACAGGCGGAATGCCCATCCTCGCGCAGGGCCTTGGCCAGCGTTTCGGTCTTGGCGCGGGTACCGCAATAGACGATGCCGGATTGACCTTTGCGGGCCGCAGCAAAGCCAAGGATCTGTTGGCGCGGGCCATCCTTGGCAGCGAAAGCCAGCGTGATGTTGGGCCGGTCAAACCCACGCAGAAAAGTCTGCGGCGGCTGGCCTTCGAACAGTTTCTCGATGATTTCTTCGCGGGTCTCGGCGTCCGCCGTCGCGGTGAAGGCGGCCAACGGCACATTCAGTGCGCGGCGCAGTTCGCCGATGCGCAGATAGTCGGGCCGGAAATCATGGCCCCATTGGCTGACGCAGTGGGCCTCGTCGACCGCGATAAGCGACACCCCGATGCGCCTGAGCATGCCCATGGCAGACCCCGCGGCCAGACGTTCGGGCGCGATGTACAAAAGCTTGAGCCGCCCGGCCTCAAGCGCGTGCCAAACCTCTTGGGTCTCTTCCTCGGTGTTCCCGGAAGTAAGCGCACCAGCTTCGACGCCCACGGCGCGCAAGGCGCGCACTTGGTCACGCATCAGGGCAATCAACGGAGAGATCACAACCGTCACGCCATCGCGCATCAGCGCAGGAAGTTGAAAGCACAGAGATTTTCCACCGCCAGTGGGCATGATTGCCAGAGTGTTGATGCCTTGGCTGACAGTATGCACGATATCTTCCTGCCCGGGGCGGAAGGCATCGAATCCAAAGATGTCTCGCAACAGCGTGGCAGCGCTTTGCATGAAAAAGCCCGTATTTTTTTAGTCTTCTGCTCTTACGGGTGACAATTCCACACTAAGAATCGGTAAACAAGTACCGATTAGCCGCAGTACCCCAACGGCCGCCCGCCGCACATCAGTTCGGGCAGTATGAAGTCGCGCAGGGAAATCAGAGCAATAAACGCCACCAAAGGTGCAAGGTCCAGCGGGTGCGTGTTGGGCAGGATGCGCCGTATCGGCTCATAGATCGGTTCAAGTAGTCGGTTGAGACCGTACCAGATCTGAGCCACGAATTGCTGTCGCAGGTTCAACACTTGGAAATTGATCAACCAACTCATGATGATGTGGATGATCATGATGAAAAATGCCACATCCAGAATAAGCCCGATAGGGCCCGCAATCGCCTGCATGAAAAACCTCTTCGCTGTACCGGGACCTAGGTAATGGTGGCCGCAGAATTGCGCAAGGTTTACGCGAGGTCGTGGTTGACGTTGGTCTTTCTCGCGTCAACATGTCTGGTCGAAAGGACAGGCTCATGTATCCCGTCATCCGCCTTTTGTGGCAGGTTTTCAAATATCGCAAAGCACCAAAATTCGCACCGCTCGACACCCATGTGTCGCGCCATATCTGCTTGCCGTGGGACATCGACCTTTGGATGGAGCTCAATAACGGGCGCACCCTGACCTTATACGATTTGGGGCGCATTCCGATGGCGTACCGTGCCGGGTTGGTTCAGGCGCTCAAGACCAATCGCTGGGGCCTGACCATGGCCGGTGCCAGCGTCCGGTACCGGCGGCGCATTCGGATGTTCGAAACCGTTGAGATGCGCACACGCGTTGTTTGGTGGGATGACAAGTTCATCTACATCGAACAGTCGATGTGGAAGAGCGACGGCGACTGCGCAAACCACATTGTTTATCGGTCCGCGGTGACCGGCGAACGTGGCATTGTCCCCCCGTCCGAAGTGATGGAAGTACTCAAGTTGAAGATCGATCGACCCAAGGCGCCGACATGGGTTGCCGCCTGGATCAAGGCAGACCACGCGCGCCCTTGGCCCCCCATGCAAGAATAGCTTGCCACAGGCCCTGTTCCCGCGTTTGATCAGCGCCAAATCCAGGGGGCAGAATGGCAGAGATTTCACCGCGCAAACGTATATGGGGTTGGTTCTTTTTTGATTGGGCAAGTCAGCCATACAACACCCTTCTGATCACTTTTATCTTTGCACCCTATATCAAGGAAATCATCGGAGACGGCGCCGAGGCGCAATCGATCTGGGGCTTCACGGTAGGCGCGGCCGGTATCATGATCGCCCTTATGGCACCAATCCTTGGGGCGATTGCGGATACCTATGGCAACCGTCTGAAGTGGGTTTGGGTGTTCTCGCTGTTCTATGTTTTCGGGGCAGCGGGTATTTGGTTCGCTGTACCTGTGGATTTCAACCTCTGGCTGGTGCTTGCGTGCTTTGCCATCGGCCTTGTGGGGATGGAGTTTGCGACCATCTTTACCAACTCTTTGTTGCCCGACCTTGGCAGCAAGGAACAAATCGGACGCATCTCTGGTGCGGGTTGGGCGTTTGGTTACTTGGGGGGATTGGTCGCTCTTGTATTGATGCTTGGGTTTTTCGCGGAAAGCGCTGACACAGGGAAAACCATGTTGGGTGGCGCGCCCGCGTTCGGCCTTGATCCGGACGCGCGCGAAGGCACGCGATTTGTCGGGCCGCTCACAGCGATTTGGTTCGCGGTTTTCATGGTTCCCTTTTTCCTCTGGGTGCGCGACCCCAAGCAGGTCAAGCCGCCCAAAGGCGCGATCCGCAAGGCTCTTGCACATGTCGGGACAACCGTGCGGTGCTTGCCTCAGACGCCATCGCTTTTTGCGTTTCTGGGGTCGTCGATGCTTTACCGGGATGCGTTGAATGGCATGTATTTTTTCGGGGGCATCTATGCCGCAGGTGTGCTGGAATGGAGCGTGATCGACACCGGAATTTTTGGAATCGTGGCCATCGTTTCGGGCGCGCTCTTCGCTTGGCTCGGTGGGTTCGCGGACGATTTCCTGGGTCCAAAGCCGGTGATCTCTGTCTGCATTCTGGTGCTCACCGGGGTGGCGGTCTCGATTGTTTTCGTCTCGCGTGAAAGCGTCTTCGGTCTGGCGGTTGGCGAGGGGTCGACCTTACCTGATACGGTCTTCTACGTGCTTGGTGCGTTGATTGGTGCAGCAGGCGGTGTGATCCAGTCGGCAAGTCGGACGATGATGGTCCGCCAGGCGCGTGACGACCGGATGGGTGAAGCGTTTGGTCTTTATGCGCTGGCCGGAAAAGCCACCAGTTTTGTCGCGCCTTTGTTGATCGGCGTTGTTACAACCCTCAGCAACAGTCAGCAGATCGGTGTTTCGCCCCTAATTCTTCTTTTCCTGCTGGGCTTGGTGCTGTTACGCTGGGTCAAGGCAGAAGGAGACTCATGACAATGAGCCGTCTCATCAAGTCTATCGCTCTGGCAGCGGTCTTGGCAGGCTGCAGCGCCTCCACCAACCAAAAACAGACCCCAGCGGCACAGCCTGCAATATTGTCGACGCAAAGCATCCCCGCCTCGTTCCAAGGTGTTCAGGCCAAACAGCTTTTCGGAGCCAAGCGCAGCGGGTCAAAGCAATCGCCTCGTCCATTTGGAAGTTACGCCAAGGGCTGTATCGCCGGTGGTGTGCAATTGCCTGAAACCGGCCCGACCTGGCAGGCGATGCGGCTAAGCCGCAACCGCAATTGGGGACACCCGGAAATGATCGACTACATCCAGAGACTGTCCAAGTTTGCCGCCACGCAGCCGGGTTGGGCGGGGCTTTATGTTGGCGATATCAGTCAGCCGCGGGGTGGACCGATGTTGTCGGGCCATCGCAGCCACCAGATGGGTCTGGATGCGGATTTCTGGATGTTGCCACCCAAACGTCTGAACCTGAGCAGGGCAGAGCGCGAGAGCCTGTCGTCAATCTCGCTGCGACGGTCCAACGGCGCGTACACAAACGGGAATTACACGCGCCAGCACCATGAAATCATGAAGGCCGCGGCGAAGGATCCGCGGACCGCCCGGATCTTTGTGTTTCCGGGGGCCAAGGTACGGATGTGCAAGGAAGAAACCGGTGACCGAAGCTGGCTTCGCAAGATCCGGCCGTGGTATGGGCATCACTATCATTTTCATGTGCGGCTGAAATGCCCCAAGGGATCAAGCGGTTGCGTGGATCAGGCCGCCCCGCCGCCGGGGGATGGCTGTGCGGACGCGGAACAGTGGGTGAAAAACATCCTCAACCCGCCGCCGCCCGCCCCCAACGCGCCGCCGCCAAAACCCCGGCGCGAGCTGTCGATGCGCGACCTGCCGGGGCAATGTGTCGCCGTGCTGCAATCCGAGTAGGCCGCAACATCCTGTGCACAAAAATTCACCACCATCTGCATTTTGTTTTGACAACTAGAAAATCTGTGGCAAGCTTGACATGAGTTCAACAATCGAAAGGAGGTGATCCAGTGTCTAAAAAGGTATTGGAGAGAGGTGTCGGAACAGTCAGGGAGGTCCGTGTCTAAGGCAGCCCTTGGGCGCGAAGAACCACTGATTGGCTCGGCCTAACCGGCCCCGCCTCCGAAACTTTTAGAAGGGCCGTTCCAAGATGTTGGGGCGGCCCTTTTAAGTGCGATTTTGCACGTCGGTAAAACGTCGGTATTTTGTCGGTATTACGTCGGTATTTTTGAGGTCATGCTGAAAATCAACGATCAGATCACGATTGAAGACTGGGAACTGACCGAGCAATTTGTGCGCGCGTCGGGGCCTGGTGGGCAGAACGTGAACAAGGTGGCCACGGCGGTGGAACTGCGGTTCGAGGCCGAACGCTCACCCAATCTGCCCGACCCGGTGAAACGGCGGTTGCGACGGCTGGCGGGACGACGCTGGACCAAAGAGGGTGCGGTGGTGATCCAGGTGTCCGAGGAGAGATCGCAGGCCCGGAACCGGGAGATTGCGCGGGACCGTTTGGTGGCGTTGGTGCGGAAGGCCTGCGAGAAGCCCAAGCGACGGGTGCCGACGAAGGTGTCGCAGACCCAGAAGCGGAAGCGCGTGGAGGCGAAGAAGAAGCGAGGGGAAGTGAAGGCGTTGCGAGGGCGAGTTGAGGGGGATCACTGATCCAGCTCTCATTTGGCCAAGGAGGGAGATAGAGGCCAAAGACTTGGTTGTGTTGGTTGTAGTATCATTCTGAATATAAACAAAAAACGAGATTTAATTTAGGGTAAATCAGAAAAATAGATAACAGCTTGACAGAAAAGCTCTAATAATTGAATTTAGAACAAAGATGGAACTTTTAATGGAGTTACCTCAATGGTTAAGTCAAAACCAAATGAATCCGCCGGGATACGTAAGCGCGTTAGCCAAACTGAGCTTCCCATTTTCGAGCTTTCGCAAGCAAAGAGAATTGCAGAAGCGATTTGGGAAAACTATGCAGGTGACCCAACCGCCCCGCACGACGTAGCAATCTCCATGGACATTAGCCCCACAAGTAGTGCCTGGAGGCAATTGACTGGTGCGTCTGTTGCCTATGGTTTGACTAACGGCGGTTACAACGCCGAACACATAGAATTGACTGAATTGGGTCAAAAGTATGTAGCTCCCCAAAGAGAAGGCGAAGAAGTGGAAGCACTTGTTGCCGCGGCTCTGAACCCCAGAATTCCCTCGGAATTCTACAAGAAGTACGATCGTGCTAAGTGGCCAAAAGACAATATCGCGGCAAACGTTCTGGTTGGCATGGGCGTCGCCAAAGATAAGGCTGAGGATGCAGTAAAGTTGATCCGATCAAACGCAGACTTAGTCAGCTTCATTAGAGACACTAAGACTGGGCCGTTTGTATCCATCAGCGACCCAGTTTTAAAGCGCCCACAAGAAAATTCGACTGGCGACGAGTACGACGAAAGCAATGCAAACGGCAGTCCGAGCGACGAAGAAATGCTTCAAGCGGCTGGGTTCTCAGAGAGCGATGAGCGCGTACCACAAAAACCAAAAGAAGGTGAAGCACGTAACCAGCGGGTTTTCATCACGCACGGTAAAGATACATCGACGATGAACCAAATCAAACAGGTAGTTGAACTTGGTGGATTTGAGCCAGTAATCTCTATTGAAAGAGAAACGCCTGCCAAAGGCATTCCGGAAAAGGTCTTGGATGACATGCGAAGCTGTAGTGCGGCGATCATTCATGTCTCAAGCGAAACAATTATCAAAGATGAACATGGAAATACGCACACGCAATTGAACCCAAATGTCCTTATAGAGATTGGAGCGGCAATGGCCCTCTATCGGGGTAGGTTCATCTTGGTGGTGGAAGAGGGCCTCAGCCTTCCTTCGAATCTGCAGGGTTTGTATCAGTCAAGGTACAGTGGTGCCGAGCTTTCGTTTGAAGCGGGTATGAAGATACTGAAAGCGCTTCGTGGTTTGTAAAAGCGTCGTGCCAAATGCGTCTTCACCGCAATCGGGATGATGTAAACGGTTCGGTCTCTTGAGCGCGGAATCAAGGCCTTAGGCCGCCGCGCGATCGCCAGACCGCCCCCCCGGGCTGGCGATTGGGAGAAGTAAGTACGTCGATATGAGGTTATGCGGATACCGCAACGATAAAGCGCGCCGAATTTCTGTAAGCCGCCATCCCGCGGTTTGGCGATCGCGCGGCTTGGGATGAGCGCGTGGGTTTCACCCACCCTACGGGAGGTGGCTTAGGGTGATGTTTCGAGTGGTTGCCGCATCGAGAAGGCGGCGGAGTTGCCGGTAGGTGCTGTAGAAGCCGGGGCCGGATTTGCGGGCACGGATGTCGTGGCCAGTGAAGACGGCGGTGCCATCGGTGTCGGCGATGAGGTCTAAAAGGCTGTGCTGCCGCGTCCAGCCGGGGAAGGCGCGGTGTTGGATGTCAGCGAAGCCGAGGTTGTCGAGGCAGCGGGAGGCTGGGATTTCTTTATAAATGCGGGTGCTTGGGTTTGCGCGGTCGAGGCAGCGGGGGCCTGCGGCGCGGATGACCTCAAACCGGGTGGCCAGCGCTGTGCGGGTCTCGGGCGTCGAGGCGTGGAAGGGGCAGGCGAAGCTGCGGGCGGGGAAGCCGAGGGCGCGATGCTCGGCAATGTCGGCGTCGATTTCGTGTTTGAGCCAGTGGCCGAGTCCGTGGGTTTCGAGGTAGGGGCGCAGTTTGGGGTGGGTGCGGGTGTGGCAGGCAATCTCATGCCCGTCCGATTGCAGCAGCTGCAGCCCGTCGATTTGGGCGGGCGTCGCGGTGTGCAGGTGGCTGATGCAGAAGGTGACGCGGGCGTCATAATCATCGAAGATAGGGCGGGCGGCGACCCAGTTGTCGACAAAGAGATCGTCGAAGGTGAGGCAGAGTGTGCCGGGCATGGTCTTTCGCAGGTTGTTTGTAAAAGGTTTGAGCCTTTGGCAGCGCGGAATCAAGGCCGTAGGCCGCCGCGCCATCGACGGGCCACACCCATGGCCCGGCGATCGGAGTATATAAGCGCGTTGTTCATAGTGAAGGCGGGACTTCAGGGATAAAGGGTTTTAGATCAGCGGTTGGGTCGCCGTGCCGTGGCCCGCCGATGGCACGGCTTGGGGCATAAGCACGCATGAGTTTGCCCACCGTACGGAGGCGTTTGGATATGAGCGGATTGGCACCCAGTTTATCGTTTGGTTTGCACGCGTGGGTTTTCACCCACCCTACACGACGACTTCCATCTCTTCTTGTTCGCCCACCCCGAATACGCGTTTGTAGCGGGTGATCTGGTCTGTCGGACCCATGGCCTTGCGGGGGTTGTCGGAAAGCTTGACGGTGGGGTGGCCGTTGGCCGCGACGGCTTTGCAGACCAAGGAGAAGGGGGCGAGGGCGTCGTTGGGGGTGAGGCCGCGGAAATCGTTGGTCAGGAGTGTGCCCCAACCGAAAGAGACGCGGACGCGGCCGACGAATTGTTGATGCAGCGACAGGATTTTATCCTCGTCCAACCCGTCGGAAAAGATGATGAGTTTCTGGGTGGGATCCTCGCCCCGGGATTTCCACCAGTTGATGGCCACCTCGGCCCCCGTCGCGGGGTCGCCTGAATCAATGCGGATGCCTGTCCAACCGGCGAGCCAGTCGGGCGCGTTTTGCAGAAACCCTTCGGTGCCGTATGTATCGGGCAGGATGATGCGCAGGTTGCCGTCATGCTCCTCGTGCCAGTCGGACAGCACATCGTAGGGCGCACGTGCCAGACCTTCGTCATCCCGGGCCAGGGCGGCATAGACCATGGGCAATTCGTGCGCGTTGGTGCCGATCGCCTCAAGATCACGGTTCTTGGCGATCAGGCAGTTGGAGGTGCCGACGAAATTGTCGCCCAGCCGTTCGGTCATCGCCTGCACGCACCAGTCCTGCCACAAAAAGGAATGGCGGCGGCGGGTACCGAAATCGGCGATGCGCAGGCCATCGACGCCGCGCAACCGCTCGACCTTTTCCCACAGCTTGGTCATGGCGCGGGCATAAAGCACCTGCAGTTCGAACTTGCGCATGTCGTCAAGCACGGCGCGGGAGCGCAGTTCCATCAGCACGGCGAGGGCGGGGATTTCCCACAGCATGACCTCGGGCCACGGGCCTTCGAACGTCAGCTCGTATTGCCCGTCACGTTTTTCAAGGTGATAGGGCGGCAGGCGCAGATTCTCGAACCAGTCCATGAATTCGGGCGTGAACATCTGGCGCTTGCCGTAGAACGTGTTGCCACGCATCCAAGTGCTTTCCCCGCGCGAGAGCGAGAGCGAGCGGATGTGATCGAGCTGTTCGCGCAATTCGCCCTCGTCCACCAGATCAGCCAGGCGAATGGATTTGGTGCGGTTGATGAGCGAAAAGGTGACGGTGGTGTCGGGCTTGTTGCGAAAGACCGACTGGCACATCAGAAGCTTGTAGAAATCGGTGTCGATGAGGGACCGGACGATCGGGTCGATCTTCCACTTGTGGTTCCAGACGCGGGTGGCGATGTCGACCATGGGCGGCCTCCGGGGATATTTGCGCGGACCGTTAGATCAAAGCGATCAGGTCTGTGCAAGCGTGGCCCGGGTGGCGGTGGCCAGACGTTCGATGCCGGCGGCAAGTTTGGCCTCTTCGTTGAAGGTGAAGTTGAGGCGGACCGAGCGGTGATCGCGGCCTTCGGGATCGAAGACGGAGGAGGGCGAGATGCAGACTCCATGGTCGAGGCCCACCTGCATGAGGCGGTCGGTGTCAAGCGAGGGATCCTTAGCCGTGGCCCAGACAAACATGCCCCCGGTCGGCTTTTCCCAGGTGAACAGGTCCGAAAGATGCGTGTCCATGGCAGCGCAAATTGCGTCGCGGCGGGCGCGGTAGAGGGATAGGATGTTCGGCAGCATGTTGTCGGCGAGGCCGGTGGCGAAGGCGTCATGCGTGATCTGCTGGCAGAGGCCGGAGGTGCACATGTCGACGCTTTGCTTGGCCGTGGTCAGGGCCGCGATCATTTCGGGCGAGGCGATGATCCAGCCGATGCGCAGGCCGGGGGCCAGTTCCTTTGACACCGTTCCCAGATAGATGACCGGGCCGTCATAGGGCGTGCCGCTTTTCTGAGCGGAGAGGGTCAACATCCGTGGCAGCGGCGCGTTGTCATAGTAGAGCGTGCCATATGGATCATCCTCGATCAGCCATGTGCCGGTCTTGTGGGCGGCCTCAACCAGCTGTTGGCGCGTGGTGGTGTCCACCAGTTTGCCGGTGGGGTTCGAAAAGTTCGGAACGGTGTAGGCGAATTGCGCCCCCGTCATCAGGGCCGTCGGGTTCAGATCATTCGACTCCAGCCGCATCGGGCGATATCGCGCGCGGCGCGGGCGCCAGGTGTCGAGCGCGCCAAGGTAGGTGGGAGATTGGCAGGCGATCAGCCCTTCTTCTTCCAGCAGGACATTGCCGATCAGGGCCAGGGCCTGAGCGCCGCCGGCGGTGATCAGGACATTGTCGCGGGTAAGTGTCACATGGTCGTCGCAATACCGCGCGGCAATCAGATCGCGCAAGGAAGGCAGACCGGCGACGGGCGTGTAGGCCAGTGTTTCGTCTGCATGTTCCGTGATGGCGCTGGCGGCCAGTTGTGCCAGATCGGGAACCGGCCAGACCGATGTGTCCGGCAGTCCGCCGCCCAGGTTGACCAGTCCCGGAATGCGGCCCGCAGCCAGAAAGGTGGCCGTGACATCGTTGGTGTCGTCAAGCCATTTGGCGAAGGCGGGGCGTTGGGGCATGGGGCATCCGTCGGTCAGTTGGCAGAGTGGGGCCGGGGTAGAGCAAAATGAACAAGTGTTCAATTCAAGTCTTGTGATGTCAGAGATCAAGAATAGACTTACGCCGCCAGTTGCAGTGTTTCAACGGACAGGATCGTCGGCAGGTGCCGGGCAATTTCGTCCCAGCTGTCGCCCTCGTCAAGACTGGCAAAGACCGAGCCGGAATTGGTGCCGAAGTAAAGCCCCGGCCGGGCATGCGTGTCGCCCGCCATCGCCTGACGCAGGACGGTAAAGAAGCAGCCCTGCTGCGGCAGACCTTTGCGCAGATCCTGCCAGCTTTCCCCGCCGTCGCGCGACCGCCAGACGGCCGCGGCGGCGTCCGGCGGAAACCGTCCGGCGCTGTCACCGTTCAACGGTATCGTCCAGATCGTGTGCGGGTCA
>JBCBTE010000049.1:0-19352 GCA_039818805.1 Pseudomonadota bacterium
GGATCAACCGTATCGAAGAGGCCAAGAACGAGAAAATACTTGAGGATTTTGTGGGTGATACCTATGGCCCGGATCGCAAGGATGCGGCGTAGACAGGTATGACGTGTGTGAGAAGAGGGTCCCGGTTGGGACCCTCTTTTTTTTGATCAGGTGACGATGTTGAAATCTGGGCCGTACGGGTATGCGGTGATATTCTCATTGCCGGTATCGGTGATGACCAGAACGTCATGTTCACGGTAGCCGCCTGCACCGGGTTGACCATGAGGTACGGTCAACATGGGTTCCATCGAGATGACCATGCCGGGCTGCAGAACCGTATCGATATCTTCGCGCAGTTCCAAACCGGCCTCGCGCCCGTAGTAATGTGACAGGACGCCAAAGGAGTGGCCGTAGCCGAAGGTGCGATACTGCAGCAGGTCGCGTTCTTGCAGGAAAGCGTTGATCTTGTGTGTAACCTCGGCGCAGGAGACGCCCGGTTTGAGCAGAGACATCCCGTATTCATGCGCTGCAACGTTGGCCTGCCAGAGTGCAAGTGATGCGTCGTCTGCCTCGCCCACAAAAAGCGTGCGTTCGAGCGCGACGTAGTAGCCCGAAACCATGGGAAACGCGTTGAGAGACAGGATATCACCGCGCCGCAGCTTGCGCGATGTGACAGGATTATGCGCCCCGTCCGTGTTGATTCCCGATTGGAACCAGACCCAGGTATCGCGGTATTCTGCATCCGGGAACATTTTGGCGATCTCAAGCTCCATCGCGTCGCGGCCCGCCATGGCAACGTCAATCTCGCGCGTGCCGGGTCGGATTGCATCACGGATGGCGTAGCCTCCGATATCGGCAATCGCCGTGCAGGTGCGGATCAAAGCAATCTCGGCCGGAGACTTTTCCATACGCTGCTGCATGGTATGGGGGGCGATGTCGACGGTCGTATCTGGGGACAGAAACGTTTCCAGTTTCGAGCGTTGTTGCAAGGTCATGTGATCGGCTTCGTAGCCGATGGTCACATGACTGCCGGTGACGGACTGGATGGCGCGCCAATAGTTATCACGCTGCCAGTCGGTATAGGTGATACTGTCGTCATGACAGCGCCGCCATGGCTGACCTGCGTCGATGCCTGCCGAGATCGTGACGCTGTCGGTCGCAGTGACAACCAGCGCATAGGGCCGCCCGAAGGCGCAATAGAGAAAGCCGGAATAATAGGCAACATTGTGCATCGACGTAAGCAGGGCGACGTCGATGCCGACCTTGTCCATGATGCGGCGCAGTCCGGCAAGGCGTGCCTCATACTCGGCGGGCGAGAACGGCAAAACAGCCTTCTCGCCATTGTGAAAGCGATAGAAATCGGGGCGCGTGCCCATGAAATCAGCGGTCTGGATAGGTGCAGTCATTTTGTGACCCTCCTTGAACTAAAGCGTTTCGACTTTGGCTTGAGGCACCAAACAAAATCGAAATGCGCGCAACGCTCTGGTGTTGCGCGTGTTTCGCGAAAAGCTGTGTCTCAGGTTTTCTCGAAACGCTTTAAGAAAGGTCCCGGCGTTCAGGACTGATTGGAATGTAAGACCCATGGTTTGGGCGACGCCATCGCCCGGAGGTCTGGGCCCGTTGTTGCGCATGGCACAGGTTCTGGCAAGATGGTTTGCGACAAAGCAAGGACGGAAACAGACCATGGCTGCAAGACCGGGCGCGCGAAACCTGATCACGGATGTGCCGGGTCTTTTGGTGGGACAAGCGCAGGATAGCAAGGTTAAGACAGGTGTCAGCGTCGTGGTCGCGGACGCACCCTTTACCGCCGGTGTGCATGTGATGGGCGGTGCACCCGGCACGCGAGAGACCGATTTGCTGGCCCCAGACAAGGTGGTGGAGCAGGTGGATGCGCTGGTGTTGTCGGGGGGATCGGTCTTTGGACTGGATGCGGCATCCGGCGTGGCGGACGCACTGCGCGCCGAGGGGCGCGGCTTTGCCGTGGGGGATCAGCGGGTGCCGATTGTGCCCGGTGCAATCCTGTTCGACCTGTTGAATGGCGGTGGCAAGGCGTGGGGCGAGAACCCCTACAAGCGTTTGGGACACGAAGCATTGGCGGCAAGGGCAAGCGAGTTCGAACTTGGATCACATGGCGCGGGCACGGGGGCGACAACTGCGGATTTCAAAGGTGGGATCGGATCGGCCTCGGTCGTTTTGGCATCGGGCGAGACGGTGGGTGCCCTGGTGGCGGTGAATGCGTTGGGATCCGCAGTCGTGGGAAACGGGCCACATTTCTGGGCGGCACCATTTGAAATAGGCGACGAGTTTGGCGGGCTGGGTGTGGCAAACGAATTCAGAAACGCGCACACGCCCCGGACCAAATCGGCACAGCATGAAGCGACCACAATCGGCATCGTTGCGACCGACGCGATGTTGACCCAGGCGCAATGCACGCGCATGGCAATCGCCGCTCATGATGGTTACGCGCGAGCGCTGTTGCCGTCCCATACGCCTATGGATGGTGATCTGATCTTTGCGGCCTCAACGGGAGGCGGCAAAGTGCCGGATGTGGCTGGTCAACTCTTGTTGGGCCACGCCGCGGCGACCTGCGTGGCGCGGGCGATTGCGCGGGCTGTCTTTGCCGCGCGCCCTGCCGGCACGGATAGGCGGCCCTGCTGGGTGGAACGGTTCGGGTGATCCGGTGCGAGAGGCGCTGTTTGGTTGAGCGCCGGGAGTCGAGTATTTTTGCCAAGAAAAAGCACGTGATGATGTCTAACCCAGAACGTCGGTCATCAATTGACTGTCCGGCAGTTTGAGGGCGTCGATGACGTCGAAATGGTGGGTGCCGTCAGCAATGCGGAGCGGGCAGGACCACGCCGTCGCCAACCAGCGCGCCTGATCGAGAAAGACCGGGCGTTCGTCCGCCCCGACCCACACATTTGTCGGAATCGGCAAGCGGCTGGTCATCAGCGCCGGGCTTTCGGCGGTGGCGGAGTCTTCGGTCAGCTTGAACTCCGAGTTCATGGAGGTCTTCAGCAGCGGACGGAGATCGGAGACCGGGGAGATCGGAGTGATCGACGAGATGCGGGCAACCACGGCGTCAGGCAGAAGCCCCGGCTGTGTCATCCGCGACACCAAGTGGCCGCCGGCGGAATGACCGACAAGGGCGACGGGACCAGATGTGGTGTCAGCGATGGTCTGGACCGCGCGGGCGATCTGTCGCGTGATGTCGGCGATATGCACTTCTGGACACAGATCGTAGGACGGCATCGCGATGGTCCAGCCGCGCATCAGGGCCCCTTGCGCGAAGTGGGACCAGAATGATCGGTCGAATTTGAGCCAGTAGCCGCCGTGCACGAAAATGCAGAGTCCGGTGCTGTCGCAATCTGGCCGGAAGAGATCATAGGCTTGGCGCGGGGTATCGCCATAGGACACGCCAAGTGCGACCGAACCCCGCGAGCGCGCGGCGCGGAAAGCAGCGGCATCTGCGGCCCATCGGGCCGGGTAGGCGTCCCCGTCAGGGATGTACGGCATGTTGGCATAGGCGTCGTCAAGTTCCATCACGGTGTCCTTATCTTCTGGCCCTAGACATTCTTTGCCCCAGATGCTTTGCCAAGACGAGAGATTTTAAGCCCTTGGGAGGACGCGCCATGCTTGATACCACCACCAATCTGAAATCCCTGTTGAAGGATCCCGAACTGCTGGTCGAACAGGCCTATGCCGCGGGAGAGTGGGTAGACGGAGCGGATGGCACGTTCGAGGTGACCAACCCGGCCCGAGGCGATGTGATTGCCAACGTCGCAGATATGAACCGCGCGCAGGTAGCCGACACGATTGCCAAAGCGGCAGAGGCGCAGAAGGAGTGGGCATCTTGGACCGGCAAGGAACGTGCCGCCGTGTTGCGCAAGTGGTTCGAGCTGATGATGGAGCATCAGGACGATCTTGGTACGATCCTGACCGCAGAGCAGGGCAAGCCCTTGGCCGAGGCCAAGGGCGAGATCGCCTATGGTTCGTCGTTTATCGAGTTCTTTGGCGAAGAGGCCAAGCGCGTCTATGGCGAGATGATCCCCGGCCATCAGCGCGACAAGCGCATCATGGTGATCAAGCAGCCCATCGGGGTTGCGGCGTCCATCACGCCGTGGAATTTCCCCAATGCGATGATCACGCGCAAGGCGGCGCCGGCGCTTGCCGCGGGCTGTGCGTTTGTCGGGCGCCCGGCAGCTGAAACACCGCTGTCGGCCACCGCAATGGGCGTGTTGGCCGAGCGAGCGGGCATTCCCAAAGGTGTATTCAGCATCGTGACGTCTTCGAGTTCTTCCGAGGTTGGCAAGGAGTTCTGCGAGAACCCGGCGGTGCGAAAACTGACATTTACCGGGTCGACCGAGGTGGGGCGTATCCTGTTGCGGCAGGCCGCGGATCAGGTGATGAAATGCTCGATGGAGCTGGGCGGTAACGCGCCCTTCATCGTGTTCGATGACGCCGATCTGGATGCCGCCGTTGAGGGTGCCATTCTGTGCAAGTTTCGCAACAACGGCCAAACCTGCGTCTGCGCCAACCGGATTTACGTGCAGGCAGGGGTTTATGATGCTTTTGCGGAAAAGCTGCAGAAGGCGGTGGCGGATCTGACGATCGGGGACGGTCTGGAGGAGGGCACGCAACTTGGGCCGCTTATCAATGCCGATGCCATCGAGAAGGTGCAGGAGCATGTCGCCGACGCGACTTCAAAAGGGGCCAAGATCGCCATGGGTGGCGGCGAGGCAACGCAAGGGCAGGGTTACTTCCTGCCGCCGACGATCCTGACGGATGTGACGCAGGACATGATGGTCAGCCAGGACGAGACCTTTGGACCTTTGGCACCCTTGTTCAAGTTCGAGGATGAAGATGCGGTGATCGAGATGGCCAACGACACGATCTTTGGTCTGGCGAGCTATTTCTATGCCAAGGATCTTTCTCGTGTCTACAAGGTGGCCGAAGCGCTGGAATATGGCATCGTCGGCGTGAATACCGGCATCATTTCAACCGAGGTGGCCCCCTTTGGCGGGGTCAAGCAATCCGGGCTGGGCCGCGAAGGCAGCCATCACGGGATCGAGGATTACCTTGAGATGAAATACGTCTGCATGAGTGTGTGATCCGGGCCGGTTAGGCCCCTGAGACCAGACAACAGAAGGAAGATGGTGATGAAGACCCAAGCGGCCTTGGCCGATGATTTTCATGCGCTTCATGTGAAGGGCGATCCGGTGATCCTGTACAATATCTGGGACGCCGGCAGTGCCAAGGCCGTGGCCGAGGCTGGAGCACGCGCAATTGCGACCGGTAGCGCGCCGGTGGCGATGGCCAACGGGTATGCGGATGGTCACGCCCTGCCCCTGGAGGATGCGTTGGCCAATGTGGCGCGGATCGTCAAAGCGGTAGATGTGCCGGTGACGATGGATTTCGAAGGTGCATATAGCGAAGTCCCCGAAGAAGGGGCCGCGAATTTCAGCCGCGCGATCAAGGCCGGTGCGATCGGTTTCAATTTCGAGGATCAGATCGTGGGTGCCGAGGGCCTGCATGCCGTTGACGTGCAAATCGCGCGTCTGCAGGCGGCGCGCCAAGCCTGCGATGCGTCGGGTGTCCGGGCGTTCATCAATGCGCGGACAGATGTCTTTCTGAAAGCATTCGTTGCCAAGCAAGAGCCGACGCGCGCCATGCTGGACGAGGTGCTGGCACGCGCCGAAGCCTATGCGCGGGCAGGGGCCGACGGGTTCTTTGCGCCCGGGTTGTTGGACGTCGACATGGTCACCGAGCTATGCGCGAAGGCGCGATTGCCGGTGAACATCATCGCGTTGCCCGGGGCGCCGTCAAACCCTGAATTGGCCAAGGCAGGCGTGGCGCGGATTAGCTACGGCCCGGTGCCATACCGTCAGATGGTGGCTTGGCTTGGGGATCAGGCGAAAGTGGTGTTTGCTGGCGGCTGAGTGTCGGCGCAAGCATTCTTGGCTGTGATCGCGCAGCAAAGCCTGTAGTCTTGCGCCTATGACAGACCAACAGTTGCATGGGGTATTTCCCTATCTTGTCTCGCCGCTGGATGCAGCGGGGCATGTCAACCGGCCGGTTCTGACCCGGCTGTGTGAAGACCTGATCGCGGCGGGGGTGCATGGGCTGACGCCACTGGGATCAACGGGTGAGTTTGCCTACCTGACCTGGGATCAGAAGCGCGACATTGTCGAGACGGTCCTGACCGCGTCCGGGGGCCGGGTGCCGGTTGTGGCCGGTGTGGCCGCGACCACGATTGCCGAGGCCGAGCGGCAGGCGCGCGCCTTTGCCGACATGGGATGTGATGCCATTCTGGCGGTTTTGGAAGCGTATTTTCCCGTCAGTGAAGAGGGCATTCATGCCTATTTCTCGGCCATTGCCGGCGCCGTGGATCTGCCCATCGTGATTTACACAAACCCGAATTTTCAGCGCAGCGATCTGAGTGTTGAAGTGATTTCCAAGTTATCGGAGATCGAGAACATCCAATGCCTCAAGGACGCGTCCAGCAATACCGGGCGGCTGTTGTCGATCCTCAACCGGGTCGGCGATAGGCTGGATGTCTTTGCAGCCTCGGCCCATATTCCGGCCTGTGTGATGATGATTGGCGGCAAGGGCTGGATGGCGGGGCCGGCCTGCCTTGTGCCCCGGCAAAGTGTAAGACTGTACGAATTGTGCCGCAACGGCGAGTGGGACGCGGCGATGACGCTGCAGCGCGACCTCTGGGCGCTGAACCAGGCCTTTGCCAAGTACAACCTTGCTGCCTGCATCAAGGGCGGGTTGGTTTTGCAAGGCTATGAGGTTGGCGCGCCGCTGCCCCCGCAGAGCCCGCTTGGACCGCAAGGGCAGGCGGACGTGGCAGCTGCGTTGCGACAGGTTGGCGCGCTGTAACATCGCACTCAAAAGAAAAGTGACTAGAACACCAAGGATTGACGTCCGACCTGCGTCCAACAAACGTGATGCGCATGGAAACCAGTGACCTCAGCCTGGCCCGGGCGGCGGCAGAGGGGGATGCCTCGGCGTTCTCTTTGCTGTTGGAGCGGCATTATGACGGCGTGTACCGGTTGGCGTTTCGCCTGACCGGCGCGCAGGCCGAGGCCGAGGATTTGACTCAGGATGTTTGTGCCGCCTTGCCTGTGAAATTGTCAGGGTTCCGGGGCGAGGCGCGGTTTACCACGTGGTTGTGGCGCGTGGTGGTGAATGCCGCGCATGACCGGCGACGACGGGCTGCCACACGGGCACGCCATGCGGACGGTTGGGGCGATTGGGAAATCGGGCGCCGCGCGGCGGATGCGGACACCGCGGAGGCGGTCGACTGGCTTATGGAAACTATGCGCGCCCTGCCCGAGGATTTGCGCGACACCCTTGCGCTGGTGCTGGATGACCTGAGCCATGCCGAGGCGGGCGAGGTACTTGGTGTGTCGGCAGGCACCGTCAGCTGGCGCGTCTCGGAGGCCAAGAAACATCTGCGCGCCATGCGCGAGAGAGAGGATCAGCTATGAGCGATGATCTGGATGACCTGAAGGCCGCGATGCAAGCGGCCACGCCGCGCCCGGACGCCGCCAAAAAGGCGGCCGACCTGGCGCTGGCACGGAAAAATTTTGCCGACCTCCAAGAAAGCCGGGAGGGCGCGCGTCCTACCTCTGACCGCGAACAGGCGGGGTTTGTCAGAGGAGTGATGAATATGATTATGCGGATCAACACGCGCGGGGCGCTGACGGCGACGACGGCCTTGGTGGCATTGGGTTTGGTCGTGGTCGTGCCGGATTGGCAATCCGTTCCAGGTTTTGGCGTGCAGCCGGTAGTGACCGAGGGGTCGCAGCGCGAGACGGGCCTTCACAACACTATTGGAAATCCCAGTTTGTTGGATCGGCGGAGGCAAAACTTAGAAACTAGCAATGACAAAGATTCTCGCAGCGACGAAAGTCTTCGGGAAAGCGGTGATACCGAAGTGGCGGAAGAGGCCGTGGCGTTGCCTGCGCCCGTGCCGCAAGCCGAACCCGTTCCGGCGCAGCCGAGTGTCGCGCAGAAGCGTCAAGAAGAGCCCGTGGATGCAATGCCGGAAAGCGGCTTAGCGGGCGGTGTCACTGGGCTATCTGCCGGCGAGGCGAACACCTCGTCGCGTTTGGCGCCGATGAGTGATTTGCACCAGCAGCCACAGATCAACACAGAAGCCTTTCCCGACGCGGATCCAAACCCGTTTAAGATCACGAGCGAAGAGCCGGTGTCGACGTTCTCGATTGATGTGGATACGGCAGCGTATGCTGTGGTGCGATCGTCCCTGATGCGGGGGCAGTTGCCGCCAAAGGATGCGGTGCGCATCGAGGAGATAGTGAATTACTTCCCGTATGACTATGCCCCGCCCTTGGGTGACGTGCCCTTTGAACCCACGGTCAGTGTCACCGGGACGCCGTGGAATCCGGACACGCGTTTGGTGCACATCGCCATTCAGGGCGAGCAGCCTGCGATCGAGGATCGCCCGCCGCTGAACCTTGTATTTCTGATTGATACGTCCGGGTCGATGAACAACCCGTCGAAACTGCCGCTTCTGAAACGATCACTGGCCCTGATGCTGCCGCAACTGACGCAAGCGGATCAGGTGGCCATCGTGACCTATGCGGGTAGTGCTGGGCAGGTGCTTGAACCGACGCTGGCAACAGACCGAGACACGATTCTGGCCGCATTGGAACGGCTGGATGCCGATGGGTCAACCGCCGGACAGGCCGGGTTGCAACAGGCATATACGGTAGCGGATGGTATGGCGGAAGACGGCGAAGTCACCCGCGTAATCCTGGCTACGGACGGAGATTTCAACGTTGGTCTCAGCGATCCTGAGGCGTTGAAGGATTTCATCGCCAAGAAACGCGACAGCGGCACGTATCTTTCCGTGATGGGCTTTGGACGGGGCAATCTGGACGATGCCACAATGCAGGCCCTGGCGCAGAACGGCAACGGGCAGGCGTCTTACATCGACACGTTGAGCGAGGCGCAGAAGGTGATGGTCGACCAAGTCACCGGGGCGTTGTTCCCGATTGCCAATGACGTGAAGATTCAAGTGGAGTTCAACCCCGCCGCCGTGGCCGAATACCGCTTGATCGGCTACGAAACCCGCGTGCTGAACCGGGAAGATTTCAACAACGACCGGGTGGATGCCGGCGAGATCGGTGCAGGGCACCAGGTCACAGCGATGTATGAAATCACGCCGGTTGGTTCGCCTGCGCGGCTGAGCGATCCGCTACGCTATGGAGAGGTGGCCGCAACCGGTGACAGCAGCGAACTGGGGTATTTCAAGTTGCGTTACAAGCGCCCGGGCGAGACGACGAGTCGATTGATTGAACAACGGATCGTCACCGGCACCGAGATGAGTTCGGAAAAGCAGTTCGCCGCCGCGATGGCCGGGTTTGGCCAGCTTTTGCGCGATGAGGCGTATCTGGGTGATTGGAGCTATGATGACGCGATTGCCCTGGCCAACGGTGCCAGTGGTGAGGATCCATTCGGATACCGGGCGGAAGCGGTACAGATGATGCGCCTGGCACAAAGCTTGTCGCGGTAAAAGGGGCCAAACCGGGCACGCACGCCGGGTGGTTTTACCTAGCCCTTGGCGCCTTGGCCCCGCGCATAGACGTCCTCGTAGCGGATGATGTCATCTTCACCAAGATAGCTGCCGGTCTGCACTTCGATCAGTTCCATTGGCACCTTGCCTGGGTTTTCCATGCGGTGCACGGCACCAAGCGGGATGTAGACAGACTCGTTTTCGCACACCAGTTGCACGTTGTCGTCCACGGTCACACGTGCGGTGCCGGCCACGACGACCCAGTGTTCGGCCCGATGCACATGGCTTTGCAGGCTGAGCGCAGCACCGGGATTGACCACGATGCGCTTGACCTGGAAGCGCGGACCAAGGCTGAGCGTCTCGAAAAACCCCCACGGGCGGTGATCTTTGGGAAAAGTGTCAGCCTGTGGCACGTCGGCCTTGCGCATCATCTTGACCACATCACCAAGCTCGGCCACGCGGGCACGGTCGGCCACCAGCACCGCGTCGGGCATCGCCACCGCCACGATGTTTTCCAACCCCAATCCCACAAGGCGCAGACCGTCATGTTCAGATCGCAGCAGGCTGTCTGCACAGTCCACGGCCAACACGTCTCCGCTGGTGCCGACGCCGGTTGCGCCGAGGTCCGAATGGTGGCGCACCGCTTCCCACCCGCCCAGATCGGACCAATCGCCGTCATGTTCCACGACCGAAAGATTGTCGGCTTTTTCCATGATGGCATAGTCGACCGAGATGTCCGGGCATGCCCCCCATGCCTTGGCTTCAAGCCGCAGAAACCCCAAATCCGGCTCTGCGTCTTCGACCGAAGTGCGGACATGTTTCAGAACGTGTGGCGCATGGGTTTCAAAAGCGGAAATCAGGGTTTGCGCAGTGTAGAGAAAAATACCGGCATTCCACAGGAACCCGCCAGAGCGTAGCATCTTTTCTGCCTGGGCCAGTTCGGGCTTTTCGACAAATCGGACCAGATCCGTTGTGCCGTCGTCCTGGGTGTCACCCAGTTCGAGATAGCCATAGCCGGTTTCGGGGCGGTCAGGCGTGATCCCGAACGTCACGATGCGACCGGCCTGCGCTGCGGCCGTGGCCCGCGTGATGTTGGCACGAAACGCGGCAGCGTCGATAATGTAATGATCGGATGGGGCGGCCAGCATCAGCGCCTTGGCATCGGTCTGCGCCTGCACAAGCGCGGCGGCCAGAAGGGCAGGCGCGGTGTTGCGCGCGGACGGTTCGATCAGAACCGCACCAGGGTCGATTGCCTGATCGGACAGTTGTTGCGTGGCGATGAACCGAAAGTCGGAATTGGTCACGACGATCGGGGCGGCAAACCCGGTGCCGGACAGTCGTGTGGCGGATTGTTGAAACAGGCTGCTGTCACCGACCAGTTGGGCAAACTGTTTGGGATAGCTTTTGCGCGACAGAGGCCAAAGCCGCGTGCCAGAACCGCCGCACAGAATAACCGGTGTAATATCGCCGCGTGACATGCGGACCCTCCTGTTTCGGGCCTTGGACCGCCCGATCTTAAACAAAAAAACCAGCGGCATTGGGCCATTTCAATCAAAGTGCGGCAACCAAATGGGCTGTACCCCGCCTTTGAGCAAAATCTGTGACCGTTGTTTAACGCCAATGTGTTCGGTACCAAACACAAAACTGTATTGGGTGTGAAGGGCTTACATGAATGTCAAAACACCCCGCAGACGGGCTGCGGGGCGTGGTGCATTTCATTGGGTGTGACCGTTGGGTTTAGTTCACGGCCTTGGCGTCGACCACGTCCTTGGCAATGGGCGCACCATTTGCAATTTCAATCTGACGGGGCTTTAGGGCCTCTGGGACCTCGCGCATCAGATCGACATGAAGCATGCCGTCGGCGTGGCTGGCGCCGGTGACTTTAACGTGGTCGGCCAGCTGGAAGCGCCGCTCGAACGCACGGGTGGCGATGCCACGGTGCAGATAAGTGCGGTCTTCGGTGTCTTCGGCCTTGCGGGCCGACACGATCAAGGCACCTTCGCGCACTTCCACCGACAGCTCGTTATCGGCGAAGCCTGCAACCGCAATCGAGATGCGGTAGGCGTCTTCAGCCGTTTTTTCGATGTTGTAAGGGGGGTAGGATGGTTGGTTGACGTCGCCGGACAGGACACGGTCCATCATGTCGGCAATCTGGTCAAATCCAATGGACGCCCGATACAGGGGCGCAAGATCAAAGTTTCGCATGGAATCCTCCGTTGAGCGATACCTAAGTTTGAGTGACCTTCCCACTTGGGACAGGCCGAAATGTCCGGCCCGCCATGCGGCACCGAACAGACCATATGTGGGAGATCAAATTTCCGGTTTCAAGACCCTTGATGGCCTTGAAAATCAGGGTTTGGCGAATTTTGCGCCCGCAGCGCCGCCGCCTTCGCCGACGCGCAGCTTGCGAAAGCTGGTCGCGGGGCTTGATGGGGCGGTTGCGGCCTCGGCGCGCAATTGCCGTTTGAGGGCTGTCACAACCTCGGGCAGGTCCATGCCGTAGGCCACGGTACGGCCATCGTCGGTTTTGTGCCCGCCCACGACCAAGGACACGATGCGCGCCCGCCGTTCGCCATCCGAAAACACCGGCGCACCGGATGATCCGAAGGTGACATTGCAATTAAACGAGATCAGACCCTGACCGCGTCGCAAGATGTTGCATTCGCGTTCCCAGGACAGGGCGTTGTCCCGGTTGCGCCCGTAGGAGACGACGCTGACCTCATCGCCGCGTGTCGGGTTGTCATGCAGAACGAATGGCGCAGCCACCGACGTTGGGATTGGCGAGGCCAGTTTGAGCAAGGCCACGTCGCGCCGCACATTGGTCGACGACATACCCTCGAAATGACTATATCCCTCGGCCACCGCAATGCGTGCCACATCTCGTGCGGCGATGTCGGTGCCATCCTGGAGCCCGGCCCGAAAGCGGATCGCGTTCGGTTCAAGCCGCTCGCCCCGATTGTCGAACACGCAATGCGCTGCAGTCAGGACAATGTCGGAATTGATCAACGTTCCGGTGCAGTAGCCCGACTGTCCAAGTTCAACCCGGCCCACCGCTTCCCACCCCAACAGATCCTCGCGGTCACTGAGCCGGATAAGATCACTGGCCGAGACCAGAATCGGCCAAAGCATTGTGCAGATGGCAAAACCGGTGTGGCGCAGCAACGTCATGCGTGTCAGTCCGTATCGGGCGAGGCGAATTTGGCCCCGGTGTTACGGTCGGTGCCCTTGGAAAAGAAGCTTGATTTGGCCTGTTCCGAATGTCGTGCGGTCAAAGACAGCTCGGCGCGCATCTTGGCCAAAGGTTCGTCCAGCGAGGCGCCAAGCGCCACTTTGCGCCCGTCCACTTCGGCCATGGCCGACACAACCGAAACGATGCGTGGCGTGCCGTTTTCGAAGGAAAAAACCGGCGCTCCTGACGAGCCGTAACTTACGTCGCAGGACATGACTAACACGCCATTCTGGCGTTGCAGAACTTCGCACAGCTTTTGCAGCGAGGGGGCCTCGGACCGGTCGCGCGCATAGCTGACAAGGCCGATCTTGTCGTTGCGGCGTGGTTGATCATCCGTCAGAAACGGCACCACGCCGGACTTGGCAATCGGGTGGTGCAGTTCCAGTAGCGCAATGTCGTTGCGTACACGGGTTGCATCGACTTTGGTGCTGAATTGGTAGTCGGGATGAACGATTGCACGACGCACCCAACGATAGGCGGAGGCCCGGCCATTGCGCCAGCCCGCCAGAAACTCAACGTCCTGAGTATCGACACGACGCCCTGTCTGGGCGTCGAAAAGGCAGTGTGCTGCTGTCAGAACAAGGTTGGGTTCAATCAGCGCGCCGGTGCAAAACCCTTGCCCGCCAATGTCGATGCGACCCACGGCTTGCCACATGCGACCGTCATCGCCGGTGTCGAGACGTTCCAAGATGGCGTCCTGCGCCAAAGAGACACCCGCCCAAGCCAGGCAGGCGAAAAAACATACCAAAAACCGCTGCACAACACGCCTCATTCCATTTTGCCCACGAGATAGCCGTGCATTTAGGCAAAATTAGGGCTAACCGGCCTCTGCACGGATAAGTGCGGGAGGTTTTGGACCACCTGTCGCCCAATCCAGTAATTCGACCGTATGAACGATGGGTGTTTTGGTCCCAGTGCCGATTTGCATCATGCAGCCGATATTGCCCGCCGCGATGATGTCAGGTGCTTTGTCCTCAAGCGTTTGAACCTTACGAGCCTTAAGTTGTTTTGAAATTTCTGGCTGCATCAGGTTGTACGTGCCCGCCGAGCCGCAGCAAAGATGCGCATCTCTGGGTTCGACCACCTCGAAGCCCGCCTTTTTCAGCAACGTCTTGGGGTGGGTTTTGATCTGCTGGCCATGTTGCAGCGAACAGGCCGCGTGATAGGCGATACGCAGGTCTTTGGGCGCGCCATCGGGCAGGTCAAGCTGCATCAGCAATTCGGATATGTCCATGGCGATGCCCGACACGCGCGCGGCATCCTCCGCCAGCGGCTTATTGCGGAACATATGGCCATAATCCTTGACCGTGGTGCCGCATCCGGACGTGTTGATCACCACGGCATCTAGACCTTTGCCATCCATCTCGCATGCCCAGGCGCGGATGTTCTTGGCCGCCGTGCCGTGGCTTTCCGCGGTCTTTCCCATGTGATGGGTCAGCGCGCCACAGCATCCGGCGCCCTCGGCCACGACCACTTCGCAGCCCAAGCGGGTCAGAAGGCGGATTGTGGCATCGTTGATATCCGTATTCAGTGCCTTTTGCGCGCATCCGGTCATCAAGGCAACGCGTTTGACGGGCGTGTCTTTCGCGGCAAAGGTCTGTGGATCGTCGTTGCGACTGACCGGCGGTATATGCTTTGGGGCCATTTCCAGCATGGCGCGCAGTCGGGCATCGGGCATCAGGACCGCAAAGGGTTTGGCCGCCTTGGCCCCGAGCATGGCCACGCGAAACCGCATCGGGTAGGGCAGGATACGCGCGAGCGTCCAGCGCAACACCCGTTCGAACCAAGGTCGGTCGTAATTCTCTTCGATATACTCGCGCGCATGATCAACCAGATGCATGTAATGTACACCCGAGGGACAGGTCGTCATGCAAGCCAGACAAGACAGGCAGCGATCAATATGTTTGACCGTCTTTGCGTCCGGTTTGCGGTCGTTTTCCAGCATGTCCTTGATCAGGTAGATGCGGCCGCGTGGACTGTCCAATTCATCGCCCAGCACTTGATAGGTTGGACAGGTGGCCGTGCAAAAGCCGCAATGCACGCAGGTGCGTAGGATTTCGTTAGAGCGTTGGATCGCAGGTGATCGAAGCTGTTCCGGGGTGAATTCAGTTTTCATTTATTCAGCAACCATTTGCGCGGTGAATAGCCCGAACCAGGGCACGGTTGTGGCCGCGGCCGTCACTCCCTGGGCAATGCGTTTGGTTGTGGACGGCACATTGCGGCTGCGGACGGCCAGCATGACAAGTGCCAGCACCGCAATCCACGCCAGCCACAGGATCAGGATGATCGCAAGCCCGGCCCAGGGACCACCGGGCAAAAGCAACTGGCGTAAGGTCACCGCAGCAAGCACAAGGGCCACGGACAGCCCCCAAAGCAACAGAACATAGCGTCGTGTCGGGCGCTGTTTGGCCAGCACCCAAAAGACCAGCGGCCCGGCGACAAACCCAATCACGAAAAGCAGCACCATCATCATGCGGCACGTCCCATCAGGCCGGGATTGAGCATGCCGCGTGGATCAAACCGGGCGCGCAGCCCGTCTTGCAACGCGGCAATGGCTGGAGACAACGGTTGAAACACGCCCGCAGCACGGTTGCCGCGGATCAGGGTCGCATGGCCGCCCACGGCGCTGATGGCATCGCGGATAACTTGGCCCTGTTGACCTTCCGGCACTTGGAGCCAGACGAGACCGCCGCCCCAGTCGTACAAAGCTTGCGCTTCGCCCAAGCGGGCCATGATGCCGGGTGCGTCGCCGGGTTTCACCGACAGGCGCCAAACGTCGCCGGTCCCGCCATGAAACGGGGCAACGTCGCGGATGCCCTGCCAAAGAGTGGCATTCTTGTCAGGGTCGGTCTCTAAAGTCACCGTGCCGAAGCGCGTCAACCGTTTGCGCAGCTCTTCCGAGCGATACGCGACCGACTTTTCGAACCCCTCGACACGGATGTAGGTTTGTGAGGTGCCGCCCGGCGCGTCCGGCAGATGTGCCGCGCCGGTTACCTCGTAGGGTGAACCCAGCGTGTCCGACATTGCCATAACCGCATCGGCATCCGACGCGCCCGACAGAATGATCGTAGCGACATGGTGCGAGCGTGGCAGCACCTTCAGTGCCACTTCCGTCACCACGCCGAGGGTGCCAAAACTGCCGGCCATGAGCTTAACAAGGTCATAGCCGGTGACGTTTTTCATCACCCGGCCACCATTGCGCGTGATCTGTCCCTGGCCATCGACAAACCGAACACCCAGCAGAAAATCGCGGGCCGCGCCTGTCTGGATGCGGCGGGGTCCAGATACGTTGGCGGCAAAGACGCCGCCGATGGTCGGTTCCCCGGTTGTGCCCAGAAGGCCGCGGTGGTCCATCGGCTCGAACGCAAGGCGCTGGCCTTCACCAGCCAGCGTTTTCTCGATCTCGGCCACCGGTGTGCCCGCTTGCGCGACCAGTGTCAGCGCGCCAGGTTCGTAAAGCACGACCCCGCTTAGCCCGGAGGTGGTCAACGGCTGGCCGTTCACCGGCACGCCAATCGGGCGGGTACCGCCACCAAAGATGCGCAAAGGTTCGGTCGCACCGGCAACCAATTCGGCCAATTCGGCCTCGGATTCAGGGGTAAGTGTGGTCATGGGTTATTCCGCCGCGATCCGGCGTGTGTCGGAGGATGCGAGCGGAAAGACCTTGGCCGGGTTTAAAAGCCAATCGGGATCAAACACGTCCTTGACCGCCATCTGGATTTCCAGATCGGCTGGATCGTATTGATGCAGCATCAGGTCACGCTTTTCGATGCCCACGCCGTGCTCTCCCGTCAGGCAGCCGCCTACTTCAACGCAGAGTTTCAAGATCTCGGCGCCCAGTTCCTCACAGGTTTCTAAGTCGCCGGGTTTGTTGGCATCGAACAGGATCAGCGGGTGCATGTTGCCGTCACCCGCGTGAAACACGTTGGCCACGTCTAGGCCAAATTCCTTGGACATCTCGGAAATGCGTTTCAGCACGTAAGGCAGCTGGCTGACCGGGATCGTCCCGTCAAGGCACATGTAGTCATTGATCTTGCCCATGGCCCCGAAGGCGGATTTGCGGCCCAGCCAGATGCGCTTGCTTTCTTCGTCCGATCCCGACTCGCGCAATTCTACCGGGTTATGGCTGCGGGCAATGGTCATGATGGTTTCGAGCTGCTCGTCGATTTCCGCGTCCGAGCCTTCGACCTCGACGATCAAAAGCGCCTCGCAGTCCGGGTAACCCGCGCCGGCAAAATCTTCGGTTGCACGGATGCATGGCCTGTCCATGTATTCGATGGCCACGGGTAACACACCTGCCTTGATGATATCCGACACGCATTGGCCAGCCACTTCGTTTGAATCAAAACCGATAAGGACAGGACGCGCCCCTTCTGGCTTGTGCAGGATGCGCAGGGTGGCTTCGGTTACCACGCCAAGTTGTCCTTCGGAGCCGCAGATGAGACCCAGCAGGTCCAGCCCCTCCGCGTCAAGATAGGCACCGCCAATTTGTGTGACCGTCCCGTCCATCAGAACCATGGTCACGCCCATGAGGTTGTTGGTGGTCACACCGTATTTGAGGCAATGCGCACCGCCCGAATTCATCGCGATATTGCCTGCGATCGCGCAGGCCAATTGAGAGGATGGGTCAGGTGCGTAGAAAAACCCGTCATCCTCGACCGCGCCGGTGACGCTGAGGTTGGTGCGTCCAGACTGCACGCGGATAAACCGATTGGCGTAGTCGGTTTCCAGCACGTCGTTGAGGCGCGCCACGCCCAAGATCACGCTGTCCTCGGTGGGAAGCGCCCCGCCGGCCAGCGAGGTGCCCGAACCGCGCGGCACCACCGGCACGCCCATCTGGTGACAAATGCGCAGAACGTCCGAAACTTCCTGGGTCGAGCCAGGCAAAACCACGGCCAGTGGCGGGCACTTGTACGCCGTCAGCCCGTCACATTCGTAGGCGCGCGTTTGGGTGGGATCGTGAATGACCGCATCCTTGGGCAAAACATCTTGTAGACGGGCGACAAGATCAGCCTTGCGGGCCAGAATCGTGGGATCGGGGGCAGGCATGTCCATTTCGTCTCTCCAGTGAATTGGTAAACTAATATAACCAATTTTGAGTTTGGGCAAGTGAAACACCCGCCCGCGTCAATTTGCACCAACTGTCACGCGACACAGGCTTGTGAGTGCAAGTTCGCCTTTATCGCCCTATAATACCGCATATGAAACAGATCGCAGCTTTTCTTCTGACCGCATGTCTTGCAACGCCCGCATTGCCCGGAGACCCTCAGGTGATAGATGTTACCGTTGAAAAGGTCGGGATGGTGTGGAACATCCATGTCACGATTTTGCATGAAGACACGGGATGGGATCACTTTGCGGACGGCTGGGAGGTTCTGGATGCGGCGGGCAACCGACTGGCCTATCGCGAGTTGATGCATCCGCATGTGGATGAACAGCCCTTCACCCGGTCGATTAGCGGCGTTGTCATTCCGGACGGAACACGGGAAATTTTCGTGCGTCCGCGATGTTCAGAAGTCGGTTGGTCGTCGCAAACGAAACGCGTCGAACTAAAGCCGTAGGTCTTATCGGCTTTGCAATCTCGTCTTTGCTGTCCTTGGCTACTTTGCAAGGCAAACGTTGCGATGCCGTAAGATATATGTCCAAGCGCAAGGCGATTGGTTTTGGGGGCAACGTTACTATTGGCGCCCTTCGCGCAACCAACCCCCAACGATCAGGCTGGCAACCAGAAGCAAGACGATCCAGGGCGGAAGAAGCGGTGTTTGGGTTACCGAACGGGTTTGGTAGGCGTTGCGCGGGGTGATCCCGATCCATCCGCGCCCGGAAGCCGCGCGTGCGGTCCGCACGTCGCGCAGGCGTGGAACACCATCGGCCAGTGCCAGTATGCCACCACCGGTTTGGGCCACGACGGGCGCCAGCGTTTCGGTGTCAGCGATGGTCTCTTCGAATTCCACCGGAGAGGCGGGGCCAAGACCGATCACGGCAGTATGCTCGCCGTTTTCCAAGCGATACAGCCCGATATCAGGTCCATCAAACAGGGTCTCAAAACGGCCCGGTGAAACCTCGGTCAGCTCGGTTTCGATCTGGTCACCGCCCGGGGTGGTGATGATCACCGGCCCAACCGTTTCTTCCAGAGAGCGACGAATGATGCGCATTTGTTGACCGGTGGCTTCGGCCCAAAGCGCTTCTTCCTCAAGCTCGGGTTCTTTCATCATCCAGTGCGCAAGGCGGCGCAGCAGTTCCAGCTGTGGCCCACCACCCTCATAGCCGCGATTCCACAGCCACGCATGATCCGAGGCCAGAAGGGCGACACGGCCTTCGCCGACGCGATCAAGGACCAGAAGCGGGCGATCGTCGGCCCCTGCCATCACGGCGTGACCCGAGCCTTGTTCGACTTCGATCTGACGCATCCAGCGGCCCCATTCTGCGCCGAATTCCTGTTCCAGCCCGGCGGTGACGGGGTGCCTCTGGCCAAGCTCGGTGATCGACGGCCGGTAACGCTCTTCTATCACGCGGGCAGTGGGACGTGCGGGCAAGATAGACTCAAGTGGCGTGCGGTAAAGGCTGTCGGCAGAGGCAAAATCAGGGCCAGCTGCGATC
>JBCBTE010000050.1:0-18794 GCA_039818805.1 Pseudomonadota bacterium
GAACAACCATCTTGCGATCTTCGCTCAATCGGAGATTCAACCTTACGCGGGCGCTAAGAAAGCATTCCAAGATTGTCACTTTTACGGATTGCCGTGGCCACGGCAGGCCATTGAAGCAATCGGTGATGAAACCGTCCAACTGAAGATCACATTGTCGCATTTCATCGAACCAAATCCGGGATTTTCTGCGACCATTGATCCCTATCGGTATCAATCTTGCGGGCTGCGCTTTGACCTGCGCCGCCTCAAAGAGACGGAGCTAGAATTTGCCAAACGTGTAAACGATAAAGAGCGTGCACGTCGAAATGGACCAGATGGCAAAGAGATCAAAGAAAAGATCAAAGGCGTGACAGACTCAGATGACTGGCGCTTTGGCCCTGGCAGTGTTTCTGCGGGATCGCTTCACTGCGACGTCTGGACAGGTTCAGCCGCGCGCCTTCTTACACGCAACATGATTTGCGTGCATCCCATTGGTGGATGGTGGAACAGCCGATCCAAAAAGGCGGTGAGAGAACAAAAGACACGCTATGCCTTAGTGATGACGCTCAAGACCAAAGATGAGGCCATCGATCTCCATACGCCTATCCAAACTTTGGTCGAAAGCGATATTGCGATTGAGACTCCATTCTGATTGTCCAACTACCTCTGAACCCGCCAGCTAGAAGGCTGGGTGCCAAGTAACCTTTTTCTGCATTTCATCTTGCCTGAAATATCCTCGGGGGAGCGCCCGAAGGGAGCGGGGGCGGACAGCCCCCTCCGAAAACGCAGTTGAAGGGCCGCCGAATGGCGGCCCTTGCTGCTTATTCGGTCACGTCGCCTTTGTTGGGCTGGAAGGCGACCAGTTCCGTGACGCCAACTGGGAAATCGAGTTTGACGGTGAGGAATGTCTCGCCGCTTTCGCGTTTGGTGTTCTCGAACACCGCGCCAACCCGGCGATATGTTGTCTTTTCGGTGCCGTTGTCGTCGTACTTTACAGGAACGGTGAGCGTGTAATGTGTCATTGGGTTTCTCCTTGTTTCGATGAAGGTGAACCAACGCGTCGGATGAGGGTGCGGCGCAGGCCGAAAATCGGAGGCTCCCTTGGGAAACCGTTTTTCTGCTTGCCGTGGCTCCGCCACGGGTACGCCAAACCCGCGATGCGTCACCTCCATCTTTCCAGAAACCAGGAGAGCCAAACCCAAGGCTCTTACACGCCGGTCTCTGCCCAAGTGCGACATCGGCAATAACAGACATCGGTGATCCCGCTTGATGCGCGGGATCGAGGGGCAAACGGGCGCTGCGCCTTCCGCTTCGCTCTCGGCACGGCGACATTTTCTCCATTGGTGTTGTCCGCTCAACAGACCTGGCCTGCAAAGTCAATGACGCCATCGACGGTGCGCCATCGGACCCTCCGCAATTTTCTCCTGCGTCGAAAATGACGGTTTCCAATGCCGCCCCGCCGACAAGCCCCCCTCGGGGGGTGGCTATGACTTTTCATTCCAGCCCCGTGGGTCGGGCTACGCCCTCTCCCACTCTGTTCCGTCCGGAAACATGCGTTTCCGGTCAGATCAGATTGGCCGAGGCGCATCCCATCGGCGGAAAGAGGTCAAGAAGACCCGACCGCATCACCACAAGGAGGCCAGACATGGCTACAGATACACAGGACCGCCATGCGGTCATTGCAGAACAGAACGATTTGGTTCGGGCCGCCTTGGCGGACCCGGAGGCGTTGCGGAAAGTCACCGAACAAGGTCTCAAGTTCAAACTGGTTTGGACGCCGGGGATAAACGACGCGTTTATGCAGGCGGACAAACTTGACGTGATGGCCAAGGCCATCGCCACTTTCGATGCCTTTGATGCCGACAACGACCCCCACCAAGAGCGGGATTTTGCGGCACTGGACATCGACGGCACCCGCGTCTTTTTCAAATTCGATTACTACAATCTGACACTGGATGGTGGCTCCGAAGACCCCGCCGATCCCGCGCAAACCGTGCGCGTTCTCACGGTCATGTTGCCCTCTGAATACTGAGATTGGCCACCCCGCAACGCGGGGTGCGCCATAGGCGCTGCCAGCGTCGGAAAGGAGGTGAACACATGACCAGAGCAGTTATCGAGCAGCGCAAGCGTGAAGCAATCGCGCTTGTACGAAAGGGAGGTCTCTCCGCCAAGATCGGCCTCGCCTTTCTGAAACAACACGCCGCCTAAGCGGCCTCGCCTCACCCCTTTCGGGGTGGGGCATCTTTATCAAAATTTTCACCAAGAAACAAGGAATGTCCCCATGACAAATCAATCGAAAATCGGCGCAGAGTCCGCGATCGTTTACGCATCGCTCAACCAACTGTTCCTGCATGATCTCAATCCACGCCAAGAGGTCGCGCAAGAAGACGTAGAAACCCTCGCAGACAGCATTCGGACCTGCGGGCTGTTGCAGAATCTGAGCGGCATCAAAGATGACAGCGGCAAAATCGGTATCGTCGCGGGTGGTCGCCGTCTACGTGCGTTGGCCTATCTGGCCGAAGCCGATCCAAAGCAGGAAACCGTCACCTCAATCCCCGTCCTGTTGACCGACGATATCGTGCAGGCGGAAATGTGGGCCAACGCCGAGAACACAGCCCGCGAAGACCTCGACCCGGCAGACGAAATCCGCGCCTATGGCCGGATGGCAAAAAGCAATGCGACTGCGGACGCTATTGCCAGCGCATTTGGCGTCACCGTGGCCCATGTCACGGGGCGCTTGAAGCTGGCAGGCCTTCCTGATGCGGCCCTAGATGCGCTCAAGGCCAAGAAAATCAATCTGACATCGGCGCAGAAGATGACAACGGCCCATGACGAAAAGCTGATCGTTGAGGCGGTTCAGTTGATCGAAGACGGCCAGATCAGCAACATTAACCAGTTGGATCGCGCCTTGCATCCCAAAGCCGCCAAGGCAACAGACCGGCGCGCGGCCTTTGTCGGCGCGGAGGTCTATGAAGCCGCTGGCGGAAAAATCAGCCGTGATTTGTTCTCCGAAGACGTGTTCTTTGAGGATCAAGCGGTTCTGGATGAAGCCTTTGCCGCCCGGATGGCTGAGAAGGCCGAGGCGATCCGTGACGATATGGGTTTGGCATGGGTCGAAACCCATGACGAAAGCTATCTGCACTATCACTTCCTGCAAGAGCGTAAGTTCGAACGCGTGTACCCCGTCGAAGGTATCCTCACAGAGGAAGAATCCGACGAGTTTGACGGCCTTGCCGAATTGGCCGAAGGGGATGTTTTGACCGAGGAAGGTCAAGCGCGGCTCGACGTTCTGCAAGCTGTTCTGGACGGCGAATACTCCGACGATCAAAAGCAGTTTGCCGGGGCGGTGGTCTATGTCGATAGCCGGGGCAAGCTGGACGTCGAACACGGACTTGTCCGCAGTGAAGACAAGAAGGCCGCGATTGAAGCAGGTGTCTTGTCCAAACCGCAGCACACCACCAGCCCCGTTACAAAATCTCCGATCTCGCAAAAACTGGCCAGTGATCTCGAACGGATCGCATGCGGTGCACGGCAGTCGGCGGCGTTGCGTGACCCAGACCTGATCCTTGCGCTGTTTGCCTTCCAGCTTTCGGGCAAGTCTGGCTACACGCGCCCCTTTGGTCTGCGCCAAGACGAGGTGCCGAACCTGCCGACGACCGAGTTTGCGGGGTACAGCATGGACGACCGACTGACGACGCCCACCAAACCTGCCAAATTCGGCAGTGATGCGGCCCGCGTGTTCCGTGCTTACAAGGCCAAGGGGCCAGAGTTCATCATGGAGGAAATCATCCGGCATCTTGCCGCTTTGATGACCCTTGATAGCACGATGGCCGAGGTGGTCGACAAAGCCGTGGATACCAACATTCGCGACAATTTCACGCCCAATGCCGAGAATTTCTTTGGCCGTGTTGGTGGTCCTTACATGGTGGCCCAATGGCAGGAACTTCTGGGTCTGGAGGCTGATCATCCGACCGTCACAACCTTCTCAAAGCTGAAAAAGGCCGAGAAAGCCGGCAAGATGGAAAGCCTCATTGCGGATCAAGAAACCCGCGATGCCCATGGGTTGGATGATGCCGCCTGCACGCGCATCGCAGATTGGCTTCCCGAAGGCATGAAATGAAAATCGGCAGGGCGCAAACGCGCCCTGCCCCATCATTCGATGGAGGATCAGACCATGCGTTTCAAACACTGGCCCCGACATGCTTTCACCGACACGTCACGCAAGCGTGCCGCGTTGCGCAGAAAACAACGTCTCGAACGCGAAGCCCTGCCGCTCTTTGCCGAACAAATTGCAGAAGCGCAGCCCAATGAGGATCAGGTGATGCAGGACCGCGCTGCTGCTTGGCAGGTGCATGAGATCAAAGATCGATCTGCACGTGCGGAAAAATGGCGCAAAGCCCGCCGCCAGATCGATGCTTTGCCCGAGGATGAACGACAAAAGGTCCGGCGGGCATGGGACTGCGCCCCATACCCCGCCGATCCGTCCTATCTTCTGAGCGTCTTGCACAGCTACAGTCTTGGCAGGATCGATCTGAAGCGCCCGCCTTTTCCATTGTCGCGCACCGACGCGTCGGGCGCACGGAACGTGAACCTGTTCGCATCATCCGACCTTTTCGTCACGATCCTGAAGGCACGGCAGATCGCGACGGACCCCGAATTGCACCCGCTGGCAGATCGCCACGCGGCCTACCATCACCTGCAGGCCGCCGCGTCCAAAAACAAAGACCGCACCCGCGCCGCCCAAGATCGTGTGCTGGCGTCGCAGTTGTTCCTGCGTCTTGGAGAGCTGGAGGAGGAGCATGCAGCCTGATTTTACAACCCACAGACACCCTGTACTGGCTGTCGCCTGCCCGGATTGCAAAAAGCCTGCCGGTGTCTGGTGCGTGCGCCCAAGTGGCCATAAAGCCGCCGAACTGCATAAGTCGCGCCGTGTTACGGCGGACTGCTTGTTCGTCGCTTTCCACGGCGAGGACGCCAGCATCGAACGCGTGGGCGACGGTTGGATCATCGACCCAACAGGACGCGCCGAACGCAATCGCATTGAGCGTGATACAGGCGTCCAGGGCGAGTTGTTCACATGACCGGCGGCTCTCGCTATCGCACGCCTGGTACACGGCTTTGGTGGTCGGATGTGGGCGAATGGATTGCTGCGGCGCGCAAAATCGACCGCCGTCGCCTTTCGCAACAGCGCTATCGCGCGTTGCAAAACCACGGCGGCTCTATGCCGCGCGCATTGATTGACCTGGAGACCGACATCGATGCCATCGATGACGCGTTGGACTTTTTGAAATACGGCCCTCCCGGTCTGGCGCGGCCGCAACGCGGACATCGCGCGAAGGCCGCGCAGACGCGGATCATCATGGACCTGATGAACCGGCGTGCCGCGCTGGTGTGCCAGATCGATGACATGCCAGAGGGTGACAACTGGATTGCCGCGCGCGCATCTCTCGGCTGAGATTTTCTAATCCTTGTGGTGAGGATCAACTTGGCCCCGTCATACATGACGGGGTCCTTTTTTTGCGCGTCAATCGTTTGAATTGCCCAATCCGTCGCGATATCGTCTGCCTATGGCAGTCGATATCGTCGTTTTCTTGCGTGAAGGCATGGCGGCAATCTACGCGTTGCTTGATGATCAGGAAGGCCCGCAAGGCGTGTCCGCCGCGCGTGAGCTCGCAGACGCCATGAAAGGTCTGCATCTTAGTCCGATGGCGCTCGATCGCACAGCGCAGGGCTTGCGAAGGTTTCGCGAGCAATTCCCAAAGGCCGCAGCGGAGCATCTGCCGCAAACATTTGCCTGGTTGGATCGCTGAAGCCGCAGCTAACACCATGATTGTCGCTGGCCGCTATTGTATCGCCGCGCCAGTTTTTCGGCGATCATCACGTCGGCCACGTCGCGACCATCCAACATCAGGCGGGCCAGAATTCGTCCATGGCGATCACGCTGATCTTGCTCGACAAGTTCCACGCTGTCGGCTTGCCGCAGTAGCGCGCGAAGGCGTGCCGTCGCCGCGTTCCCGCGCTGCAATTCCGCATCACATTGCGCGCGATAGGTTTCGGGGGTGTCGTACCCAGTCAAGCGAATGCGTTCACCCTGCAGACGAATGGTGTCTCCATCGGCAACCGTAATGTTGGCAATGGAGATAGGACGTGCGACGCCCGCTTGCGGTGTCGAGTCTGACAGCCACGCAGCGACTGCGACCATTATGGCAACAGGAATCCATATCCGTCGCATTATGCGACCGCGTATGCCTTTCCAACGTGTGTAGCGCCTGCGTCGCCTCAAGCTCTGCCTCATCTTGCCAAGAACCAAAGAGAATGCGCCCTGTCACCCAGCCCAACAGGAACGTTTGCATCTCAAGTATCCTTTCAATTGCCGCCCTACTCAAGACGTTTGCCATGCGGTTGGTCAGCCCATGAATTGATATCGTTGCGGGCCGGTGGTGGCTTGGTGCGTGGTTGCGGCGCGTCACGCGCATCCTCTTTCTCGTAAGGGATCATGATCGATGTGGGGGCCATCATGGTCCGTTTTGCGATCCTGGCGAATACGTCTGACCGTCAGCGTGATTTACCAGATCACCACTGGCCTACCCCCTTGTTTCTCATTGATGGGGATGAAGGGAACGTCGGACGCATGTGCCTTTCGCTCGTCTATGGAGATCTGCGCCTGCGGCTCAGATCACGAGATCCCATAGGAGCTACAGCAAGCAGAAAAACGGTTTCCAGAGGACCCTCCGTTTTTCCGCCTGCATCCGACCGCCGCACCCTTCTTGCTTATCCCCATCGAAACAAGGAGATAAACCAATGGCAATCGACGGAAAAATCACTCGCACTGACGACGACGCATTCACTGGCTGGATCGCATCACTCACCTTCGACGTAGACATCGTTCTTACGAAGAACCCTCACAAGAAAAAGGATACGCACCCAGACTTCGAAATCACCACGCGCACCCCGCGCAACCGCCTGATCCGCATCGGATCGGCCTGGGAGCAGACCAGCCAAGCAGGCAACGACTACCTCTCGCTGGCCTTCGACGTGAACGGCACCAAGGTTCGCGTAAACGCCCTGCAGGGCGAGGGCGACGAGGGCGGCGAATACCGCCTGGTCCCACTGGCAGGCTAAGAGCAGAAGCAAGGGGCGGCGCAAGCCGCCCCTTCACTTCGTTTCAGCAGCACGTTGATCTTTGCACATAGACCGTTTGATACTGCCTGCGACACCTGCTTGGGAGGATCGCACATTGTGTAATTTGTACTCGAATACCACGGCGGTCGAAGCCATGCGCCAGCTCTTCGATGTCGCTTCGGCGCGATCCAAAATTGGAAATGCCGAGCCGCGCTCCGCGATCTGGCCGAAATACCCAGGACCCGTCGTGCGCATCGACGACGACGGCGAACGCGAGCTTGTTGAGATGAATTGGGGGTTTCTCACCAAGAAGGTCAGCGAGAAGACCGGCAAGGAGCTGAAGCCCGTTCCGTGGAACAATGCACGCGGTGAGACGGTTGCCACAAAAGGGTTATGGAAGCGCAGTTTCCAGACGCGGCGCTGCTTGGTGCCAGCGTCCAGTTTCCGGGAAGCCAAGGGCAAACGTCCGGCAACTGACGTCTGGTTTGCACTTAAGGGTGACGCACCACGGCCACCGTTTGCGATGGCTGGGCTTTGGCAACCGACACCCCCTGCCCTGGCGGCGTCGCTTGATGCCCCAATCGGCCTGTCTCATACCGTCGTGACGACAACCGCCAATGATATCGTGCGGCCCGTGCATCCAAAGCGGATGGTCGTAATTCTTGATCCGTCAGATTTTGAAACCTGGCTTAATGGGTCAGCCGAAGACGCCTTGGCACTTCTGCGCCCTTATCCCTCCGAGCGGATGGAAATCGTCATGGAAGGGGTTGGCATTCTAAAGGACGACGTGGCCAACGGCTAATATCCCCACGCAGATTCTTGTTCACTTTATGTTCTCGTTGTCTATATCTTGATCATGCCCGCTTCGAGACCCCCTATTCGCGCCCACCCTGCAAAGCCGTTCCGAACCATCAAGGACGCCGCAAAAGCAGGTCAGATTGTTGAGATCAAATGCAACCTGTGCCGACGCGGGATGAACTTCATGGCGTCTGACCTGGTTCAGGTTATTGATCCGGCGCATCCAGTGCATATCCCGCCATTTGCGTGCTCTAAGTGTAAATCAATGGAATACGTTCACATCGACACCCGAAGCCCAAGTGATGGCGATTTTGGACGCCTGCCCGTTCGCAAGCTTATGGGCCAAAGGCATACATGGGTGTGGAAGAGTAGCGTTCTGGGCGACTAACAGGGTCGCAGACAGCTTCTTTGGCAACGGAAACATGTTGCCTAAAACGTGCAACTTGTTGCCATCGGTCCATTTGCCAACGCTTGCAACGCTGACCAAAGGCACGGGCCGTAGGCCCTGATGTAGAACATCATGCATCTTTGACTCGATGGATCGATATTACTGAATCAGATCAGCGGGCCGCCTCAAGCAATATCAGCTCAAACGTCAAGCATTTCTGACCTAAACTGACCATCATCGTTAGTTATAAGGAAAGGCCCATCATTTCAGTAATACCCCACGACATACAACTTTTCGGTGACGGTGTATCGAGTTCGCAAAACTCAAGATCATCGAATTGTTCGCGTTCAACTTCGGGCAGTGCCACCTTAAATTCAGCTTGGTCTAAAGGGTCGATCCAAATCGACGTCTCGCCATGAAACTCTTGTTCGTTGCCTGCTGCATCGAAAATGCCGACAGACACCTTGATCCATGTCGTCACATGGTCAGGTGTTTTATTATCCAGAAACCCACTCCAAAATATCGCTTGTTGCTCGACAAACGGTCCAGCTTTGCCGGTCGCATGATCGTTGCTGTAAAGCGGCTTATGGAAAGCTTGAATGCACGTGAACCTGACGGCCTCGGGCGAGAGAAGTTCGCTCTTGGAGTAGGACAAGCACGTTTCGACACCCCTCAGCGTTCCGCGATTGGCTGTTTCATTTGCAAATCTTTGCACTGGTTCAACGCCAATAACTAACGCCGCTACAAGGCAAACTAACCCGCCTATAATGTAGTTTTTCACAAAATCTGTCTCCAAGGCCCTGAATTGAGTTTTGCATCACGCTTTTGGATGGGTTCAATCAAAGCGGCGAAGGGCAAAATAGCCCAGTCTAATCTACTCCATCATACATGCATCAAAACGTGGTTTATCTCTATCTTCAACCAAAAGAGTTATGCAAGCATTCAGCCGGTCGCTGCAGGCAGGGTTCGGACCATTGGCGTTACATCTGGCCATAGTTCCAACAAGCGTTTCAGTAACCAAAGCACCCCAGGCTTGTTCAGCGGGGTCCACACTTACCGTGATCCCCAGTGCTGTCGCGATTGCTTCGTGAGAACCTGTCATATCCCAACTTGTATCAATTGTTTGCCCCGTCTCCGTAAAAAACCGTGCGAACATTGTGTCGCTATCCAACAGGTTTCGCAGTGTTCCGGTGGTTGGCGCGGGGTCTTGACCGTGCCAAATCAGGCCGCGAACAACGATACCGTTAGACTTGGCCTGCTCGGTGACTCCGCGCTGGATGGTCTCGGCCTCAATCTCAACGCTACGATTTGATCCGGGCCGGATCATCAATACCCTGCCATCAGTTGGCAGGCGCTCAAAGGAAGATTCAGGCAACCCGTAAAGCGCCCTCACACGTCCATCTTCACTGCGAAACAAGCCAAATCTAAACCCGTCTTCATTTTCAGTGATCGCAATAGAAACACGATCACCAACAAACGGATCGACCCAGTCTGAGTCCAATTTCCAAACCTCGGCGGCAGCAGGAATTGCCCAAACTGCAAAAATTCCAAAAACAATCGCTAGTCGTCTGAGCACGGTACCATCCCTATTCTGCGCTGTGAGATTTTGTTTCACCTCAGATGACCGGCCATTAGGTCAATTCTTTGGCAGAACTTTGCCATTTATATCTGATATCAATAGATTTTTGTCGGGATTCCGTTCTCGTCATTAGGGCAACTGCGTTGGTTTGGCTACCCGGCCATGCACTCAAGAACATACATTGAGAGGGTGTGTACTGAATGAACCACCAAGCGTGCGTGACGTGGCCGCAAAGCTATATCCCTGGTCTGTTCTTCGGTTCGGCCATGCGCCCCACTCTTTTTGTTCCGAAGATACATTGTCCCGTCCACAACGCTGTTCAGACCAGAAGCGATTTTCTTCAAGTCTTTGCTCTCTAAGTCCTTTGGGTTCAAGCCAATGTCACCCCTAACCAGTGGCCACAAATCAGATAGCGTTGCTGTTTCATCGTTGAACGCAATCGACTTAGCATTGAGGTACGCTTTCAAACTGGCTTCAAGGATATTTCCCGCGTAATGTGCCGCCGCGTTCGGATCACCATTGACCATCTTCAACGCACGATCCATCTCAATTTCTATCGCCTTGAGATCGCCCCGGGCGACTCTTTCCTGCAAAGACGCCACAGGTGAGGCAGATGCAGTATCAACGTGACCACCTGTTCTATAAGACAGCCCTGCTTTCGTCAGAGCTGCTTGAATTTTCGCTTGATTTTGTTCTAGCAGGTTTGACCAGGCTTCATCCTGCCAATAGTTTCGCACCGACGGATCGCGCTCAAGCAAATCTTCCAAAAGTGCGCCCAAAACACTCAAGGGGTTCGGACTGTGTTTATTCGTTAACCTCAACCAATCGATGGTCTTCTGAACTTTATTGCCTTCGGGTTTTTCTATTGGCGCGTCCGCATATGCAAAAAGCCGATCAATCTCGGCGTGGGTATGCACGTCGTTAAAGACATCGCCTAACAAACCGATGATCGGTGAAGGTATTTTATCTGAGGTGCTCAACGCAAACTCCCATTCTGACCCTATAGGCGGGCTTACGCGTGCAGCATCCCAGTTATCGTCGCGATGCGGCTAACAACATCAGCTGCAAGCTTGGCTTGGCCTTCACCATTGTTGTGATAGGTAATGCACCTTAGCGCCTTCAGATCGAAAGGAATATCATCCATAGACTGAGTGATGAGAATTACTTCCTTACCCAATGTATGAGCGATACCAGCTTCATAGAATACATTCGGGTTTTTTCCCGATAGGTCACAGACCACCACTTGCGATCTACAGATTAGCTCAATGATATCTTGCATGATATGGGCATGTTGCCAAAAGTCGTCCGCGCGTCGGCATTCAAAGCCAGCCGCCTCGATAGCGCCTCTAAGAGCTTGATGTACACCATCGAAACCGCCGAACGGCATCATCAAAGAAATGAGGCGAGGATTTACGGGTGCATCGCTAAGCTGGAAGACTGACGGCTTTGGCACATTGCTAAACTGGCTCTTCAGAAGAACGCAACCCAAGTCGACGTTCTTAACCGCCCAATGGTTCCGAGAAAATTCCCAGTCAGCTATTTGAAGCTCGTCTGCTAGTTCATAAATCTGTGCGTTGGTGATTGGTGGCACATCAGCTTCAAAGGAATAGTGGAAGCGCAGATCTTTGCCGACCTGCTCAACGCGAGAGAGCCAGCCAAGGCGTGCTATTTCATCGGCCGTACCTTCCTCCATAAACAGCGTCGGAAGGTTACAAAGTCGTGCAAAATCGACAGCACCGTTGACTCGAAAAGCATCACTGATCCAGTCCTCCGTATATTCGAAAATTCGACTAGCTGGGAGAGTATCTTGACGGTTACTTCGAGTTCCGCCAGCAACGATTAGATTAAACATTTAGCGCCCAGTTCAATTACTTGCTTCGTTCAAAGATGAGCCAGTCGCTTATTCAATTCTGTATGGTTTTTCAATGGATCGGGTCAGATTGTGACGTGAACGTCAAACATATCTGACGTTCCACACCTGATCCTTCACTGGTCCCTTGGGGTTCGGACAAGCCGAACGCCACGACGGGACGCTCAGGGTGGAGGCACTGCCTCCCCCCTCGGAAAAGTCCCTAAATAGGGTGTCCCCAACAACGGTCCCTTTGGGCTGCGTTGCCGGGTGATCCCCCTCCCGATTTAGGGACGTTTTCTCGCCCCCCTCCGTGCTCGCCGCAAGCAGATTTGCAGGAACAGCCGCGCAAGAGCGCGGTGCCTGAAATCCGCGCCAAAGGGGCAAAGACCCCAAGCGTCACCACATAGGAGAGGCCGAAAATGCCACAGCCAACGCTTGTTCACACGAAACGCCTGACAAAGACCAACATTCGGGAACTCAGTGTCTACTACGAAAAGGGCGGCACAAATTACTGGGACTATTCCCAGAAACCCAAGGGCATCTACTTTTCACCGGGTCTTTATGAGCAGGTGCCGGGGTCTGGCATCAAGTCTTGGAAGACCGGCCAGCCGGGGGATGGGTACATCCTTGTCACCCCACTTGAACGCTACAGCCGGAAGGCGCTGCGCCTTGTGCGCGAACGTGTCGAAGAACACGCGGACCAAATTCACGCGATGTTTGATCACGGGGGCAATGTCGAGAATCTCAAGGCCCTGTTGCGGGGGGAAGACTTCGAGCCTGTTGCTATCGCTGGCGGCCAAGCCGCTGACGAACAGGCGGAGGCTTGAGCCATGTCCAAGACAATCACAGCAACCGTAACTCTCGATTTTGAAATGCCAGACTGCTCTGACGCGGACGAACAGCGCGAGCGGATCGCGGAGGACATTGGACGCCTCTACGATGCCGACACAACAACCGGAGTCGCCTGCACCGGATTTGAAATTGACTCGCTTAGGCGCGCCCCATCCTCCCGCATCCATTTTCTTTGTGCTGGCTGCGGCTCACCCGACATTCGGGCAGATGCCTATGCTGATTGGGAGGTCAAAGCAGGCGCTTGGGTCTTGCATTCAGTCTATGACGAAAAGTCCTGCGAAAAATGCGGTTCAAGCTGCAGTCTCATAGAAGTTGATGAAGCAACTGGCTTGGAAATCCAAGCCTTTGCCATGGTCAACGGTGATGATGGGGCACGACAGGCTGAGAACGGCGAAACACCTGCGTTCTATGACGTCATGGTGACAACCAATCCCAACTCAGATGGTGAGATTCATACGTTGCACGAAATCGATGATCTGAGCCACGCCCAGATGGAAAAGGCCGTTGCGGTCATGCAAGACACGTACCCGCTTGCACCTGTCAATTGCCACTTTCGCGATGTGTGGCAGTCATGAGCCGCCCTGCCGTTCAGAAATTCGTCAAAGGGCTGTCCCGCATTTGTTCATCTAAACACGCCGATGAGGTTCTAAGGGATTTTTGCGAGTTGGCCTATTGCGCCCTTGCCAAGCAGGCCAGCCCATGGCCTGAGCAACAAGACGAGCTTGAGGCTCAATATATGGACGTCGTGGGGCGTTACCGCGACAAGGACCACATTCGCGCAATGCCGGAATACATGGCTCTTGCCCTTGGCGAGATCGGCAACGGCGGCATTGATTTCTTAGGTGAGGTTGCCGGAGAATTTGGGGCGCTGGACGGTCGTATGGGGCAGTTCTTCACGCCCTATCCGGTGTCGCGGCTAATGGCTGAGATGAACTTGCAGGGCGTCGAAGACCTCATCGAAAAGAATGGCTTTGTGACAGTTCAGGAACCCGCAGCGGGTGCCGGTGGCATGTTGTTGGCGCTTGCTGATGTGATCGAAGCCCAAGGGTTCAATCTGGAAACGCAGGTTTGGATCGAAGCGACGGAGCTTTCCCGGTCTACCTTCCACATGTGCTTTATCCAGTGCGCCGCAAGAGGGTTGGCCGGTCGGATCATCCATGGCAATTCGCTGTCCTTGGAAACCTTTGGTCTCGCGTTCACTGCGGCGGCACCTATGTTCTTTGCGGAGAACGGTGACCCCTTTGCAAAGCAGAAGGCCGAAGCTGCGGCCAAGGCCAAGATGGCCCAAGAGGTGGAGAGCCGCGCTTACGAAGACCGCGCGCGGAGGCTGGAAGACATGAAGACCGCTCAACCGATCCAGGGCGAACAATTAAGCCTGTTCTGAGCAGCGAGAATTTTCAATTTCATCTTGCCAAAAATATCCTCGGGGGAGCGCCCTTCGGGCGCGGGGGCGGACAGCCCCCTATCACCGCTCCAGTTTGCGGTCAGCTTTCCAATCAGCCAGGCGCACAGTTGGCAGCGAACGACCCCTGCACAGTCCCGCTTAGACGCAGGTAAAGGCGACGGATTTGCCCAGGTCGACCGTTCGCGTGTCACCATTGACGGTCAGGTGCACGCGCTCGGCGTTGCGAAGTGCACCAAGAAGCGGTTGCCACAAGGTCGTGTCCAAATCCCGCTTCGATAGGCGACCGTGAACCATCGGCGCAGAAATTGTTGGGCCGTCATCGAATGAAAATGTCGTATCACTGTTCAGATCAGACTCGCCACCCAGTGCGATCAATATCATGCTTTCAGTGCCGCCATAAACGCGATTGGGATCACAAACGAGCCGAATGGTAGCGCCGTTGCTCGTTGTCGAATAGAGATCGAGGCCGCGTGTGAAGTCATGCTCCCACGCATGAGCAGAGACTGGAAGAAGCGCAATAAGCGCCATAAAACTAAGGTGGTTCTTGTATCGCATGGACCAGCTGCCTTTCATCGCAATCTTAGCATTTCACCTTGGAAATTGGAAGATTACGTGTTGGTTTCGGCGGTTTCTGTCCACCTGCCTTGCCAGATATCGAATGCGAAGATTGATCGACCTTGAGGATCAAAAATCGCAAGAGTGCCCGTCGTGTTTGCATCTTGGATATATGAGGCACCGAAGCGTCGCAGGGTCTCGACAGAGGGAGAATAGATGACGCCCACGTCAATGGCCGCATCTTCATTGCGCATGGAGAACAGGTCAGAGCAGGTGAGGGCGTAGCCCGTTCTGCGTCCGGAAGCGGATCGAAGACAGGGGGCCAAGGGCTGAAAATTGGGGGAACCGCACGCAGCGTGGGGGTGCCGATTTTTTGCCCGCAGGCTGACGCGCTTGCGCGGCATCACAACCCCTGTTGAGAGCCGATGCCGGATGGCAGGCAGATCAAAAATAGAAAGAAAGTCGGCGCGCCTAGAGCGAAGCGGAGGGCGTGTTGTCCCCTGCCCTACTCAATCTCGCGTCTCACGCGTGATTTCGTAGGTCATCTGACTCCAAGTGTCGGCTAGTTATATTTTTGGTGTAGCTCGGCAATGACGTCATCAAGCATTTCCCAAAACAGTGTTTCGAACTGACCTCGTACCATGGCAGGATCGGACCGCACACGCAGAGGATCGTGTTCGTCGCGCATCGCATCAAGGATAGCGCCGTCCAGTCGCTTGGACGTGTGGTATCCATCTTGCATCGGGAGACGCTCAGCCTCTGGCTTTGGTAGGTATGTTGGGGAAAGGACAAATTTCTCGGTTGCACGGCGTCCCGCAAGCAACACAATGTCACGTTGTTGCAGGCCTTTCTCCACAAGTGGCTTCATAGCCTCGGCCTGAGTGACCTTAACCGCGGCATCAAGCGTAATTTGGCGATCACCTCGCGGTGTATCCGTAGTTTTCGGCTCGTTTGTAGAAACTGGTTTCGGCTTTGATGCTTTTGGTTTTGCCGGTGCAATTTCTGGCTTCTGTTTCGGCTTTACGTCGACCTTTGCCGATGCCTTTGGTTTAGTGGCGGCGACAGCCGGTTTTGCTGCTTCTGTTTTTGGTTTGGCAGATTGGTCGATGTGCTCGGGTTTCGCAGGGGACTGGTTGACGCCGGGGATTTTGACATCGGGAGGCATATCGCTTTCTACCGGTCGGAAGCGTTCGAATGTATGGGAGTAATTCGGATCATCCCCGGTAATTTTTGGTTTTTTGCGGCGTACCATCATTCAACTCCCAAAATTTCTTTCAGAATGTCGTGGGCTTCCTCGACTGCTTCGTCAAAATACCGCGCGTGCGTTCTCAGAAGGGCGTATCTGGACTCGCGTCTTTGGTTTGCAAGGTCGTGGAGGAAGCCCCCGGAATCTGCATCTAGGTGCTGATTGCGATGCATGAAGTAGTTCTCCATGATCGGAAAAAGACGCAGGGCTTCTTCCTCTATCGCCTTCTGGGCAATGGTTGGCTTTGTAGGAACGTCTGCGAATATTATGCGGAGGCTAGGCAGCGCAGCCGGGTCATCGGTGCGGTCGCGTAATCCAACATACCAGTTGAATGTGTCCTTGGTGATTGAAAGGTCTTTTTCTGCGAGCTTCATGGGTACGACTAGAAAGTCACTGCTTGCAGCCAAGTCATCAGCCCATGCTCCAGCTGCGCCTTGTGTATCGACGAAGACGATATCCGTTTCGCCGGCTTGCCATGCGGCGTCAATCACTTCCTCAAGGTCTGTCGAAAATTCCAGTTGCTGGACCTTCGCCAACGGGTTGTTGATCTCTTGTCGGTGAAACCACCTGTACAGAGCTTGCTGAGGGTCTGCGTCGAGGACAAGGCATCGCTTGCCGTCTTTCACGGCTGCGCTGGTGATCGCCTGCATAAGAGTCGTTTTGCCAGCGCCGCCTTTTCGCGTCATGACGGTGACAACTTTCATATCATCGTTTTGCATATCTGCTCTTTCGCGTATTGCGTGTCGCTTTTCGCGTGTCGCTTTGGTTTTGTTCTAGGTTGCGTGTTGCTTTTCCCATACCACACGCCGCGTGTCAAATATCGCAAACCGCGTGTGGCGTGTCCGTTCTTATAAAGCGCGTGCTGCGTACAGCGTGTCGCGTGTCCAATGTGCCCAGGTCGCGTACCGCGTACCGCGTACCGCGTACCGCGTGACGCTGACCGCGTGCCGCGTGTGGAGTGACGGCGTGTCAAGATTGCGGGGGTATGGTCGCGTGTCGCTTGTCGCTTGCCGCGTGATTGAGGTCAGATTCATTCATATTGAGACCCAGATCGCCTGACGAAGGCCAGTACGCTGGGCCATTGAGCCAGCACGCTGCCACAGAGCGGCCTCTGAGCGACAAAACGGGCACTTGGTAGGGTAAGCGTGCTCAGACAAAGGTACGGCGCTGTAGGGGCCCGCATGGGACAGTTTGGGTTTCGTCTGGAGATCGCGCCGTCCTTGCACTTGCCTAGGGCGGCCTCGGAACTGCGTCCCTCGGCGAGAAACGGAATAACTGACTACGTTACAATAATAAGGCATTGTCTATACAACAGCATTATTGTAACTACATCAGTTATGATGATGGCAGGAAATAGGGGTTCTTTGTTCTAATGCCCAAAGGTCGCATCCTCACTCAATCTGAACGCCTCGTGATTGTCCGCGAAGCGGCAAAAGGCGTAGGAAAGCCGAGGCTTGCACAGCGGTTTGGTGTGACTAGGCGAACAATCGACTACACCATCAAACGAGAGAAAGACCGACGCCGTGACACGGGCATTCGAACCTCTGCGGCAAGCGTCACTGTGACCCCAGATGAAATGAAAGCGTTCGACGCCGAGCTCGCAAAGCATGGTTTCGATAGCCGTGCAGACGGTTTGCGGGCTTTGATGCAAGCAACAAACGGCATCTTCGTGTCAGATGAACATCTCGCCAGCGAGCTTTCGAGCTTCCGTGCAGCGATTAATCGCGTCGGCAACAACATAACGCAGATTGCCCGCCGAATGAATGAGGCGAAGAAAAGAGGGATGCCTCCGCCTTGGTCGAACCGGCAGTATGAGGAAATCCGTGCGTTAGCGGGCACGATTTTGGAGATGGGTGATCAGATCGACCTGTTGGTCAGGCGTCGAAACTCGGTAATGGCGGTGACTGTTGATGATGTATTGAGGGAGTTTGCCCTTGGCACGAAATAGCGCAGTCGAGGCCGTTACCGGCGAGGTTTTCCGCGAGGGTTGGGACCGTGTTCGCGGCTCCATGCAGGGACTGAACAGCAAGAAAGCGGGCCAGCTCTACCGTGCTGCACGGGGCCATCGAGCTGCGGTGTTCAAGGCGATCAAGAATGGCGGCACCCACACAAAGGGCCAACTCAGTAATCAGCTATCCTACATCACGCGTGACAATAAGCTTTCTCACTTCGTGGACAGTCGGGGCACGTTCGACGAGAAGACCAAGTTCGATGAGAAGGACATCAAGAAACTCACGGATCGTTTTGCAGAACGGTGGGATAGCGGTTTCCGCCCCAAAATGGGCAACACAACGCACATGCTCATGTCTTTTCCGAAAGGCACTAGGTCTGAGGATGTCCGCGATATCGCTTCGGATGTTTGCGAGCGGTTCTTTGAAACCGACGAGGGACACTTTGACTACGTAATCGCAGTCCATAAGGACCGGGATCACCCCCACGCTCACATCGTCCTTAATAGACGTTCCCAAGAGGGAGAGTTTTTCTACCTGGGCCGGGATCACCGCTTTAACTACGACGATTTTCGCCTCGCAATGGTGGAAGAGGCCGAAAAGTATGGCGTCAAGCTAGAGGCAACACGTCGAATAGATCGTGGTGTGGTGCATTACGCACCCCGAACGAGAGAAGTCTACGCGGTCAAAGAGGATGCCGCAAAAGGTATCATCCGTGAGCCAGCTCCGCGCGAGCGTATCGGCAAGGATTTGGCCCGTACCCTCGCTGAGATTGCAAGCACCAGGATTGTGTATCACTCGCTTGCCGCCGAGGCGTCTCAAGACAGTCGAGAAGAAATTGCTCAAGCCCTCCAAAGAGCCGCCGAGCTTTTGGGTAACGGATCACAAGTCGAACAAGATGGAGATGTGTACATGGGAGTTGCTGAAGACTTTGATGAACTGAAAAGCCGCTATGCTGATACAGTTGAAGAAGTTCAGGCGCGGATCGCTGGCTTGCCAGAAGGTCAGCGGGCACAAAAGCAGCGCGACTTGAACCAGCTTCAACTGTATCAGCATAGCGGCTTTTCAG